>DASZWI010000047.1:0-4987 GCA_035546715.1 Gaiellaceae bacterium | reverse complement strand
ACTAGCTCTCCTCGCCGGCCGACGTCTGGAAGCGGCCCTTCAGCTTCTCGAGCTCCCCGTTCAGCTTCTCCGCGGTCTCGTCGCTCAGGTCGCCGCTCTCGCGGATCGCCGTGTAGATGCTCTGCTCGTCGCGCAGCGCCTCCCGCAGCTCCTCGTGGAAGCGCGGGATGTCGGCGGTGGGGATGTCGTCGAGCTGCCCGTTGACGCCGGCGTACAGCGCGGCGACCTGCTCTTCCATCGGCCACGGCTGGTACTGCGGCTGGTTGAGCGTCGCGACCATCTTCTCGCCGCGGTTGAGCGCCGACTGCGTCGCCTGGTCGAGCTCGGAGCCGAACTGGGCGAAGGCCTCCAGCTCGCGGTACTGGGCCAGGTCGAGGCGCAGGCGGCCGGCGACCTTCTTCATCGCCTTCGTCTGCGCCGACGAGCCGACGCGGGAGACGCTCGTGCCGACGTTGACCGCCGGACGGACGCCCGAGAAGAACAGGTCGGACTGCAGGAAGATCTGACCGTCGGTGATCGAGATCACGTTCGTCGGGATGTACGCCGACACGTCGCCGGCCTGCGTCTCGATGATCGGCAGCGCCGTCAGCGAGCCGCCGCCCTCCGCGTCGGAGAGCTTGCACGCGCGCTCGAGCAGGCGGGAGTGCAGGTAGAAGACGTCGCCGGGGAACGCCTCGCGGCCCGGCGGGCGGCGCAGCAGCAGCGAGAGCTGCCGGTACGCGTCCGCGTGCTTCGTCAGGTCGTCGTAGATGACGAGCGCGTGCTTGCCGTTGAAGAGGAAGTGCTCGCCCCTCGCGCAGCCGGCGAACGGCGCCATCCACTTGATCGGCGCGGCCTCGCTCGCGCCGGCGGCGACGATCGTCGTGTACTCCATCGCGCCCGCCTCGCGCAGCCGCTCGACGACCTGTGCCACCGTGGAGGCCTTCTGGCCGATCGCGACGTAGATGCACATCACGTCGGTGTCGCGCTGGTTGAGGATCGTGTCGATCACGATCGCCGTCTTGCCGGTGGAGCGGTCGCCGATGATCAGCTCGCGCTGGCCCCGGCCGACGTTCGTCATCGAGTCGATCGCCTTGATCCCGGTCTGGAGCGGCTCCTTCACCGGCTGGCGCTGGACGACGCCCGGCGCCTTCCACTCGGCCGGGCGCGTCTCGGACGATTCGATCGGGCCAAGCCCGTCGAGCGGGTTGCCGAGCGGGTCGACGACGCGGCCCAGCAGCCCCGGGCCGACCGGCACCGAGACGATCTTGCCGGTGCGCCGCACCGGCTCGCCCTCCTTGACCTTGTCCCACTCGCCGAAGAGCGCGATGCCGACGTTGTCCTCCTCGAGGTTCAGCGCGAGGCCGGTGACGCCGTGCTCGAGCTCGAGCAGCTCGAGGGCCAGGCAGTTCTCGAGGCCGTGCACGCGGGCGATGCCGTCGCCGACGGACAGCACCGTGCCGACCTCCGCGAGGTCGGTCTCGACGTCGAACTGCTCGATGCGCTCGCGCAGGATCGACGTGATCTCTTCGGGGCGAAGCTTCACTTGTTCCTCAACTCCTCGCTGTCGTCAGCTCGTTGCGTAGTCGTTCGAGCCGGCCGCGCACGCTCGCGTCGAGCCTCATCGATCCGGCCTGGAGGACGATGCCTCCGATCAACGTCGGGTCCACGGTGCGGGTCGCCTGCACGGTCCGGCCGGAGGCGGCCTCGATCTGCCTGAGGATGCGGTCGAACTGCGCGTCGGTCAGCTCGAGCGCGGTCGTCAGCTCGACGTCGAGCACCTGCTGCTCGGCCGCGACGAGCGTCTCGAGCTCGTCGGCGGCGTCCGCGAGCTCGCCCGCGCGGCCCTTCTCGGCCAGCAGGCGGACGAAGTTGACGACGAGCTCGTCGGCGCCCTCGGCCACCCGCCTGAGCACGTCCTGCTTCACCCGCGAGTCCACCTCGGGGTTCTCGAGCAGCGCGCGCAGCTCGTCCGACCCGGCGACGGCGTCGCGCAGCTCGCCGAGCTGCGTCGCCACCGTGTCGACTTTCTTCTGGTCGACCGCCGCGTCGTGCAGGGCGCGCGCGTAGATGCGGGCCGCGGTCGCTACGACCGGCTCCTCTCGAGCTGGCTGAAGTCGATCTCGGCCAGGGCCTCGTCGATCAGGCGCTGCTGGTCGTCCTCGTCGAGCGACTTGCGGACGATCTTCTCCGCGGCGAGCGCGCTGAGCCGCCCGACCTCGTCGCGGATCTGGCCGATCGCCTGGTGCGTCGCCTGCTCGATCTGCCGCTGCGTCTCCTCGAGGCGCCGCTGCCGGTCGGCGTCGGCCTCCTCGCGCACGCGCTCGCGCTGCGCCTCGCCGATGCGCCGGGCCTCGCTCAGGATCTCCTCGGCCTCGGAGCGAGCCTGCGCCATCAGCTCCCTGTGCTCCTCGAGGAGCTTGCGCGCCTCGTCGCGGGCGCTGTCGGCCTCGTCGATCGCGGTGCGGATCCGCTCCCGGCGGTCGTCGATCATCTTCTGGACCGGTGCGAACGCGTACCGCTTGAGCACGACCAGCGTGATCAGGAACGCGATGATCGTCCAGATCATCAGGCCGGGCGTGACCTTGATCAGGGCGTTCGATGCGAGGACGGTCGTCATGAGGATGGGTTCGCGCCGCCGCTAGACGAGGACGTAGGCGAGCAGGCCGCCGATCAGGCCGTAGAACACGACGGCCTCGGTGAGGGCGAAGCCCAGCCACTGGATGCCCTGCAGCTCGCCGCGGAGCTCCGGCTGGCGGGCGACCGACTGGATCATCGAGCCGAAGATGTTGCCGATGCCGACGCCGGCGCCGAGCGAGCCGAGGCCGATGCCCAGCGCGAGCGCGATGGCCTTGCCGGCCTTCGTGACGTCACCGCTCGTGGCGGCGATGATGGTTCCGACCAACGTGAGTCCTCCTTAATGCTCCGGCTCGATCGCCGAGCCGATGTAGATGGCAGAGAGCGCAGCGAAGATGAACGCCTGGATGCCGACGACGATCACGACCTCGAAGAGGTAGAAGACCGCCGCCGCCACCGTCCCGACGACCGCGACGGCGACGTTCGTCAGGACGAAGCCGAGGCCGATGAACGTCAGGATCAGCATGTGGCCCGCGAGCATGTTGGCGTAGAGACGGACGGAGAGACTGATCAGCCGCATGAACTGCCCGAGGATCTCGAGCGGCACGATCAGCGGCAGCATCGGCTTCGGCACCTCGGGGATCCAGCTCTTGAAGTACTTCACCGGGCCGTTCCAGCGGATCCCCTCGACGTGCGTGAAGACGAAGGTCAGGAGGGCGAGCGCCAGCGTCACCGCGAGCGACGACGTGGCCGCGTAGATGCCGAAGGTCGGGAGCCCGTGCCACTTCTCGCCGAAGGGCAGCGGGATGAACCCGATCACGTTGATCGTGAAGATGAAGATCATCAGCGTCGCGACGTACGGGAACCAGCGCTTGACGTGCGCCGAGGGAAGCCCCTGCTCCGCGACCTGGGTCTGCGCGACGTCGTAGATCAGCTCGCCGACGGTCTCGCGGCGCGTGAGCTGGCCGCGGCCGCGCATGAGCGTGATGCCGAGCACGATCGAGAGCGCCGCGCCGAGCCAGAGGTAGACGACGGCCTTCGTCACGGACAGGTCGAGCGGGCCGAGGTGGATGGGGATCCAGTCGTGCTGCTCGAACTCGACGGACGGGTCGAACGTCCCGCGCGCCGACGCGGCGGCCGGGGCCACGAGCGTCGTCAGCGCGACGATCCCGAGCGTGCGCAGGCGCGTCACTGCATCGCCTTTCCGGCCACGGGCCCGGTGTAGTAGCTGACGAGGGACAGGCCGAGCTGCGCGGTGTATCCCACCGCGTACGTCAGCAGCGCCGCGATCCCGAGACCCTCGTCCGAGGTCACGAGAACGACGACGACCACCATGACGGCAACCGCCCGGAAGAGCATGAGAAAGCCTGACACGCCTGCGGCGGCGAGGTTACCCGTCCGGCCGCGGAGGCGCGCGAGGAACCATCCGAGCCCCTCGAAGCCGACCCAGAGCACGGCGCCGATCCCCCAGCCCGAGACGCGCCAGCCCGCCAGCAGGAACACCGGCAGCGCCAGGAGCACCACGAACGTGCCGGCCGCTGCGGGCAGCAGCTGGGCGGGGGCGACGCGGGGCTGTGTCCAGGCGGGCATGTGGTCTTCCTCGAGGCTCTCAGACGTTGCGGTACTTGACGACGACGGTGGCGACGCCGACGGGGATGCCGACGACCGCTCCCAGCGCCACCCCGATCCCCACGTTCCCCGCCGCCCAGCCGATCAACGCGCCCATCAGGATGCACGCCGCGGTGAATCCGATGAGCACGCTTCCGGCCCCGGCGAGGGAGAACGACGGTCCCTGGGCCTGCACTGCGGCGGGAGCATACCAGCGAACTTTGTGACAACGGTTTTCGGCTGCTCGTGCGGAGGTAGCCTGTGTTTGTGACGGGTGCCGATGCGTCCTTCGACGCCGTCGTCGTGGGCGCCGGCCCGAACGGCCTGACGGCCGCGAACGTGCTCGCGGACGCCGGCTGGTCGGTCGCGATCGTGGAGGCGCAGGACCGGCCCGGAGGCGCCGTCGCCTCGGCGGAGCTCGTCGAGCCCGGGTTCGTGACGGACGTCTTCAGCGCCTTCTATCCGCTGGCCGCCGCCTCCCCCGCCCTGCGGGCGCTCGAGCTCGAGCGCTGGGGGCTCGAGTGGTGCCACGGCCCGCTCGTGCTCGCGCATCCCGCGCTCGACGGCAGCTGCGTCGCGCTCTCGCGCGAGCTCGACGAGACGGCCGCCTCGCTCGACGCGTTCGCCCCCGGCGACGGGGACGCCTGGCGGGAGCTCGTCGCCCTGTGGGATCGCGTCGAGGCAGCGGTGCTCCGCGGGCTCGCGACGCCGCTCCCCCCGCTCCGCGCCTGCGCCGAGCTCCTCGCGCGCCTCGGGCCGCGCGGCACGCTGCGGCTCGCCCGGCTCGGCCTGCTGCCCGTGCGGCGCCTCGCGGCGGAGCGCT
>DASZWI010000046.1:0-7936 GCA_035546715.1 Gaiellaceae bacterium | reverse complement strand
TGGGCGCCTCCGAACGCGCGCGTCGTCTGGGGCCGGGCGGAGGAGCAGGACACCGACTGGGCCGGGGTCGCCCTGGCGAAGGCGCTTGCCCATCCGCCGACCGCGGCGGAGTGGCTCCTGCCGCTCCTCCGGCCGGGCGGGCTGGCGCTCCTCTGGGTGGGCCCGAGCGCGGAGCCCGCCCGGGTGGCGGCGGTCGCCGGCCGGCTCGCCGCCGAGCCGGAGCCCGCGCCGACCGGCTTCCTGGCGCTCCGGAAGACGGGTCCCACGCCGCCCGGGTTTCCGCGCCGCCCCGGCGTTGCCAGGAAGCGGCCGCTCGCGTAGACGCCCTCCGCTGCGAGGCACTACGCTGAGCCCGTGGCCGCCAGGGTGTACGCGTTCGCGAACCAGAAGGGCGGCGTCGGCAAGACGACGACCGCGATCAACCTCGCAGCCTGCCTGGCCGAGGCGGGGGAGCGTGCGCTCGTCGTCGACCTCGACCCGCAGGCGAACGCGACCTCGGGCCTCGGGGTCCGCGCGAACGGCAGCTCGAGCTACGACCTGCTCGACGGCGCCCCGCTCGCCGAGCTCGTGCGCCCGACGGCGTTCCCGAACCTGTCGCTCGTGCCCGCTCGGCCGGACCTGGCCGGGGTGGCGGTCGAGCTCGGGCAGCGGTCGGACGGCGACCGCTATCTGGCGGAGGCGCTGGCCGACGTGCAGGACTACGACTTCGTCCTGCTCGACTGCCCGCCGTCGCTCGGGCCGCTGACCGTGAACGCGCTCGTGGCGGCCGACCGCGTCGTCGTCCCCGTCCAGGCGGAGTACTACGCGCTGGAGGGCCTCGCCCAGCTCGTCCAGTCGATCAACCTGATCAAGACGCGGCTGAACCCGAGGCTGACGATCGCCGGGGTGCTGCTGACGATGGCCGACGTCCGGACGCGCCTCTCGATCGAGGTCGAGGCGGAAGTCCGGCGTCACTTCGGCGACCTCGTCTTCCAGGCGGTCGTGCCGCGCTCGGTGCGTGTGGCCGAGGCGCCGAGCCACGGCCTGCCCGTGACCCACTACGACCGGCGCTCGCGCGGCGCCGAGGCCTACTGGAAGGTGGCGATGGAGCTTGTCGAACGTGCCTGAGGGCGCCCGCCGGCGCGGGCTCGGCCGCGGATTCGAGCTGCTGGTCGGGCCGGGGAGCCCCGAGCTCGCGCAGCTGCCGGTCGCGGAGATCCACGCGAACCCGCGCCAGCCGCGCAAGGCGTTCGACGAGGAGGCGGTCGGCGGTCTCGCCGAGTCCATCCGCGCCCAGGGCCTGATCCAGCCGGTGGTCGTCCGGCCGCGGCTGGCGGGCGGCTACGAGCTGATCGCCGGCGAGCGGCGCTGGCGGGCCGCCCGCGCGGCCGGCGTCGAGACGGTGCCCGCGGTGGTGCGCGAGGCGGACGACCGCGAGACGCTGCTGCTCGGCCTCGTCGAGAACGTCGCCCGCGAGAGCCTGTCCCCGGTCGAGGAGGCGCGCGCGTACGCGATCCTCTTCGACGAGTTCGGGCTCGGCCTCGGCGAGGTCGCGGCCCGGGTCGGCCGCTCGAAGCCGGCCGTGTCCAACCGGGTCCGCCTCCTCGAGCTCCCGGACGACGTGCTCGAGCTCGTCTCGCGCGGCGAGCTGACCGAGGGGCACGCCCGGGCGGTGCTCGCGGTGCCCGACCACGACGAGCGGCGCCGGCTGGCCCGCCGCATCGTGCGCGAGGGACTCTCGGTCCGCGCCGCCGAGCGGGCCGCGCGCGAGTCGGGCGCCCGCACGAAGCCGCGCCGCCAGACGTCCGTCGATCCCGAGCTCGCCCGCCGCGTCAAGGCGGCGTTCAAGCGGCTGACCGGGCTCGACGCGCGGGTGGGCGCGGCCGGGCTCCAGGTTCCGCTCGACGACGAGGTGCAGCTCGAGGAGCTGGCGGAGGCGCTGGAGCGGCTCCTGCCGTAACCCCCGTGCCGCCGGAGCCGTTGTGCCTTCATGGTCGGACTCTGGCTGGAGGACATCGAGTGGCTCGAGACCATCGCGCAGGACGCCGACACCCGCCGGCTGTTCTTGCGGATGGCGGACATGTCCCAGACGGGGCGGCTCGAGCCGTTCCTGCGGGAGCTCGACGGCGACCGCGAGCTCGACGCCGAGACGAAGATGAGCCTCGCCGAGCTCGCGAGCGACACCACCTTCCTGCACGCCGTCGAGGAGTACGTCCACCGCACGCAGTCGCTGCACTGAGGCTCGCTGTGCCGAGGCTCCGTGGACGAGGACGACGAACGCACCGAGCCGCACGACCTGCCGGTCGACACGGGCCCGGCCCCGGTCGGCGACCGGCGCGCTGAACGCCATGTCTTCGGGCTCGCGCCCGGCGACACGGTCGCCGCCATCGCGCTGGTATGCCTGACGCTCGCCGCGCTCCTGCTGGCCGCCGGCCACCTGGTCGCCGGCCTCGTCACCCTCGCGGTCTCGCTCGCGCTCGGCGCGCTGTGGCTCGAGCAGGCGCGGCGCCTGCGTGCGACCGCCTTCGATCGCGCGGCGCTCGCGACGGCGTCGCGGGCCCGGGAGCTCGGCGGCTTCGCCGGCCTGTGGGCGCGGACGTGGGCGGTCGCCTGCGCCCGTGCGGCGCGGCTCCGCCTCGACGCGGCGCTGCTCGCCCGCCGCCGCCGGCCGCTGCTCGTCGAGCTGGGCGCGGCAGCCTACGAGGGCGACGGCGCGCGCGTCGCGGCAGCCCGCGGGCGCCTGGTCGAGCTCGACCGGCGGATCGACTCGCAGAACCGCCGCGCCCGTGCGTCGGTCGCGAAGGCTCGCCGCCGCTCGCAGAGGAGTCGTCTCGCCGTCCGGCGCACGGCCTCGCACCGCACGGTCGGCTAGACCCGAGGCGGGAGATGGGCGATCCTGGATTCGAACCAGGGACCTCCGCCTTATCAGAGCGGCGCTCTAACCAGCTGAGCTAATCGCCCGCGCGGGCGGCACTGTAGCCGATCGGCGGCGCCGGCTCAGGCGTCCCGCGCTTGCGCGTTTGGCCGGAAGCGGCGGGGTAACCTAGAAGGCGATGGTCGAGATGACGATTTACGGGGTCTCGTTCGACCTCGTCGGCAAGCAGCCGATCGTCCTCCTGAAGACGGCCGAGGGAAACAAGTACCTCCCGATCTGGATCGGTCATCCGGAGGCGGCTGCGATCCTGATGAAGCTCCAGGGCGCCACGGCCCCGCGGCCGTTGACGCACGACCTGCTCGTGAACATGCTCGGCGAGCTGGACGTCGAGGTCGTCCGGGTCACCGTCACCGAGCTGCGCGAGAACACGTTCCACGCTTCGATCACCGTCGCCCAGAACGGCAACGAGCTCGAGATCGACTCGCGATCGTCCGACGCGATCGCGGTTGCCGTCCGGGCCCATGCGCCGATCTTCGCCGCGGACGACGTGATCGAGGAGTCGGCCATCGAGATGGAGGGCGACGAGGTGAACGAGGAGGAGATCGTCGACGAGTTCAAGCGCTTCCTCGATCGCGTCTCGGCCGAGGACTTCGCCGAGGCCGAGGTCGAGGACGACGGCCTGGATGTCGAGGACGCCGAGTCCGACCTCGACGACCTCGACGAGGACTCGTAGCCGCCCGCCGTCGGCGCTCCGCTAGTGCTGGATCGTCACGGCCGCGACGAGGGCGATCAGGTTGAACGTGCCGTGCAGGACCATGCCCGGGAGGACGCTGCCCGTCCGCACGCGGACCCAGGCCAGCACCGCGCCGAAGACCATCAGCACCGGCAGCGACACGACCAGCCCGTGGGCGAGCCCGAACACCACGCCCACGAGGAGGATCGCCGGCCAGCGCCCGAACCGCTCCAGGAGCGAGACGCCGAGGCCGCGGAAGGTCAACTCCTCGACGAACGGGACGAACGTGCAGATGACGACGCTGTTGACCACGTAGGCGGCCGCGTGGCGCGGCTCCCAGTGCGAGGGCGTGAGGCCCTGCTCGTTGCCGGGATGCGCGAGGGCCGAGTAGATGCCTTCCCACACGTAGATCCCGACGAGCGCCGCGAGCAGGATCGACCCCGTGCGGGCGAGCCCGGCCGGGCGGCGCAGCGCGAGCAGCCGCGCGCTCCCACGGGCGATCGCGAGGACGAGGACGAGCACGAGGCCGTCCTGGACGAGCGATCCCACTGCCGTCGACCACTCGTAGAGGACCTGGTCGTCCGGGGTGCTGCTGGCCGCTCGCGCGGCGTACGCCGCCGCGATCATCAGCCCGACGAGGATCGCCCAGGCGACCAGGCGCGGCGTCGACGCGGCCCGGTCGTCGTCGGCAGAGCTAGTCTGCGGCGGCGTGACCGCTCGTCCGTTCACTCCCGCCGAGGCTAACAGCGCCCTCGAGGAGGTGAGGCCGGTGGCGGAGCGGCTGGTCGAGGTGCGTCTCCGGATCCGCGAGCTCGAGCACGACCAGGGGACGCTGCTCGGCGCCATCGCGGGGAACGGCGGCGGCCATTCGGGCGCCGACCTCGCCGAGACGCGCACCGAGCTCGAGTCGCTGTCGCGGGTCGCGTCGGCGTGCGTCGACCGCCTCGACGAGCTCGGCGTGATCCTGAAGGACCCGGACGCCGGCCTGCTCGACTTCGTGTCCGAGCGGCACGGGGAGATCGTGCTCCTCTGCTGGCACGTCGGCGAGGACGAGGTCGCCTGGTGGCACAGCCCGCAGGACGGCTTCGCGGGCCGGAAACCGATCGACTGGGGCGAATAGGTCCGCGTGAGCGGGTTCTGGCAGCGCGTCGTCATCGCGGCCGTCGTGATCGTCGCGGCGCTGTTCGTCGCGAAGGCGGTCGACCTCGTGATCGCGCGCCGGAACCTGCCGCCCGAGGCGATCACGCGCTACCGCGTCCTGCGCCGCTCGATCGTCACGTCGATCGTCTTCGTCGGCATCCTCTCGGCGCTGCTCGTCATCCCGCAGGTGCGGGCGATCGCCGGCGGCGTGCTCGCCTCGTCGGCGGTGCTCGCGCTGATCATCGGGTTCGCGAGCCAGCGCACGATCGGCAACTTCGTGGCCGGGATCCTGATCGCCTTCACGCAGCCCGTGCGGCTCGGCGACGAGGTGCAGGTCGAGGGCGGCCAGGGCGTCGTCGAGGAGATCGGGCTCACCTACACGTGGATCCGGACGCGCGAGAACGACCGGCTGATCGTCCCGAACGAGAAGCTCGCCTCCGTTACCATCGTCAACTCCACGATCCGCAGCGCGCGCACGCTGGTGGAGGTGACGGTGCAGCTTCCTGCGACCGCAGACCTTCGCCGGACGGTCGAGGCCCTCCGGGCCGCCGGCGACGAGGTGTACGTGACCGACCTGACGGACATCGCCAAGCTCACGGTGCGGCGATGGGTCGAGCGGGATCGGACGACGGAAGCGGCGGCGAGCGACCTCCGGCTCGAGCTGGCGGACCGCCTGCGCGACGCCAGAGCGAGCGGATGACCCCGCGCGGCGACGACCTCGACTTCATCCTCGGCCATCGGAACCGCAAGCGGAAGCGGGCCGGACGGATCCGCCGCCGCCGGCGCGCCGGCACGATCGCGGCCGTCGTCCTCGGCGCGATCGCCGCCCTCGTCCTCTCGCTCGGGTTCGGGGCGACTGCCGCGCTGACCGCGAGCTGCGACCTCGACTCGCTGCGTCCCGTCGAGATCGGGGCGAACTCGTTCGTCTACGCGCGCGACGGCTCCCTGCTCGGCTCGATCCCCGCGGACAAGAACCGCGAGCCGATCCCGCTCGGGCAGATGACGCCCTGGCTGACGAAGGCGACGGTCGCGATCGAGGACCGCCGCTTCTACGAGCACGGCGGTGTCGACTACGTCGGCATCGCCCGGGCCGCCTGGAAGGACATCACCGCCGGCGAGGCGATCCAGGGCGGCTCGACGCTCACGCAGCAGCTCGTCGGCAACCTCTACACCGGGCGCGAGAAGACGTTCCAGCGCAAGATCAAGGAGGCCTGCCTGGCGATCAAGCTCGCCCGGCGCTGGTCCAAGAACAAGATCCTCGACGAGTACCTGAACACCGTCTACTACGGCAACCACGCCTACGGTGTCGAGGCGGCCTCGCAGACGTACTTCGGGCGGCACGCGCGCAACCTGTCGCTCGTGCAGGCGGCGCTCCTCGCCGGCCTGCCCCAGGCGCCGTCCGACTACGACCCGTTCCACGACCCGCAGGCCGCCCTCGTCCGGCGCAACGAGGTGCTCCACGCGATGGTCACGAACGGCGACATCCCGCTCGCGCAGTACCGCGCCGCGATCGCCGACCGGTCGCTCCACCTGCACCCGGGCAAGATCTACTCGACGATCAAGCAGCCGTACTTCTTCTCGTACGTGATCGACCAGCTCCAGCAGGCGTACGGGACGAGCACGGTGCGGCGGGGCGGGCTCAAGGTCTACACGACGATCGACCCGAGGCTCCAGCGGAACGCGCGAACCGCGATGAGCACGGTCCTGCCGTACCGCACCGATCCGGCGTCGGCGATCGTGTCGATCCAGCCGGGGACGGGGGCGATCCGGGCGATGACGGCCCAGATCCCGGCCAACTCCAAGAACCTCCTCCCCGGCCAGCACGGCACGCAGCTCAACCTCGCGGCGCAGGCGGCCCGCCAGGCCGGCTCGACGTTCAAGGCCTTCGCGCTCGCCGAGGCGATCTCCGAGGGGATGGACCCGAACTCGACCTACTACTACTCGGCGCCGTTCACCTGCGTCAGCGGCAAGTGGTGCAGCCCGGAGAAGCCGTGGGAGGTCTCGACCTACGAGCACACCTATCTCGGCAGCGTCTCGGTGACGCGCGCGACGCTGAGCTCCGACAACACCGTCTTCGCGCAGCTCGCCCTCGACGCGGGCCCGGACAAGATCTACGCCCTCGCCAAGCGCATGGGCATCCACTTCCTGCCCGACAAGAGCCAGCAGACGCCGGTCGCCTCGATCGAGCTCGGCGTCTACTCGGTGACGCCGCTCGACATGGCGGCCGCGTACGCGGCCTTCGCCGCCGGCGGCATCTGGGCGAAGCCGATGGCGATCACCAAGGTGATCCTCCCCGGGGGCCACGTCGACGCCCGTTGGGGCAAGCCGCAGACGAAGCGCGTCCTCTCGGACGGCGTGGCCTGGGAGGTCAACCAGGTGCTGCAGGAGAACGCGGAGTACGGCACGGGGGCCGGATCCTGCGACGGCGTCCATCCCTGCGCGGGCAAGACCGGCACGACCGAGAACCACGCGGACGCCTGGTACATCGGCTACACGCGGCAGCTCGCGACGGCCGTGTGGATGGGCTACCTGCGCGGCGACAGCGAGCAGTACGCGATGACCGACGTGCACGGCGTCTCGGTCGCGGGCGCCACGTTCCCCGTGCCGATCTGGCACGCGTACATGGCGGCCGCCCTCTGGCACAGCCCGGCGGTCGAGTTCGCGACGCCGAAGCAGGAGCCCGTGTTCCACTATTGGCAGAAGGGGAGCTACGGCTCCTTCGGCTACATCTACACGCCGCCGAGCACGACGACGACGCAGGCCACGACCACGACGTCGAGCCCGCCGCCGAAGCCGCCGCCGGCGGCCCAGACACCGGCGCAGGGGTCACCCGTGCACCGGCAGCCGGACTAGCGTCCTCGGGCGTCGCCCCGGGGCCTCACGGCGCCGGCGCGGTCGTGGTGGCGGGCGCGGTGTCGGTCGTCGCGGGCTCGGTGGTCGTCGCCGGCGTTGTCGTCGCCGGCGCCGTCGTGACCGGCGCGGTCGTGACGGGTGCCGTGGTCGGCGGGGCCGTGGTGGTCTCGGGCGGGGCTGTCGTCGCCGGCGACGCGGTCGTCGTGCGGGGCTCGGTCGTGGTCGCGCGGGTCGTCGTCGGGACGGTGGTGGAGGGAGGCACGGTCGCCGCGGCCGTCGAGCCGGGCGCGACCCTGGGCAGGGAGAGCGCCGGGAGCGTCGTCGGTGCGGCCGGCGGGTCGGAGCGCGTGGTCAGC
>DASZWI010000045.1:0-6522 GCA_035546715.1 Gaiellaceae bacterium | reverse complement strand
TCGGCCGCCGACCGGAAGGCGTGGCGCTGGGCGGGCGAGCTGGAGGAGGTCGCCGCGACGTTCGTCGCCGGCGGCCAGCCGGGCGGCTTCGGGCGGGCGGCGGCGGAGGTCTACCGGACGTGGCGCACGTGATCCGGGCGCGCGGTCTCGGCAAGCGGTTCGGCGACCGGCGCGTGCTGGCCGGCGTCGACCTGGACGTGCCGGCGGGCGGCTTCCTGCTCGTCACCGGGCCGAACGGCTCGGGCAAGACCACACTCCTCCGGCTGCTCGCGCACCTCGCGGCGCCGAGCTCCGGCGAGCTCGAGCTGCCGGAGCGGCACCGCCTGGGCTACCTCGGGCACGACCCGCTCGTCTATCGCGAGCTGACCCCGCTCGAGAACCTGACGCTCTTCGCGCGCCTCTACCGCGTCTCCGAGCGGGGCGAGCGGGTCGGCATGCTGCTCGAGCGGTTCGGGCTCTGGAACGTGCGCCACCAGCGGGTCGGGTCGTTCTCGCGCGGCATGCAGCAGCGGCTCGGGCTCTGCCGGGTGCTGCTGCACGATCCGGAGCTGCTCGTCCTCGACGAGCCGACCAACGCCCTCGACGCCGACGGGCTCGCGCTGCTCGACGACGTGCTCGCGGACGCGCAGCGGACGCGCGTTGTCGCGACGCACGACCCGGGGCGGGTCGAGGGCCTCGCGACCGTCCGGCTGGCGCTCGCATGACGTACGCCGCGGACGTGGTCGCGCTGGCGCGCAAGGACCTCCTGCTCGAGCTGCGGGCCAAGGAGACGCTGCCCGCGATGCTCCTGTTCGTCGTCTCGTCGCTCGCGATCTTCCACTTCGCGCTGCCGGCCGGGACGTCGCACGACGCCGCCCTCGGGCTGCTCTGGGTGGCGCTCGTCTTCACCGCGCTCCTCGGCCTCACGCGCGCGTTCGTCCCCGAGCGCGAGCAGGGGCTCTTCGACGCGCTCGTCCTCGCGCCGTGCGACCGCAGCGCGATCTGGCTCGGGAAGGCAATCGCCGTGCTCGCGTTCCTCGTCGCCGCGGAGATCGTCGCGTTGCCGGCCTTCGCAGCCTTCTTCTCCGGCATCGACGGCCGCACCGTCGTCGCCGTCGCGCTGGCCGACGTCGGCATCTGCACGGTCGGGACGCTGCTCGGCGCGATGGCGGTCGCGGGCCAGGCGCGGGAGCTCCTCCTGCCGCTGCTCTTCCTGCCGCTCGCCATCCCGATCGTGGTCGGCGGCGTCGGGGCGAGCGCCGGCGCGGGCTCGCGCTACCTCCTCTTCCTGCTGCTCTACGACGCCGTCTTCTCGCTGCTCGCCTGGGCGTCGTTCGAGTACGTGGTCGCGGAGCAGTAGGGCGCGACTACCATGCGGGACGTGCGCGGCCTTGACCGGACGACCGCCGTCTCGACTGCTGCGGTGCTGCTGCTGGGCGCCGCGCTCGGGCTGATCTTCTTCTACGTCCCGACGGACGCCGACCAGGGCTTCTCGCAGCGCATCTTCTACTTCCACGTCCCCATCGCCCTGACGTCGTACGTCTGCTTCGGGTGGGGCGCCTGGAAGGCGCTGCGCGTCCTGCGCACCGGCGACGAGCGTGCCGACCTCGAGAGCTACGTGTCGATCCACCTCGGGGTCGTGTTCGGCGCGCTGACGCTGCTGACCGGCTCGATCTGGGCGCGCGCGTCGTGGGGCGTGTGGTGGACGTGGAGCGAGGACCAGCTCGTCCTGTTCCTCGTGCTGTTCCTGTTCTACTGCGCGTACTTCATGCTCCGCTTCTCGGTCGCGCCCGGGCGCTCGCGCTCGAACATGTCGGCGGTCTACGCGCTCTTCGGGGTCGTCCTGATCCCGGTCTCCTTCCTGGCCATCCGGCTCTCGAAGGAGTTCATCCACCCCGTCGTGTTCACGTCGCACGGGCCCCAGATGGCCGCGTCGCAGTTCGCGACGTTCTGCGTCGCCTGGGCGGCGCTGCTGCTCCTCTACGCGACGCTCTACCGCGTCGAGCTGGCGGGCAAGCGCGTCGACGCCAGCCTGCGCGAGCTCCGCGAGCTGCTGACGTGAGGGAGCGATGACCACTCCGCCGAAGGCTCCGCCGTCCGAATGGCAGTACGTCGCCGCGGCGTACGGCGTCGTGTTCGTGTTCGTGCTCGCCTGGGTCGCGATCATCGGCGCCAAGCTGCAGCGGTTGCAGCGGCAGCTCGGCGAGCTCGTCCACCAGGCGCGCGACCGTGGTTGAGGCCCTCTTCTGGCCGGCGGCGCTCGGCTACGGCGAGGCCGCGCTGGCCTACGCGACGGTGCGCACCAGCCGTCTCGCGACGTGGGGCGTCCGCCTCGGCTGGCTGGCCCAGACGGCGCTCCTGGCCGTGCAGGCCGAGCGGGCGGAGGGCTTCCCGTGGGCGAGCTGGTCCGGGTCGCTCAACCTCTTCGTCTGGCTCGTGGTGGGCGCGTACCTGATCTGGGGCTGCCGGCCGCGCTACCGGCTCCTCGGTCTCGGCGTCATGCCGCTCGCCGCGATCCTGTTCGTCGTGGCGCGGCTCGCGGGAGGCACTGGCGACCACGGGAGCGGCTCCGGCTACGGCAGCGCGTTCCTCGTGCTGCACGTCGGCGCCGTGCTCGCGGCCTTCGCCGGCTTCACGCTCGCCGCCGGGCTGGCCGGCGTCTACCTCTGGCAGGAGCGGCGCCTGAAGCGGCGGGACGCGGGCATCCTGCGCCTGCGGCTGCCTCCGCTCGCGTCGCTCGAGCGGCTCGCCTCGCGCACCATCGGCGTCTCGCTCGTCCTGCTCACCGTCGGGCTCGCCGCCGGCCTCGTCCGCGCACGCGACGACGGGGGCCGCTTCGACGCGCTCGAGGCGGTCACCGTCCTGACGTGGCTCGTCTACGGCGGCTTCGTGGTCACCCGTCCCGGGGGTCGCCGCGCGGCGTACCTCGCGCTGGGCGGGTTCGCCCTCGTCATCCTCGCGCGCCTCGCGCTGGCCGGGGGCCACTTCGCATGAGGCTGTCGCTCGTCGGCGTCTCGCACCACGTCGCACCCGTCGAGCTGCGCGAACGGGTCGCGCTCGATCTCGACGCCGCCCGGGAGCTGGCGGGCTCGCTCGGCGAGGCCGTGTGCCTCTCGACCTGCAACCGCACCGAGCTCTACGTCGCCGGCGACGCGGACGAGGCGGCGGTCGCCGCCCTCGAGCGGCTCGCGGGCCGGTCGCTCGACGGCCTCGCGTACCGGCTGCACGACGACGCGGCCGCGCTGCACCTGTTCCGCGTGGCCGCCGGGCTCGACTCGCTCGTGCCCGGCGAGGGGGAGATCCTCGGCCAGGTGCGCAGCGCCTTCGAGGCGGTCGAGCCCGGGCCGCTGCTCGACCACGTCTTCCGCGAGGCGCTCGCGGTCGGCAAGCGCGTGCGCGCCGAGACGGCCATCGGCGAGAGCCCGGCCTCCGTCTCGTCGGCTGCCGCCGCGCTCGCGGCGCAGGTCTTCGGCGACCTCGCGGGCCGGCGCGTCCTGCTGATCGGGGCCGGCCGGATCGGCGAGCTCGCCGCGGCGAACCTCGCCTCCCGGGGCGCCAGGATCGCCGCCGTCGCGAACCGGACGGTCGAGCACGCCGACGAGCTCGCCCGCCGCTTCGGCGGCGAGGCGGTCGCGCTCGCCGACGTGCCCTCGCGGCTCGGCGACGTCGACGTCGTGATCTCGTCGACCAGCGCCCCGGACCAGGTGCTGCGGGCGGCCGACGTCCCGGCGCGCCGCCGCCGGCCGCTGTTCTTCATCGACATCGCGGTGCCGCGCGACCTCGACCCCGCGATCCACGCGCTCGACGGCTGCTTCCTCTACGACATCGACGATCTCGAGGCCGTGGTCGCCGAGACGCTCGCCGGCCGTCGGGCCGAGGCCGAGCGGGCCGAGCAGCTCGTGGCCGAGGAGGTGGAGCGCTTCCGCTCGTGGCACGCGTCGCTCGACGTCGTCCCGGCGATCGCCTCGCTGCGGGCGCGCGCGGAGGAGATCCGCAGCGCGGAGCTGGCGAAGCTGCGCGGCCGGCTGTCCGAGGACGAGCGGCGCACCGTCGAGTCGGTCACCGCGCAGATCCTCAACAAGCTGCTGCACCTGCCGACCGTGCGCATGAAGGAGGCTGCGGTGAGCGCGGACGGCGCCGCCTACGTCGACGTCGTGCGCGACCTGTTCGGCCTCGAAGACGAGCGCTGAGCCGCCGTGCTCGTGCGCATCGGCTCCCGCGGGTCGCGCCTCGCCCTCACGCAGGCCGAGCAGGCGGCGTCGCTGCTGCGCGGGCCGGGGATCGATATCGCGCTCGTGCCGATCACGACCGCGGGCGACCGCGACCGCAAGCGTCCGTTCGGCCAGATCGGCGAGCGCGGCGTCTTCGTCAAGGAGATCGAGGAGGCGCTGCTCGCCGGACGCATCGACGTCGCCGTGCACTCGGCCAAGGACATGACCTCGACCGACACATCGGGGCTCGTGGTCGGCGCCTACCTCGAGCGCGACGACCCCCGCGACGCGCTCGTCGGCGCGGCTGCGATCGAGCCCGGCATGCGGATCGGCACGGCGAGCGCGCGTCGCCGCGCGCAGCTCCTGGCGGCCGAGCCGACCCTGTCGATCGAGCCCCTGCGGGGCAACATCGACACGCGCCTGCGGAAGATGCGCGAGCGCGGCCTCGACGCGATCCTCCTGGCGGCGTGCGGCCTCGACCGCCTCGGCCTCGCGGCCGAGATCGGCGCGCGGCTCGAGCCGGAGGTCATGCTTCCCGAGGCCGCGCAGGGCGCCCTCGCCCTGCAGGTGCGTGCCGGCGAGGACGAGCTCGTCGCGGCGCTCGACCACGCCGAGACCCGGCGCCGGGTCGAGGCGGAGCGCCGCTGCGTCGCGACGATCGGTGCCGGCTGTCTCGCACCGGTCGCCGCACACCACGACGGTACGGCCCTGCATGCCCTCATCGCCGGCGAGAACGGCGAGTGGGTCGAGCGCCGCACCGGGGACGACCCGGAGGCGCTCGCCCGCGAACTCGAGACCCTCGCCGCCAGCCGTGCCGAAATCGGCACAGAGTCGGCACGAAGCGGTGCGTAGAGGCGCGATAGCGTTTCGTCAGGGGGCCTCGCAGCCCCCCTACGGGGGGGTGGGGGGCCGGCTCGCGGGAATGGGCGGCCGGCGCGCGATCCCGCGCGCGGCTCGGCTCGGCGCCGGGCGTGCCGCCGGGGGCGAGGGCCGCGAGGGCCGGATGGAGCGCGGCCGCCCGCAGGCCGCCGGAGGGCTGCCGTGCGCGTGATCGTCACCCGGCGGCGGGCGCAGGCGGGGCCCCTCGTGGCGCGGCTCGAGGCGCTGGGGCTCGACGTCGTCGAGTGTCCGCTGATCGAGATCGTCCCGCTCTCGGACGCGCCGATCGAGTGTGCCGGGTACGACTGGGTCGTGGTCACCAGCCCGAACGGGGCCGCGGAGCTGCTGCGGCGCGGCGTCGGGCTGCCGGCCGTCGCCGCGGTGGGGCCCGGGACGGCGGAGACGCTCCGCGAGGGAGGCGTCGAGCCGGCGTTCGTGCCGCGCGAGTCCTCGCAGGACGGGCTCCTGCGCGAGTTCCCCCGGCCGGCCGGGCGCGTGCTGTTCGCCGTCGCCGAGGGCGCCCGGCGCGACGCGATCGACGGGCTGGGCGCCGACGCCGTCGCGCTCTACCGGACCCGGCTCCTCGCGCCTGTGCCGCCGGACGGCGACGTCGTCGTGCTCGCGTCCGGGTCGGCGGCGCGCGCCTTCGCGGCGATCGGTGGGACGGCGCCGGCGGTCAGCATCGGCCCCCGGACGACGCAGGCGGCCGAGACCGCCGGCCTGCGCGTGGTCGCCGAGGCGCAGACCCACGACCTCGACGGTCTCGTCGCGGCGGTCGCCGCGCTCATGTAGACCTTGCCGCCGTGGTGATCACCTTCCTCACCGACTTCGGCCTGCAGGACGACTTCGTGGGCACCTGCCACGGCGTCATCGCCGGCATCGCGCCCGACGCGCGCGTCATCGACCTCACCCACGGCATCCCGCCGCAGGCGGTGCTCCAGGGCGCGGTCGTGCTGCAGGCGACGCTGCCGTACCTGCCCGTGGGCGTGCACCTGGCGGTGGTCGACCCGGGCGTCGGGGGCGAGCGGCGGGCGATCGGCGTGCGGACGCGCGACGGCCGCACGTTCGTCGGGCCCGACAACGGGCTGCTCCTGCTCGCGGCCGACCAGCTCGGCATCGAGGCCGCCCACGAGCTGACCGCGCCCGCGTACCGGCTGCCGCGGGTGTCGCGCACCTTCCACGCGCGCGACGTCTTCGCGCCGGCGGCGGCGCATGTGGCGAACGGCGTCGCGCTGGCGGAGCTCGGAGCGGCGATCCCGCCGGACGAGCTCGTGCGCGTCTCGGTCCCCTCGCCGGAGCTGGGCCGCTCGCTGGTCTCCGCGACCGTGCTCTCCGTCGACCGGTTCGGCAACGTCGCGTCGAACCTGCGCCGGGAGCACCTCGAGGAGCTCGGCCTCTCGGCCGGCGACCGGGTCGAGCTGCGGCTCACGTTCGACCGGTACTACGCGAGCGT
>DASZWI010000044.1:0-1993 GCA_035546715.1 Gaiellaceae bacterium | reverse complement strand
GCATAGCCCGCCGGCTCGCCGTCGAGCTCCAGCAGGGCGCGATGCAGTGGACCGCTGCCGCGGCGGCGCTCGGGGTCGTCGTGCAGCCGCCGCTTCGCCCACCACGCGCGGTCGCGCGTGAACATCCCGGGGCGCTGCGCGTACACGCGCTCGTACAGCGGAGGGAAGAGCCGGACCGCCTCGTCCTCGCCGACGAGCCGGACGACGCCGCGCGGCGCGAACGGCTCGGCGAAGCGCGCCCGGTCGCGCGCAAGCGTCATCTCGCCCACGACGGATGCGAGGCTGAAGCCGAAGCGGCCGTAGATCGTCGCCTCGCTGGCCCAGAGGTACGCGAGGACGTCTCCGCGCTCGCGTGCGTCGTCGAAGAGCGCGCGCATCATCGTCGTCAGGACGCCGCGGCGCCGATGCGTCGGCAGCACCCCGACGACCGTCACCCCCGCGGTCGGCGCGTCACCGCCCGGCACCGACATGCGGTAGGTGAGCGAGCCGGCCCCGCCGACGCAGAGGTCGCCGTCGTAGGCGGCGAGCATCCGCTCGCGCTCGATCCACCGCGCGAAGCGCGCGCCGTCCTCGACCCCGTAGTCGTGGCCGAAGTAGTGCCCGATCGCGTTCAGCGCCGTGCCCACCTCCTCGTCCGAGGTGCACGGCCGGACCTCGATCTGCATGGGCCCTACGCTATGCGTTCGAGCGGCGCGTACTCGAGCATCAGCCGCCGCTCGCTTCCGTCCTCGAACCGGACCGTCACCTCGCCGCCCGCCTCGATGCGCGTGACGATGCCCGTCCCGAGCGTCGAGTGCCGCACCGTGTCACCGGTGGACAGGTCCGGGATATCCGCGCGCGGAGCGACCGGACGCGAGAACGACGACGAGGCGCCATAGCTCGACCACGACGCCGGCTGCAGCCGCTCGCGCTCGACCCCGAGGTGCGGCAGCTCGTCGAGGAACCGCGACGGCAGGTTCGCATCGGCGCGGCCGTAGAGCGTCCGTCGCATCGCGTGCGTGAGCGTGAGCCGCTCCTTCGCCCGCGTCATGCCCACGTAGCAGAGGCGCCGCTCCTCCTCGAGCGAGTTCTCCTCGATCGAGCGCGAGTGCGGGAAGATCCCCTCCTCCATCCCGAGCATGAACACCGCGCGGAACTCGAGGCCTTTCGCGTTGTGCAGGGTCATCAGCGTCACCTGGCCGCCCTCGCCGTCCTCGGCGCCGCGCAGCGCGTCCTGGTCGGAGTAGAGGGAGATCTCCTGCAGGAAGCTCGACAGGCTCGGCTCCTCGGCCGCCTGCTGGTACTCCCGCGCGACGCCGACCAGCTCCTCGAGGTTCTCGATGCGGCCGCGCGCCTCGATCGTCCGCTCGGCCTCGAGCGCCTCGAAGTACCCCGTCCGGTCGAGGACCGCTTCGACCAGGTCGGGGACGGTCGAGTCGGTCGCCGTCGCCATCAGCGTCTCGAGGACCGACCGGAACGCGTTCACCGCCTTGACCGCCGCCGCGCCGAGCCCTGCCGCCTCGGGCGAGCGGAGCGCGTCCCAGAGCGTGATCCCGAGCCCATCGGCGTAGGCGACGAGACGGTTCAGGGAGGTGTCGCCGAGGCCGCGCCGCGGCTTGTTCGCGATCCGCAGGAGGCTGACGGCGTCGTAGGGGTTGTCGATCGCCTGGAGGTACGCCACGGCGTCCTTGATCTCGGCGCGCTCGTAGAAGCGCGGGCCGCCGATCACCTGATACGCGATCCCCTGCCGGACGAGGACGTCCTCCAGCACGCGGCTCTGCGCGTTCGTGCGGTAGACGACGGCGACCTCCCCCGCGGAGTAGCCGCCCTCGATCAGCCCGGCGATCTCGGCCGCGACGAAGCGCGCCTCAGCGTGCTCGTCCTCGGTCTCGACGACGTGCACGAGCTCGCCCTCGCCGAGGTCCGACCAGAGGTTCTTCTCCTTGCGCTCGCGGTTGTGCGAGATGACCTGGTTGGCGGCCTCGAGGATCGTGTTCGTCGAGCGGTAGTTCTG
>DASZWI010000043.1:0-2388 GCA_035546715.1 Gaiellaceae bacterium | reverse complement strand
CGCGACCTCGACATCGACTGCGACCCGGCCCAGCTCGTGCTGTCGCCGCCCGACCGCTCCTCGCTGAAGGAGATCTTCCGCCGCTTCGAGTTCCGGGCGTTGCTCGGCCGGGTCGACGAGCTCGACGAGGCCGTGCCGTCGGCGCCGATGCAGGTGACGGGCGTCGAGGTGCCGTGGCGCGAGGTGGACGAGTGGCCGTCGAATCTCGGCGGCGTCGTCGGCTACGCGTCGGCTGGGGACCGCCACGCGCTGGCGATAGGCGACGAAGTGCTCCTCAGCCAGCGCCCGCTAGCGAAACTCGCCTCGGGCGAGTTTCGCCCCGTCGTCCACGATGCGAAAGCCCTCAACCTCACGGCCCGCGACGACACGCTGCTCGCCGCGTACCTGATCGACCCGGGCCGCGCGTCCTACGACCTCGACGACCTCGCGGCCGAGTACGGCGTCGAGCTGCTGCCGGAGCCGGCGACCGACGAGGAGACGGCCGCGCTCGTCCGGCGGGCGGAGGCCCCGCGCCGGCTTGTCGAGCCCTTGCTCGACCGGCTGCGCGAGCGCGGGGTGGAGGAGCTGTACCGCACCGTCGAGCTGCCGCTCACCGGGGTGCTCGAGCAGATGGAGGCGACGGGCGTCCGCATCGACACGTACCGCATGGGCGAGATCACCGCCCGGCTGGCCGACCGCGTCGAGGAGCTCGAGCAGCAGGCGTACGAGCTCGCGGGCGAGGAGTTCATGATCGGCTCGACCCAGCAGGTCGCGCGGATCCTGTTCGAGAAGCTGGAGCTGACCGCGGGCCGCAAGGGGAAGACGGGCTACTCGACCGATGCGCGCGTGCTCCGCGGGATCCGCGGCGACCACCCGATCGTCCCGGTGATCGAGGAGTGGCGGGAGTACTCGAAGCTGCTGAACACGTACCTCCAGCCGCTGCCGCAGCTCCTCGGCGCCGACGGCCGCCTGCACACGACGATCAACCAGCACGTCGCGTCCACCGGGCGGCTGTCGACGACGAACCCGAACCTGCAGGCGATCCCGATCCGCACCGACCTCGGCCGCGAGATCCGCTCGGCGTTCGTCGCCGACGAGGGGCACCGGCTGATGAGCGCGGACTACTCGCAGATCGAGCTGCGGATCCTGGCGCACGTCTCCGGCGAGCCGAAGCTGCGCGAGGCGTTCGAGCGCGGCGAGGACATCCACACGGCGACGGCGGTGGAGATGCTCGGCGTCGACCCGGCAAAGCTGACGAGCGGGCAGCGCAGCGTCGCGAAGATGATCAACTTCGGGATCGTCTACGGCATCTCGGCGTTCGGGCTGTCGGAGAACCTCGAGATCCCGCGCGAGGAGGCGCAGGCCTACATCGACGCGTACCTGGCGCGCTTCCCGCACGTGCAGGACTTCATCGCGCGCACGATCGAGCAGGCGAAGCGCGACGGCTACGTGACGAGCCTGATGGGCCGGCGCCGCCCGGTGCCGGAGATCCGCGCGATGAACCGGCAGACGCGCTCGCTCGGCGAGCGGCTCGCGGTCAACTTCGTCATGCAGGGCTCGAACGCGGACATCATCAAGGTGGCGATGATCCGCATCGCCCGCCGCCTGCGCGAGGAGGGCCGCGGCGCGAAGCTCGTCCTCCAGGTGCACGACGAGCTGCTGCTCGAGGTGCCCGAGGTGGAGGTGTCGCAGGTGCGGGAGCTCGTCCGCGAGGAGATGGTCGGCGCGTACGCCCTCGACCCACCGCTGGGCGTCGACGTCGGCGTCGGCGACAACTGGGCCGAAGCGAAGAGCTGAGCTCCGTCGGGGCCGCCGCGCGGGGCGGACCGCCTACCCCCAGGGTCAGACCCGGGTCTGACCCTGCTTTGACGCTTCGAACCGGGAAAGCCCTGCTCCGGAGGGGGCTCCCGGGTCCGCGGGCGCCTGCGAAGGGGCGAACCCCCAGGGTCAGACCCGGGTCTGACCCTGGTTGGACGGGACGCCCCTGGGCATCGGCCCGGCGGGGCACGGCCGGTGGCCGTCTCCTGACAGGGCGGTGACGGCCCTGGGCGATCCGCCGCGAGGTGCCCTAGCATTTCGGCGGCGGCCGCAGGGGGCCGGATTCAGGAGTGGGGGAGGTTCACATGCAGAGGGGACTCGTACGCCTTGCGGCGTGCGCGGCGGTCTGCGCCGCGGCTGCGCTGTACAGCGTGGCGCGGGCGGAGGCGGCGCCGATCCCGATCGGCTCGCTCGACTCGGCGTACACGCAGAGCTTCGACTCGCTCGCAGCGGCCGGCACGTCGTCGACGGTGCCGGACGGCTGGGCGTTCGCCGAGGCCGGCACGAACGCGAACTCGACGTACACCGCCGGCACCGGGTCGGGCAACGCGGGCGACACCTACAGCTTCGGCGCCGCGGTCTCGACCGACC
>DASZWI010000042.1:0-33935 GCA_035546715.1 Gaiellaceae bacterium | reverse complement strand
CTGGACGCCCTGCGGCTTGCCCGAGTGCTCGGGGCAGCGCAGGCCGACCGGCGCCGGGGTCATGCACTCGTAGCAGATGGGCCGATCGCATTCCGAGCACGAGAGGCCGGTCTCGCGGTCGGGGTGGCGATAGCAGTAGCGAGGGACGTCGGGGGTCGTCACGGGCCTAGGGTATCCGCGTGCACGGTGGTGTCGCCCTCGCGGCGGCGAGCCCATGAGGGTGATTCCCGAGCTGCCCGTGCACACGATCGAGGCGTTCGGCTCACACGGCTTCGTGCACAAGCGGCTGGCACGAGGGGCCGCGCAGGTCTCGTCTACCGAGCTGGACGGGACGATCGGCGGCCACGAGGCGCCGGGGCGCAAGTGCTCGCGGTCCTGCGCGGCTCGGTTCAGAATGACATCGGGGCGGCCCGACACGGCTCGTGTCACCCTCGTACCTGGTACATCGCACAGGGCCCGTCGCATGTCGCAAGCAACGTTGAGCGACGTACCAGGTACGGGGGGTCCAGGACGGTCGGCCGATACCCGGCGAGCGGCGGACCGACCGCGTCCTTCTAGCGGAACGCGCGCAACGCGCGTTCCGCCTGCTACGGACCGTAGAAGTTGCGCACCCAGCGGTGCTCGCGCAGCGTCTCGAGGTCGCGCTCGGAGAGCGGCCCGTTCTCGACGGCGCCCGCGTTCGCCTCGACGTTGCGCACCGTCCGCATGCCCGGGATGACCGTCGACACGGCGGGGTGGGAGAGGCAGAAGCGCAGGGCGTGCTCGGGCAGCTCGGGCGTCGCGATGGCGAGCCCGCGGGCGATCGCCTGCACCCGGTCCCACACCTCGACCTTGCGGTCGCCGCGGAAGTAGTCGTTGCGGAAGTCGCCCTCCGGGAACGCCGTGTCGGGCGTGATCCGGCCTGTGAGCGAGCCCTCGTCGAAGGGCACGCGGACGATGACGCCGACGCCCGCCTCCTCGACTGCGGGGAAGAGCTCGTCCTCGGGGCTCTGGTCGAAGACGTTGTAGATCACCTGGACCGTGTCGACGAGGCCCGAGCGGACGAGCTCGATCGCGTTCGCGGGCTGGTGGTCGTTGATCGAGACGCCGAAGAAGCGGATCTTCCCGTCGCGCTTCAGCCGCTCGATCCCCTCGAGCCAGTCGCCCTGGCCGACCCACTCGTCCGACCACACGTGCATCTGCTGGACGTCGACGGTCTCGAGGCCCAGGTTGCGCAGGCTGCGCTCGGTGCACTCGACGACCCAGTCGGCGGGGAAGGCCTCCTCGGCTCGAACGCCGGCCCGCGCGGGCCACTGCATGTTCTTCGGCGGCATCTTCGTCGCGACGTGCACGGTCTCGGACGACTCGCGGACGACGCGGCCGACGAGTTCCTCGCTGTGGCCGTTGCCGTAGCCGAGCGCGGTGTCGACGAAGTTGACGCCGAGCTCGATCGCCCGGCGCAGCGCCTGGAGGGACTCCTCGTCGTCGGCGCCGATCCACATCGTCTGGCCGATGCCCCAGGCGCCGTAGCCGAGCTCGGAGACCTCGAGGCCGGTGCGGCCGAGCGTGCGGAAGCGCATGCCGGGACCCTAGCGGGCCGGGTCGACCTCCAGTCGCACCGGGTTCCCGGACGGGTCGTGGACGAGACCGTCCTCGACCGCCGCCCCGGACGCGGCGGCGCGGGCGAGAATCCGATCGCGCTCGTCGCCGTCCGGGACGAGGACGGTGACCTGTGCGAGCCTCGTGGAGCCGGGCGGGGGAGGCGGTGCGCCGCGGCTCTCCCACACGTTCGCGCCGAGGTGATGGTGGTAGCCGCCGGCGCTCAGGAAGGCGGCCTGCGGGCCGAGCTGGGCCATCAGCCCGAAGCCGAGCACGTCGCGGTAGAAGCGCACGGTCGACTCGATCTCGGCGACCCGCAGATGGACGTGGCCCATCGTCGTCCCGGCGGGCTGGCCGCGGAACGGCTCGTCGCGCGACTCGAGCTCGCCGAGGAGCCCGTCGAGGTCGAGCGGCCACGTGCCCATGCGGCCCATCTGCCCCTCCCAGAGCGTGCGTGGGCGGTCCCAGTAGATCTCGATGCCGTGGTGGTCGGGGTCTCGGAGGTAGATCGCCTCGCTGACGAAGTGGTCGGAGGCGCCGGTGACGGGCACGCGCGTCCGGGCCGCGTGGGCGAGCCAGCGGGCGAGGTCGGCCCGCTCGGGAACGAGCAGCGCGAAGTGGTAGAGGCCGGCAAAGCCGTCCGCCGGTCGAGCGCCCGGGATCTCCTCGAGCACGAGCAGCTCCACGCCCGCCGCGCCGAGCCGCGCCCGGCCGCCCTCCGTGGCCAGCACCTCGAGCCCGATCGAGCCCCGGTAGTAGTCGAGCGAGCGCCCGAGGTCGGCCACGGTCAGGTGCACCGCGCCCATGCGCGTCGCCGGGTCGATCTCCGCCGGCGGGGCACCGCCTGCCTCCAGCTCCTCCGGGTCGCGCGGCGCGTCCACGGGACGAGTATGCCGATGCGGTCTCGGACGCTAGAGTGAGGTGGTTGAGCGGTCAACGACTTGGAGGAGACATGGCGGTCATCTCGATCACGCGGTTCGGCGACCCGGCCTGCCCGTGGGACTTCTCGGCGGAGCCGTCGCGCTACCGCCTCCGCTGGCACTACGGCGACGCGATCGACTGGCGGCCGACGATGATCGTGCTCTCCGAGGCGCCGGAGACGACGCGCTTCACGCCCGAGCGGCTCTCCGAGGTGCTCGGCTGGTTCCAGGCGCGGTTCGGGATGCCGATCGACGCCACCCCGAAGCGCGCCTCGGCCTCCGTCCACGCCTGCCGGGCCGTCGTCGCGACGCGGCTGCACGCGCCCGAGCGCACCGAGGCGATCCTCCGGCGGCTGCGCGTCCGCGTCATGGCCGGCGGGCTCCTCGACGACCCGGAGCTGATCGCCGCCGCGGGGGCGGACGCGGGGATCGACCCGGACGACCTGGCCGCGTGGACGGCCGAGGACGAGGTCGAGCGTGCGCTGCGCGACGACATGCGGCTTGCGCGGAGCCCGTCGCCGGTGGCGCTCGCGCTGAACCACAAGCTGGCCGACGCGGGCGGCGGCCGCCGCTACACGGCCCCCAGCTACGTCATCTCACGGCTCGACGACGGCCGGACGATCGACGTGCCCGGCTTCAACGCCGTCGAGGGCTACGAGGCGGCGATCGCCAACCTCGCGCCGGAGATCGAGCGCCGCCCGAAGCCCGAGAGCGTCGAGGAGCTCCTCGCGTGGGCCGGCGAGCCGCTCGCGACCGCCGAGGTGGCGACCGTCTGCCAGCTCGACGCCGACGAGGCTCGCCGACAGCTCGAGGCCGTCGCCGAGCGCATCCCCGTCGGCCCGGACGCGTACTGGACGCTCGCGGCGGCCGTCCGGCAGGCGGCCTAGCCCCCCGGGCTCAGCTCGCCGGCACGAGCAGCTCGAAGCGGCTGCCCTCGGGGCCCGGCTCGTAGAACAGGTCACCGCCGTGGGCGCGGGCGTACGCCCGCGCGATCGAGAGGCCCAGCCCCGCGCCGCGCACGTCCTCGCCGCGGGCGAAGCGCTCGAAGAGACGCGGGCGGAGGTCGTCGGGCACGCCGGCGCCGCGGTCGATGACCGAGATGCGGAGCTGCTGCGGCTCGTGCTTGGCGCGCACGAGGATCGGCGGCTCGCCGTAGCGCACCGCGTTGACGAGGAGGTTCGAGACGACGCGGTCGAGCACGAGCGGATCCGCGGCGACGACGAGGTCGCGGTCGACGTCCAGCTCGAGCGGGATCTCCCGCGGGACGGCGGCCGCGGCGATCTCCGCCAGCGCGCGGTGCAGCCTGACAGGACGCGTCTCGATGGCGATCGCCTCGGCGTCGAGCCGCGACAGGTCGAGGAGCTGGTCGAGCAGCCGGCGCAGCCGCTCGCCCTGCGCGTAGGCCATCCCCAGCAGCTCGTCGCGCGTCTCCGGCGTCAACGTGTCGCCGCGCTCGACCACGGTGGCCAGGGCGCCGTAGACGGATGCGGCGGGCGTCCGGAGCTCGTGGGACGCGATCGCGACGAAGTTCAGCTTCAACCGGTCGAGGAGCAGGACCTCCTCGTACAGGCGCGCCCGCTCGATCGCGAGGGCGACCCGCGCGGCGACGAGCTCGAGCAGGTCGACGTCCTCGTTCGTGAACGTCCGGTGCACGAGCCGGCCCACGTGGAGCACGCCGACGATCTCGTCGCGCGCGAGCAGCGGCACGCCGAGCATCGACTTGAGCCCCTTGTCGATCAGGATGGGGTTCACGACGTGGTCGAGATCGACGTCGTTGAGGATGATCGGCCGGCGCTGGGCGGCGATGCTGCCGGCGAAGCCGCGGCCCATGGCGATGCGGACGCCTTGCTCGACCTCCTCCTCGATGCCGAGCGCGGCGCGGGCGACGAGCTCCTTGGTCTCGTCGTCGTGCAGCAGCACCGCGCAGGTGTCGGCCTCGAGGATCGTGCGGATGCGCGGGAGGAGGACGGCCAGCAGCTCGTCCAGCTCGAGGTGGGCCAGCGCGGCGTCGGTGACCGCCTGCACGTGCTCGAGCCGGCGCCGTGCGGCGCGCTCGGCCTCGAACAGGCGGGCGTGCTCGATCGCGATCGCGGCTCGGGTCGCGGCGAGCTCGAGCAGCTCGACGTCGCTCGGGCTGAAGGTGTGAGGCGTGAGCGTGCCGACGTGGAGGACGCCGATCGGGTCGCCGTCGACGAGCAGCGGCACGCCGAGCATCGACTCGATGCCCTTCTCCATCAGGATCGGGCTGACGACCTGGGCGGTGTCGAGCCGATCGAGGACGACGGGGCGGCGCTCGGCGGCGATCCGGCCGGCGAAGCCGTGGCCGAGCGGGATGCGCACGTCCGCGTCGGCCTCCTCCTCGATGCCGACGGCAGCGCGCGAGATGAGCTCTCCGCGCTCCTCGTCGAGCAGCAGGATCGCGCAGGTATCGGCGTCGAGCGCGTCCCGCGTCCGGACGAGCAGCGCCGCCAGCAGCTCCTCGAGCCCGAGATGGGCGAGGGCGGTGTCCGTCAGCGCCTGGAGATGGCGAAGGCGTGTGGTTTCTTCGTCGGCTGCCACAGACGTCCGCATTGTGCCCTTTTCGAGGGAGATCGATCTCGGGCCGCAGTGAGCGGAGCTCCCGCGCGCCGGGACATCCCTTGACACACGAACAGACGTTCGGTAGAACATCTGTTCCCGTGATCGCCGCCCTCGTCATCCAGGCCTTCGATCTGCGGGCCGCGCTCCGGCTCCGGCCGGGGGTGCGCGAGCGGGCGGCGGCGCTCGCGCCGCTGCCGGGAGCCGAGCCGCTGATCGGCTCCGTCACCGCCGCGGCCGACGCGCAGGGGATCCGGCCGGGGATGCGTCTGGGCGAGGCCCTCGCGACGTGCCCCGAGCTCGTCCTGGTGGAGCAAGACCCGGCCACGGCCGGGCAGGCCTGGGAGGAGATCCTGCGGCGGCTCGAGGACGCCGGCTTCGGCGTCGAGCCGGCCGAGGCGGGCACGGTCTTCTTCGAGACGGCCGGGGTCGAGCGGCTCTACGGTGGCCTCGAGCCGGCGCTCAAGCGGGCGCTCGCGGCGGTCGGGGAGAGCTGGGACCCGCGCGTGGGAGCGGCCGAGCGGCGATTCGCCGCGCTCGCCGCCGCCAGCGTGGCGCGGCCGGGGCAGGCGCTGATCGTCTCCGACGACCGCACGCGCTCGTTCCTCGCGCCGCTCCCGATGACGCTGCTCCCGCTCGAGCGCGACCGCTACGAGGAGCTGGAGGAGCTCGGGGTGAGGACGATCGGACAGCTTGCCGGGCTGCCGGGCGGCGCCGTGGCCGAACGATTGGGGCCGGACGGCCGGCGCGCCTGGAGCCTGGCGAGGGGTGAGCAGGACGGCCCCGCGTTTGGGGAAAGCAGGGTTCGGCCTCGGAGGCCGGCGCATGCTCTGCACGAGACGCTGGAGTTCCCGGAGGCGGTCGCCAACGAGCTGACCCTCCGCCGGGGGCTCTCGGTGCTCCTCGATCGCCTGCTCGCACGGCCGGAGCGCACGGGGCGTCCGCCGCGGAAGCTGGCCCTCTGGGCACGGCTCGTCGGCGGCGCCTCGTGGCGCCGGACGGTCACCCTGCGCGAGCCGACCGCCGACCCGGCGCGGCTGCGGGCCGCGCTCGCGCCGAAGCTCGCGGAGCTGCCCGCGCCGGCGCTCAAGCTGCGGCTCGAGGTGGCGGAGCTGGCCGAGCACACCGGCGAGCAGCTCGAGCTGCTCGAGGCGGAGGGCGAGGTCGTGCAGGGCCGGCTGAGGGAGGGCCTGCGCCAGGTGCGGGCCGCCGTCGGCGCGGGAGGGGTCTCGACGGTGGTGGAGGTCGCGCCGTGGTCGCGCATTCCGGAAACGCGCGCGCTGCTCGTGCCGCGCGACGACTGAGCGCCAGGCGGCTCAACGAGCCGTGCCCGGCCCTGGTCGAGTCGCACGCGGACGGCACGCCGCGTCGCATCAACCGCCGCACCGTCGCCGTGCTCCGCGAGGAGTGGCGCGTCGTCGACCGGTGGTGGACGGACGAGCCGGTGGCGCGGCGGTACTTCGACGTCGTGCTGGAGACCGGCGAGAACGCCGTCGTCTACCACGACGACGGCGCCTGGTTCACACAGCGCGCGTGACGGCGCGCACGAACGGCAGCGGGGTCGAGGGGTGAGGAGCGGAGCAAGCGGAGGAGGGAGCAGGTGGTTCTCGCAGCGTCGTGGGCGGAGGGGAGAGAGAGGCCGATGGTCGAGCTGAGGGACATCGGGACGGCGGGTCTGACGCAGGAGGAGCTCGAGGTGCTGACGCATCTGGACGCGGCGTACGCCGCGTTCGCCGTGCTGCCGGGCACGCATCACCCGTCCGACCACGACGAGGTCGCCTCCCACGTGCGGGCGATCGGGCGGATCGTGCTGGGACGCGCGGCCGTGCGCGCACGACCCGGCCTGCGGCAGTTCGAGTAGGCGTGGCTGCCGGCTACGTCGAGCTGCACGCGCACTCGGCCTACTCGTTCCTGGACGGGGCCTCGCTGCCCGAGGAGCTTGCCGCGCGCGCCGCCGAGCTCGGCCACGAGACGCTCGCGCTCACCGACCACGACGGCGTCTACGGCTCGCTCGAGTTCGCCCATGCCGCCAAGCACGTCGGCGTCCGCCCGATCACCGGCGCGGAGGTGACGCTGGCGGACGGCGCCCACGTGACGCTGCTCGTCGAGGACGAGCGCGGCTACCGGAACCTCTGCCGCATCCTCACCGACGTGCACGCGGGCACGCGGCCCGAAGGGCGCGAGCACCGGGAGCCGCTGCCCGCGCGGACGACGCTCGACGCGCTGGAGCGGCACGCCGAGGGCCTCGTGTGCCTGTCCGGCTGCGCGCGGCACGGGCTCGCCGTCGTCGACCCGAATGCCGCCGCGCGGCTGGCCCGGGCGTTCCCGGGCGCGTTCTACGTCGAGCTCCAGCGGCCGTACGAGCGCGGCGACGCGCGCCGCAACGCGGCCCTGGTCGACCTGGCGGAGTCGCTGCGCCTCCCGACCGTCGCCACCGGCGACGTGCACGTCCACCATCCGCGCCGCCTCCGCCTGCAGGACGTCCTGGTCGCGGTCCGCTGCCGCACCTCGCTCGACGGCTGCGAGCGGGAGCGGCGCGGCAACCACGAGAGCCTCCTGCGGGCGCCCGGCGAGATGCTCGAGCGGCTGCCGCGCGACGCCGCGGCGCGCACACTCGAGATCGCCGAGCGCTGCTCCTTCGACCTGACGAAGGAGCTCGGCTACCGGTACCCCGACTTCTCCGACGGCCCCGACCCGGCCGACGCCCAGCTCCGCGCCGTCTGCGACGCGCGGTTCGCCGACCGCTACGGCGCGGTGGGCGCCGGGCTCCGCAGGCGCGCCCGCAGGCGGCTCGACGACGAGCTGCAGCTGATCGCCCGGCTGAGCCTCGCCGGCTTCTTCCTGCTGCACTGGGAGGTGCTCGAGCTCGCACGCGAGTGCGCGCGCGAGGTGCGCGGCGCGAGCGCCGCCCGCCAGTCGCTGCCGCCCGGCCGCGGGCGGGGCTCCAGCGTCGGCTCGGTCGTCTGCTACCTGACCGGCCTCTCGCACGTCGATCCCGTCGCGAACGGCCTGTCCCTCGGCCGGTTCATCAACGACGAGATGATCGCGGCGCCCGATATCGACCTCGACTTCCCGCGCGACATCCGCGAGCAGCTGATCGTCCGCGTGACCGAGAGGTACGGCCGCGAGCACGCCGCGCTCGTCGCGACGTTCGCGACCTACCGCTCGCGCGGCGCGATCCGCGACGTCGGCAAGGCGCTCGGGCTCCCGGTCGCCGAGCTGGAGCGGCTCGCCCGCGTCACCGACGGCTGGGACGCGACGCGGGTCGGCGAGGAGCTCGACGGCGTTCCCGGCCGCCACGAGGGGCCGCGCTGGGAGGCGTTCCGGGAGCTGACGCGGGAGATCTCCGGCCTGCCGCGGCACGTCAGCCAGCACCCGGGCGGGATGATCATCTCGTCGCGGCCGCTCGTCGACCTGGTGCCTGTGCAGCCCGCCGCGATGGCGGGGCGGCAGATCTGCCAGTGGGACAAGGACAGCTGCGGCGACGCCGGCTTCCTCAAGATCGACCTGCTCGGTCTCGGGATGCTGAGCGCCGTCGAGGAGTGCGTCGAGCAGATCGCGATCCGGCACGGCGAGACGGTCGACCTCTCGCGCATCCCGCTCGACGACCCGGCCGTCTACGCCGAGATCCAGGCCGCCGACACCGTCGGCGTCTTCCAGATCGAGAGCCGCGCGCAGATGCAGAGCCTGCTCCAGACGCGGCCCGAGAACCTCGACGACCTGACCGTGCAGGTGGCGCTCGTCCGGCCGGGCCCGATCCAGGGCAAGGCCGTGCACCCGTACGTGCAGCACCGGCAGCGGCTCCGCGAGGATCCGTCCTTCGAGCCGCCGGTCGAGCACGAGTCGCTGCGCGCGGCGCTTCGCGACACGCTCGGCGTCGTCGTCTTCCAGGACCAGGTGCTCGACGTGGCGATGGCCGCGGCCGGCTTCTCGATCGGCGAGGCGGAAGGGCTGCGGCGGGCGATGAGTCGCAAGCGCAGCGAGGAGGCGATCGAGGCGTTCCGGCCCCGGTTCGTCGAGGGCTGCCGGGCGAACGCGATCGACGAGCCGACCGCGCATGCGATCTACGACAAGCTGGTCGGCTTCGCCGGCTTCGGCTTCCCGAAGAGCCATGCCGCCGCCTTCGCGCTGCTCGCCTACCAGTCGGCGTGGCTGCGGCGCGCGTACCCGGCCGAGTTCCTCTGCGCGCTCCTGAACGCCCAGCCGATGGGCTTCTATCCACCCGCCTCGCTGATCCGGGACGCGCAGCGGCGCGGGGTGGAGGTGCAGCCGCCGCACGTCAACCGCTCCGCGGCCGCCTGCTCGCTCGAGGACGGCGCGGTCCGGATCGGGCTCGGCTACGTGCACTCGGTCGGGGAGGCGGATGCCGAGACGATCGCCGGCGGGCAGCCGTACGCCGACCTCGGCGACCTCGCCCGCCGCGTGTCCGTGAAGTCGGGCGTCCTCGAGGCGCTCGTCGCCGCCGGCGCGTGCGACGAGTGGGGGCCGCGCCGGCAGCTCCTCTGGCGGCTCGGCGTCACCGCCCGCGGCGAGACGGTCGGACGCGGCAACGTGCAGCTGGCGCTGCCGCTCGGCCCGACCGCCGACGAGCCGCAGCTCCCCGAGCAGACGTCGTGGGAGCGGATGCTTGCCGACTACCGCCACACGTCCGTGTCCGTCGGGATCCATCCGCTGGAGCTGCTGAGCCCGCACCTGGCGGCGAGCGTGCGGCCCACCACCGAGCTCGCCTCGACGCCGCACGGCACCCGGGTCGAGGTGGCCGGCCTCGCCGTCGCGCGGCAGCGGCCCGCGACCGCCAACGGGATCGTCTTCATGCTCCTCGAGGACGAGCACGGCCAGGCGAACCTCGTCGTGCGGCAGCACGTCTACGAGCAGTACCGCGCGATCGTCCGCGGCGAGCCGCTGCTGCTCGCCGCCGGCAAGCTCGAGCGTCACGACCGCAACGTCAACGTGCTCGTCGAGGAGCTGACCTCACTCGGCCCGCTCGCCCGCCGGGCCGCCGGCGAGGCGGAAGTCGCCCGCAACCTGCCGCGAGCCCATCACTTCGGCCATCGGTAGACGGTCGCGCCCCGCGGCGGCCCGACGCCGCTCGTATCGGCGAAGCTCACGCTGAAGCGACCGTCAGCGACGCAGGGCTCCGACCCTCAGTGAGCCCCGGCCTTCGCGATGCCGCGCTGGTCGACCGGCTTCGTGTCGTGGGAGAGGTTGAAGGCCGAGTTGACGAGGCCGACGTGCGTGAACGCCTGCGGGAAGTTCCCGAGCTGGCGCTTCGCGACCGGGTCGTACTCCTCCGCCAGCAGGCCCAGGTCGTTGCGGACGGCGAGCAGCCGCTCGAACAGCTCGCGCGCCTCGCCGGCGCGCCCCGCCATCGTGAGCGCGTCGACGAGCCAGAACGAGCACGGCAGGAAGGCCCCCTCGCCGCCGGACAGGCCGTCGACCGCGTTGACGCCCTCGTCGGCGGCGTAGCGCATCACGAAGCCGTCATGGGTGGTGAGGCGCTCCCGGATGGCGTCGATGGTTCCGACCACGCGCGGGTCGTCGCCCGGCAGGAAGCCGACCAGGGGGATGAGGAGCGTCGAGGCGTCGAGGGCGCGCGAGCCGTAGCACTGGGTGAAGGCGTTCAGCTCGGCGTCGAAGCCCTCGCGCAGCACCTCCCGGTGGATCTCGGCGCGGGCACGGCGCCAGCGGTCGGCGGGGCCGTCGAGCCCGAAGCGCTCGACCAGGTCGATCGCCCGGTCGAAGGCGACCCAGGCGAGGACCTTCGAGTGCGTGAAGTGGCGACGCGGGCCGCGCACCTCCCAGATGCCCTCGTCCGGCTGGTCCCACGCGCCCTCGAGGTACTCCATCAGCTGCACCTGGAGCGACCAGGCGTGGTCGTTCTCGTCCAGGCCGTGCTCCCGGCCGATGTGGAGCGCGTCCATGATCTCGCCGTAGACGTCGAGCTGGAACTGCTCGTGCGCCGCGTTGCCCACGCGCACCGGGCGCGAGCCGGCGTAGCCGTCCAGCCACGGGAGCTCGAGCTCGGAGATGCGCCGCTCGCCGGCGACGCCGTACAGGATCTGGAGCCGCGACACGTCGCCGGCGACCGCCCGCAGGAGCCAGTCGCGCCAGCGCCGGGCCTCGTCGGCGTAGCCGGCGTTCATGAGCGCGTAGAGCGTGAAGCTCGCGTCGCGGAGCCAGCAGTAGCGGTAGTCCCAGTTGCGCTCGCCGCCCACGTGCTCGGGCAGCGACGTCGTGGGCGCCGCCACGATGCCGCCCGTCGGCGCGTAGGTGAGCGCCTTGAGGACGGTCAGCGAGGTGCGGACGGCCTCGGGCCAGTCGCCCACGTAGTGGCAGCCCGACAGCCACTCCAGCCAGTAGTGCTCGGTCTCGCGCAGCGCCTGCTCGGGATCGACGCGCTTGGGCGGCTTCTGCGCCGACGGGAACCACGTGGCGACGAACGGCACGCGGTCGCCGGCCGAGACGGAGAACCGGGCCGTGTGCGCCATCTCCGCGCCCTCCAGCTCGACGGGCGTCCGCACGCACAGCGCGTCCGGGCCGCCGATGGCGAGCAGCGTGTCGCCCTCGCGGCGCACCCACGGGACGATCCCGCCGTAGTCGAAGCGCACGAGCAGCTCGATCTGCATGTCGACCCGGCCCTCGAGCCCCTCGACGATGCGGACGATGTCCGGCGCCATGCCCCGCGGCGGCATGAAGTCGATCAGCCGCACCCGTCCCGTCGGCGTCTGCCATTCGGTCTCCAGGACAAGCGTGTCGCGCCGGTAGCGGCGCTCGGTCGCCGGCTCGCCGGACGTCGGGGCGATCAGCCAGCGGCCGGCCTCGCGCGAGTCGAGCAGGGCGCCGAACGAGGAGCCGGAGTCGAAGCGCGGGAAGCAGAGCCAGTCGACCGAGCCCGAGCGTCCGACCAGGGCCGCCGTCTGGAGGTCGCCGAGCAGCGCGTAGTCCTCGATCCGCTCGGCCACGACGCGACGTTAGCTCGCCAGCTGGATGCCGGGGAACCGCTGCCGGACGGCGCGGGCGAGCTCCCGCCCGTACCGCTCGGCCTCGGGCTCGTCGAGCGTGGCGGCGTAGGCGTCGCGCATCTCCTCGAGCAGGTCGACGACCGTCTCGACGGCGTCCTGGTAGTCGCCGTAGCGCTCTTCCGCCTCCTCGCGCGCGGCGACGTGGTAGCGCTCGAGCCGCTGCGCCGCCTCCGCGAGGTCGCCGGCGTTCTCCCGCTCGAACAGGTCGAGCTGACGGGCGATCAGCTCGGCGAAGCGCGAACGGCGGAGGATCAGGCGAGCTCCCGGTACAGGGCGAGGTGCTGGGCCGCCGCGGCGTCCCAGGTCAGCTCCGCCCGCGCCTGCTCGGCGCCGGCGCGGGCGGCGGCGAGCGCCTCCGCGTTCCCGAGCAGCTCGCCGAGGGCGGCCGTGAGCGCCTCGATGTCACCCGCGGGCACGACGCGACCGGCCCCGTAGCGCCGGATCGGCTCGCCGAGCCCCGCCACGTCGTAGACGACCGCCGGCACGCCGGCGCCGAGCGCCTGGAGCAGGGCGCCCGACTGGTCGAGCTCCGCCCGGTAGGGGAAGACCGCGACGGTCGCGTCGCCGAGCGCGCGGTCGAGCTCGGCCTGCGACAGGTAGCCGAGCCGCCACTCGACGCGCTCCGCCGACCGCAGGCCGTCGAGCGGCATCGCCGGGTCGCCCGCGACGAGCAGCCGCGCGTCGGGCAGCCGGCGCACGGCCTCGACGGCGTCGGGGAGGCCCTTGTAGGGCCGCAGGACGCCGAGCGACAGGACGGTGGCGCCGTCGTCGGCGCGGCGGGCGGCGCTCGGGTAGACGGGGTGGGCGATGACGCGCGCGTCGACGCCGAGCTCGCCGAGCGTCTCGCGGCCGCGCTCCGTGTGCACGACGACTCCGTCGAACTTGCCGAGCAGCGTCCGCCAGAGCTCCAGCCGGGACGCCGTCCGGCGCGGGAGCAGGTCGTGGGCCGTGAACACCGCCGGCGCGCGGAAGCGCAGGCGCGCGTCGAGCTGGGGGAGGGCGAGCCACTGCACGTGCAGCACGTCCGGCCGCGCCGCCGAGAGGCGCCGCACGACGTCGAGGTGTTCCACCGCCTTGAGCGGCAGTCGCAGCCGCGAGCGCTTGAAGAGTCGCGACGACACCGGGTAGAAGGCCTCGCTGCGCCGGTACCCGTCCGGCGCCGGCGACGGCCCGAACCGGAAGCGCGACGTCGCCAGCTCCACGTCCGCGCCCGCGCGGGCCAGGGCGGCTGCGAGCTCGTGGTCGTACCACGGCGTGAACGCGGGTGGATCGGCCAGCTCGACGCGCACCGAAGTAGCGTAGAGCAGTGCTCGTCCGCACCTGGAACCTCTTCCACGGCAACAGCGTTCCGCCCGGGCGGCGCGCCTTCCTCGACGACATGCTGCGGCTCGCGACGGCCGACGACCCCGACGTGCTCTGCGTCCAGGAGGTGCCGGCGTGGGCGCTGCCGCGCTTCACGGTCGGCGACGTCGCCTCGCGGCCGCCCCTCGGCGCGACCGCCGGCCGGCTGTTGACCGCCGCGAACCACGGCGTCCTCCGGTCGGCCGTGTCGGGCCAGGGGAACGCGATCCGGCTCGCACCGCGGCTGCGCCTGCTCGCCCATCGCGCGGAAGCGCTCAACCCGACGTGGTTCCGGCGCGTGGAGGCGAAGCGCCTCGGGCTCGGCGCGGTGTCGCGGCTGGCCTGGGCGCGCGAGCGGCGGGTCATGCAGGCGGTGCGCGCGCAGCTGCCGGACGGCCGCACGCTGGCGGTGACGAACCTGCACTGCACGAGCTACGAGACCGACCCCCGCCTGGCCGACGCCGAGCTTCTCCGCGCGGCCCGGTTCGCCTGCGACGTCGCGTTCGGCGACGAGCCGGTCGTGCTCGCCGGCGACTTCAACCTCCGCGCGGGAGCGTCCGCGGCGCTCCGCGAGCTGACCGGCCCCGCGTGGGGGTTCTCGGCGCCGGGCCCCGGGATCGACCACATCCTCGTCCGGGGACTCGAGGCCGGCGAGCCGGTCGTCTGGCCCGAGGAGCGCAGGCGCCTGCAGGACGGCACGCTCGTGTCCGATCACGCGCCCGTGGAGGTCGAGCTGGGATGACGTGGGCGGACGAGCGTGCGCGGTTCCCGGTCACGGAGCGTAAGGCGTACTTCAACGCCGGGACGTTCGGCCCGCTCTCGGCGGCGACGCTCGCCGCGATGGGCGAGCTGCGCGTCTGGGAGGGGGAGAACGGCCGCGGCGGCGCCGCCTACTTCCAGGCGATGCTCGACGCGCGCGACCGCGTCCGCGGCCTGCTCGCGGAGCAGCTCGGCGTGCCGGCCGGCAACGTCGCGCTCACCGACTCGACCACACAGGGCGTCCACGTGGTCGTGACCGGGCTCGGGCTCGGCCCCGGCGACGAGGTGGTCTCGACCGACGTCGAGCACTTCGGGCTGATCGGGCCGCTCGCGGCCGCCGGCACGACGATCCGCGTCGCGCCGGTTCGCGGGCTCGTCGGCGAGGCGATCTTCGACGCGGTGAAGGCGCAGGTGACCCCGGCGACGAGGCTCCTCGCCCTCTCCGCGATCTCGTGGCTCGACGGCGCGGTGCTGCCCTGGCGTGAGCTGCAGGAGGCCACCGGGCTGCCGGTGCTGGTCGACGGCGCGCAATCCGTGGGCGCGGTCCCGGTCGACGCGACCGCCGCCGACTTCTACACCGTCAGCGCGCAGAAGTGGCTCTGCGGCCCCGACTCGACGGGCGCCCTGTACGTGCGCGACCCCGACGCGCTGCCGCCTCGTCTCGTCGGCTACCCCGCAGCCGAGAGCTACGACATCGCCGAGGCGACGTGGGAGCCGAAGGCCGGCGCCGCGCGGTTCGACCCGCTCTTCACTCCGGCGACCTCGGTCGCCGGCCTCGAGGCCGCGCTCAGCGACCTTCCCGAGGGCCGGTTCGAGCGGGCCCGCGAGCTGACCGAGCGCTGCCGCGAGCTGCTGGCCGCCGCCGGGCACGACGTCCGGACGGCGCCGGACCAGGGGACGCTCGTCACGTTCGCCGCGCCGGGCGACTCGGCGGCCGCCGCAGCCGCGCTGTACGAGCGCGGCGTCGTCCTGCGCGAGCTCCAGGGCACGGGCACGCTGCGGGCGTCCGTGGGCTGGTGGAACGACGAGAGCGACCTCGAGCGCCTGGTCGACGGCCTGGCCCGGATCTCCGCATAGAGCGGCCATGCCGGCCCGCACCGGCAGGGTCCGACCCGGGTCTGACCCGGGGTTGCCGGTCCGAAGCGGGAAACGCCTGCTGAGGAGCGTGACCCTGGGTCGTGCGCCCCGCCGGCGCGGCCGGGGGGAGGAGGCGCTAGGCCGCCGGCAGGCCGAGCTGGGCGGAGATCGGCTGGAGGGCGGCGACGACGTTCGCGATGTGCTCGTCGAGCTCGAGCCCGAGACCCTCGGCGCCCTCGTAGACGTCCTCGCGGGAGACGCCCGCCGCGAACGACGGCTGCTTGAGCTTCTTCTTCACCGACTTCGGCTCCAGGCCGGCCAGGCCGGTGGGCCGCACGAGCCCGCAGGCGTGCACGAAGCCGGAGAGCTCGTCGCAGGCGAACAGGGCCTTCTTGAGCGGCGTGTCGCGCGGGAGGCCGAGGTGGTTCGCGTGCGAGAGCACCGCCTCCACGACCACCTCCGGATAGCCCTCCTCGCGCAGGATCGGCGCGCCGTCCTGCGGATGCCGGTCGAGCGTCGGATGTATCTCGTAGTCGAAGTCGTGCAGGAGCGCCGCGACGCGCCAGAGCTCCTCGTCCTCGCCGAAGCGGCTCGCGTACGACGCGGTCGACGCCTCGACGGCGAGCGCGTGCCGGAGCAGCGCCTCGCTCTTCGTGTAGCGCGTGAGGGTCTCCCACGCCTGCTGACGAGTGGGCGCCAAGGCGCCGCTAGCATAGTCGCGCCGTGTCGTCGACCGTCGTCAGGCACGCCGCGCAGTCGTTCGTGATCGAGGGCGGGCACACGCTCTCGGGCCGCGTCCGCGCCGCCGGCAACAAGAACGGCGTCCTGCCGATCCTCGCTGCGACCCTGCTCGCCGACGAGCCCGTGGAGCTGGCGAACGTGCCGCGGATCGCGGACGTCGACACGATGCTCGACCTGCTGGCGCACCTCGGCGCCGACGTCGAGTGGACGGGCGCGAACGAGGTCCGCGTCTCGACCGTCGACGTCGCCATCCAGGACGTCGACCCGCGGCTCGCCTCGCGCATCCGCGCGTCGTTCCTGCTGGCCGGGCCGCTCCTCGCGCGCTTCGGGCGCGCCTCGATGCCACCGCCGGGCGGTGACGTGATCGGTCGGCGCCGGCTCGACCCGCACATCCATGCGTTCGCCGCCCTCGGAGCGTCGGTGGAGATCAACGGGCGCTACGAGCTGAGCGGCCGGCTGGCCGGAGGCCGCATCCACCTCGACGAGGCGTCGGTGATGGCGACCGAGAACGCCGTCATGGCGGCGTCGCTCGTTCCCGGCAGCACCGTGATCACGAACGCCGCGTGCGAGCCGCACGTTCAGGATCTCTGCCGCTTCCTCGTCGCGCTCGGGGCCCGGATCCAGGGCATCGGGTCGAACGTCCTGCGCATCGACGGCGTCGACCGTCTGGGCGGCGGGGCCTACGCGATCGGCCCGGACCACATCGAGATCGGGAGCCTCATCGGCATGGCCGCGCTCACCGGCGGCGACCTGACGATCGACGGGACGGTCGCCGACGACCTGCGCCCGCTCGTCCCCGGATTCGAGCGGCTCGGCGTCCGCGTGGAGATCGGCGACGACTGGGTGCACGTCCCGCCGGCGCAGGAGCTCGTGATCCAGGACGACATCGGCGGCGCGATCCCGAAGATCGACGACGGGCCGTGGCCGCAGTTCCCGGCCGACCTGACCTCGATCGCGGTCGTCGTCGCGACGCAGGCGCGGGGCACCGTCCTGATCTTCGAGAAGATGTTCGAGAGCCGTCTGGTCTTCGTCGACAAGCTCGTCTCGATGGGCGCGCGGATCATCATCTGCGACCCGCACCGGGTGGTCGTGACCGGGCCCGCGCAGCTTCGCGGGCAGCGGGTGTCCAGCCCCGACATCCGCGCCGGCATGGCGATGGTCATGGCCGCGCTCTGCGCCGACGGGACGTCGACGATCGGCGACGCGTACCAGATCGATAAGGGCTACGAGCGCATCGACGACCGGCTCCGGTCGCTCGGCGCCCACATCGAGCGCGTCGAGAGCTAGGCGAGACGTGGCGGGAACGCCGACGGGCGCGCGCGTGACGCTCGCCGCGACGGGTGAGGCCAACGTCGCCACCGGGCTGACGGTGCTCGACCACCTGGTCGGGGCGCTCGCGCGGACGGGCCGCTTGAAGATCGCCCTGGAGGTCGCACCCGACTCCGCCGACGAGCAGGCGACGGCCGCCGGCGCGGCGCTGGGCAGGGCGCTGTCCGAGCTCGTCCGGGCCGACGGCGCCGCCGGGCTCGGCTGGGCGCTCGCCACCGCCGACGAGGCGCTCGCCGCCGCCGCCCTCGAGCTGAGCGACCCGGCGCGCTTCGTCGCGAACGTCGACTTCTCCGGCCAGCGGGTGGGGGGGATCGCCACCGACGTCGTGTCGCGGTTCCTCGACGAGCTGGCCGAGGGAGCGGGGCTCAACCTGCACGTGCGCCTGCTCGAGGGCGAGGATCCGCAGCACGTGCTGCTCGCCATGTTCAAGGCCGTCGGCGCCGCCCTCGGGCTCGCCTGCCGGCCGCAGCCGACCTAGAAAGGACGATCGGATGGCCAAGGAGGTCGTACGCACGGAGACCGCGCCCGCCCCGTTCCAGGGCGCGCCCTACTCGCAGGCGATCAAGGCGAACGGGTTCGTGTTCGTCTCCGGTCAGCTCGCGCTCAAGCCAGGCTCGAAGGAGCTGGAGGGCGGCGACGCGACCGCGCAGACCGAGCAGGTCTTCGCGAACCTGCGCGCGATCCTCGAGGCTGCCGGCTCGTCGCTCGACCGGCTCGTCAAGACGACCGTCTTCCTCCAGGACCTCGGCGACTTCGCGGCGATGAACGAGGTCTATGCGAAGCACGTCGGCGACGCGCCGCCCGCCCGGTCGACCGTCGAGGTGGCGAAGCTCCCGTCGGGGGCGCTGGTCGAGATCGAGGCGATCGCCACGGCCGACTGAGGCGCCCGCCACAATTGCTCCGTGGCGAATGCGGTCGAAGACTACGTCCGGAGCCTCGGGCTCGATGCCTATCTCGTCGGCGGCGCCGTCCGCGACGAGCTGCTCGGCCGTCCGTCGAAGGACGCGGACTTCCTCGTGCCGGGGGTGGACATCCCCGAGCTCCGCGAGCGCCTGCGGCCTCATGGACGCAGCGAGGAGCTGACCGTCGCAGGGCGGCCGGTGGGCGTCCGCTTCTTCCCGCGCGACCGGGCCGTGCGCGAGCTCGTGCCCGCCGGCATCGAGCTGGCGCCGCCCCGCCGCGAGGTGTCGACCGGTCCGGGCCGGCACGACTTCGCGATCGTGGTCGACCCGCAGGCGTCCGTCGAGACCGATCTCGAGCGGCGCGACTTCACGATGAACGCGATCGCCCGCCGGCTGGCGGACGGGGCGATCGTCGATCCGTACGGCGGCCGCGCCGACCTCGAGGCGGGCGTGCTGCGGGCCGTGTCGCCGCAGAGCTTCGCCGAGGACCCGCTGCGCATCGTCCGCGGGCTGCGCTTCGTCTCGCAGCTCGCGGTCGAGCCCGACGCCGGCACGCTGGCCCAGATGGCGGAGCAGGCGGAGGGCGTGCGGCTCGTCTCCGGAGAGCGCATCGGCGGCGGCCTGGCCGCCGACGGGCTCGGCGAGCTGTCGAAGCTCCTGCTGGGCGTGCGGCCCGCCCACGCGCTGCGGCTCGCCCGCGACACGGGCGTCCTCGTCGCGATCGTGCCGGAGCTCGAGGCCGCGATCGGCTGCGACCAGCGGAGCCGCACCCACGACCTCACGCTCGACGAGCACCTGTTTGCGGTCGTCCAGGCCGCGGCCGACGCCGGGAGGCCGCTCCGCGTGCGCCTGGCCGCCCTCCTGCACGATCTCGGCAAGCCGCCCGCGGCGTGGGAAGGGCCCGACGGCCGGCCCAGCCACGAGCAGCTCGGCGCCGAGATCGCCGGGCGGGTGCTTCGCCGGCTGCGCTACCCGACCGAGCTGCGCACCCGGGTCGTGCAGATCGTGCGCAACCACACGCTCGAGATCGGCACTGGCGACGCGCTGCGCGCGCGGCGGCTGCTCGCCCGGTTCGGCGAGCCCCTGCTGCGCGACCTCCTCGACCACCGCGAGGCCGACCTCCGCGGCAGGCGGGCGGACGACCCGCCGCAGGCCGAGCTCGACCGCCTCGCGGCGTTCCGCCTCGTCGTCGAGGCGGAGCGGAGCCGGCCCCACCGGCTCGCCGACCTCGCCGTCGGCGGCGACGACCTGATCGCGGTCGGGTTCCCGCCGGGGCCCGAGCTCGGCGAGGCGCTGCGCGCGCTGCTCGACGACGTCGTCGACGATCCCGAGCTGAACGAGCGGGACGAGCTCGTCCGGCGTGCCGTCGCACGGCGGGGGGCGCTGCGGCCGTGATCCGCTGGGACGAGCCCGGCTACGTGGTCGGCTTCACGACGCGGGTCGGCGGCGTCTCCGAGGGGCCGTGGTCGTCGCTGAACCTCGGGCGCCGCAACGGCGACGATCCCGCCCGCGTCGACGAGAACCGCCGCCGTGCGCTGGCCGTCCTGGGGCTCGACGTGCCGGTGCTCGCCCAGCAGCGGCAGTGCCACTCCGCCGTCGTGCGCCGCGCGCGGCCCGGTGGGCCGGTGGAGGAGGGCGACGGCCTCTGGACGGACACCCCGGGGGAGGCGCTGCTCGCCCTCGCCGCGGACTGCGTCCCCATCGCCATCGCGCGACGGGGCGCCAAACGGCGGCTGGCCGTCCTGCACGCCGGCTGGCGGGGTCTCGTCGCCGGGATCGTCGAGGCGGGCGTCGCGGCGGTCGGGGGCGACACGGCGGCCGTCATCGGCCCTGCGATCGGCCCCTGCTGCTACGAGGTCGGGCCCGAGGTGTCGGAGCGCTTCGACGCCGACCTGACCCGGAACCGGATCCTCGACCTGTGGACGGCTGCGGAGCGGAAGCTGCGCGCAGCCGGCGTGGGGCAGGTCGAGCGCGTCGACCTCTGCACGCGCTGCAACCCGGAGCTCTTCTTCTCGCACCGCCGCGACGGCAAGCCGCGCGGCACGCACGGGGTGATCGGTGCTCTCGCCTGACGAGATCCGCCGCCGCTACGACGAGGTCGTGGCCCGGGTCGGCCCGGGGGTGACGGTCGTCGCGGCGACGAAGTACGTGGCGCTCCCCGACCTGGCCGCCCTCGCCGAGGCCGGCATCCCGGTGGTGGGCGAGAACCGGGCCCAGGACCTCGAGGCCAAGCACGCCGAGTACGGCGATGCGTTCCGCTGGCACTTCATCGGCAGCCTCCAGTCGAACAAGGCGAAGGTGGTCAACCGGATCTGCGAGCTCGTCCACTCGGTCGACACCCACTCGACCGCCCGCCGGCTCGAGGTGCCGGCCCTGCTCCAGGTGAACCTCGCCGGGGAGGCGTCGAAGGCCGGCGTGGGGGAAGAGGAGATCGCCGACTACCTCCGGTACGGGATCCGCGGCCTCTCGACGATGCCGCCCGCCGCCGTGCGGCCGGAGGATTCGCGGCCGTGGTTCGCGCGGCTCCGCGCGCTCGCCTCCGAGCACGGCCTGGCCGATCTCTCGATGGGCACGACGCAGGATTTTGCCGTCGCCGCCGAAGAAGGAGCGACCTACGTGCGCGTCGGATCGATCCTGTTCGGCGAGTAGCATTTCCCTCGACCATGGCCCTCGGAGACCTCTGGACCCGCACCCTCGTCTACTTCGGCATCGCCGAGGAGGACGACGAGTACTGGGACGACGAGGACGGGCTCGTCGCGGAGGAGAGCCTCGAGCTGAGCTATCGCGAGCGGCCGAACGTCCGCCGGCTGACGCCGCGCCGCCGCAGCCAGGACTTCGACGACTGGACCGAGTCCGAGGCCGACCAGCCGACGCACCGCGTGTCGGCCGTCCGGTCGAGCCGCTCCCAGGCGCGCGCGCCGCGCGCGGTGCCGACGCGCCCGCACATCGAGGCGCTGCCGGGCACCGGCTCCGTGCGGGTCCATCTCGTGCTGCCGCGCAGCTTCAACGACGCGCAGCAGATCGCCGACAAGTTCAAGCAGTCGATCCCGGTGATCCTCAACCTGCAGAACGCCGACACGGAGCTGTCGAAGCGGCTCATCGACTTCGCCAGCGGCCTCACCTATGCGCTGAACGGGGGAATGCAGCGCGTCGCCGACAAGGTCTTCCTGCTCACGCCGCGGAACGTCGAGCTCTCCGCCGAGCAGCGTGCCCAGGTCCTGGAGCGCGGCGGCTTCTTCAACCAGGCGTAGGAAAGCCGTTCTCAGGGGCGAAAGCCGCGCTCATGCTGTTCGACACGATCGGCGCGGTCTCCAACTTCGTCTACGTCTTCGCGTTCGTCTACGTCCTGGTGCTGATCCTCTACGTCCTGACGACGTGGATCCAGCTCCCGTACTCGCTGCGCCCGGTGCAGCGGTTCCTCGCGGACGTCTGCGACCCGTACCTGCGCCTGTGGCGACGCATGCTGCCCTTGACGGTCGGCCCCCTCGACCTGTCGGCGACCGTGGGGATCGTCGCCTTGCTCGTGGCCGCACGGATCGTCGTCGCGATTCTCGACCAGTTCTAGGAGGACCTATGCCGTACACGCCCGTTGAGCTGAGACACGTGAAGCTGGGACGTGCGCTGCTCGGCTTCAAGCGCGACGAGACCGAGCGCGTGCTCGGCGACGTCGCCGACAGCTTCGAGGAGGTCTGGCGCGAGCGCGGCGAGCTCGGCGACCGCGTCGAGGACCTCGAGCGTCGCCTGGACGAGCTGAAGCAGCGCGAGGCGCTGCTCGCGTCGACGCTGGTCTCGGCCGAGAAGGCCGCGAGCGACGCGAAGGAGGCCGCGAAGCGCGAGGCCGAGCTGATCGTCGCGGAGGCCCACGGGGAGGCGCGCTCGATCGTGCGCGCGGCGCAGAGCGAGCGGGAGCGCCTGTTCGCCGAGGCGCGCCGCGTCGAGGCGCTGCTGCGCTCGGCGCTCGGGATGGTCGCGGAGGTCCGCGCGAGCGACGCGCCGCCGACCGCGACGCCCCCTGCGCCCGAGGCTGCGCCGGCGCCGGCGCCGCCGGCCGCCCCGTTCTCCGTCGCCCCGGTCGAGGCGCCACCGGCGACCGAGCCGGCCGCCGAGCGGCCGCCCGTCCCGACGCTGCCGCCCGCACCGGAGCACTGGCCGAACCGCACCGACACGCGGGAGTTCCAGGTCGTCCGGGTCGACGAGCCCGAGGCGGAGGCCGAGAGCGAGAGCGATCCGCCCGAGCCGGAGGCCCTGTTCGAGCAGCCGCACCTGCCGGACGTGCACGAGCTGCACGGCGAGGAGCCGCGCGAGTTCGCCTGGGGGGACTGAGCAGAGACGGCCCGGAGGTGGATGGCGCGCGTCCCCGCGCGCTACCGTTTCCGGATGGGCGTCGAGACTCGGCTCCGTGTGCGCGTGGCTCCCGGCTCGTCCCGGAGCGAGGTCGTCGGCCGCCACGGCGAGGGGTGGAAGGTGCGCGTGACCGCGCCGCCCGTCGACGGCCGGGCGAACGAGGCGGTCGAGCGGCTCCTGGCGGGCGCACTTGGGTTGCCCGCGCGCGCTGTCGGCGTCGTTTCCGGTCACGGCGCCCGGGACAAGACGGTGGCTCTGACGGGAATCGACCCGGCCGAGGCGGAGCGCCGGTTGGCCGACGCCTGCGGCGGAGAGGACGGATCGTGACGAGCATCGACACTGCCGAGTTCCAGAAGCTCCTCGAGGCCGAGCGGGACCGCCTGGCCCATTCGCTCGCCTTCCTCGAGCGCGAGAGCCCCGGCGCCCTGGAGGACGAGCTCGGCGAGATCGGCGGCAAGGGGGTCGACAACCACCTCGGCGACATGGCGACGGCGACCTTCGACCGCGAGCTCGACGACGGTCTCGGCGACGGCGCGCGCCAGACGCTCGGCCAGATCGAGGCGGCGCTGCGCCGGATCGACGACGGCACCTACGGGACGTGCCAGATGTGCGGCCAGGCGATCGGCGAGGAGCGGCTCCGGGCGTTGCCGTGGGCCGCGCTCTGCATCGACGACCAGCGGCGGTCCGGGTGACCGAGCCGTCGCGCCCGCCGTACGCGGACGTCCGCGTCGGCTCGTCGACGGACGGGTTCGCCCCGATCTCGGTGGCGGAGCGGTCGCTTGCGGCCGGGCCGCTCCAGTGGGTCGGGCTCGCCTCCGTCGCGCTCGCGGCGGTGGCGGCCGACCAGGTGACGAAGCACGTCGTCACGCACGAGCTCGGGCTCGACCAGTCCGTGCAGGTGCTGGGCCCGGTCTCGCTGCACCACGTCCAGAACTCGGGCATCGCGTTCGGCCTCTTCTCGAGCGCGACGGCCGCCGTGACCGTGATCACCGCCGCCGCGGTCGTCTGGATGGTCGTGTTCTTCGCCCGCTCCGGGGCCCGGCACCCGGTGCTGCCGGCCGCGCTCGGCCTGCTGGTCGGCGGCAGCCTCTCGAACCTCGTCGACCGCATCCGGCTGGGCCACGTGACGGACTTCATCGACGTCTCGCACTGGCCCTCGTTCAACCTGGCCGACAGCTTCATCGTCGTCGGCGTGGCGATCCTCCTGGCGGCGCTCGTGGTCACCGACCGCACGCCGCAGCCGCCGCGGCGGCGCCCGCTCGACGTCGCCGCCCGCTAGGGGACCCGTGCAGATCGTCGTCCCGGGAGAGGCCGCCGGCGAGCGCCTCGACCGCTTCCTGGCCACGCACCTCGGCTCCCGCGCCGCGGCGGAGCGGGCCGTCGAGGCGGGCGCGCTCGTCGACGGCACAGCGCGGCCGAAGAGCTTCCGGCTCGCCGGCGGCGAGCGGCTCGACCTGCCGGACACGGCCGGGGCGGCGCCGGCGGCCCCACCTCCCCGGCCGCCGGTCGTCTGGGAGGACGAGCACCTGCTCGTGGTCGACAAGCCCGCGGGCCTCGTCGTGCATCCCGGCGCGGGCCACGCGGACGGCACGCTCGTCGACGCGCTCCGGGGGGAGATCGCGGGCGGCGACCCGGACCGGCCCGGGATCGTCCACCGTCTCGACCGCGACACCTCGGGGCTGCTCGCGATCGCCCGCTCCGAGGAGGCGCACCGGCGGCTCAGCGGCCTCGTGCGGCGCCGCGCGCTCGAGCGGACCTACCTCGCGCTCGTCGCCGGGCGCCCGCAGTCGCGGTGCGGGCGCATCGAGGCGCCGATCGGGCGCGACCGCGACGACCCGACCCGCATCTCGCTCGAGACGGATGCGCCCCGAGACGCGGTGACGCACTTCGAGGTGGAGCGGCTCTGGGACGACCGCGCGCTGCTCCGGGTACGGCTGGAGACCGGCCGGATGCACCAGATCCGCGTCCATCTCGCCGCGATCGGGCTGCCGGTCGCCGGCGACCCCGTGTACGGCGTCCCCGAGCCGGGCCTCGAGCGGCAGTTCCTGCACGCCTCCGAGCTGGCCTTCCCGCATCCGTTCACCGGAGCGCGGGTCGAGGCGCGGTCGGAGCTGTCGGCCGACCTCGCGGAGATCCTCGCCGGGCTCGAGAAGCGCCCGGTACCATAGGCGCGTCCACGTTCCTCTCCCCGGAGGACCACGCCCCGTGGCGGTGGCCGGCGCTCGCCGGTCTCCACGGACGCGCCCGCCGGCTTGCACTCGTCGTTCGAAACCGTGAAAGGGGCTGATATGCCCGTCGTCTCCATGAAGGATCTGCTGGAGGCCGGAGTCCACTTCGGTCACCAGACCCGCCGCTGGAACCCGAAGATGAAGCGCTTCATCTTCACCGAGCGCGGGGGCATCTACATCATCGACCTCCAGCAGACGCAGCAGCTGCTGGACGAGGCCCACGACTTCGCGCGCGGCATCGCCGAGCGCGGCGGCTCCGTGCTTTTCGTCGGCACGAAGAAGCAGGCGCAGGACGCCGTCGAGACGCAGGCGAAGCGCGTCGGCATGCCGTACGTCAGCCATCGCTGGCTGGGCGGCCTGCTCACGAACTGGCGCACCATCTCCGACCGGATCCAGCGGCTGCACGAGCTGCGCTCGCTCAAGTCGGAGTCGCAGCTCGACCTGCTCCCCGCCAAGGAGCGCATCTCGATGGAGGCCGAGCTCGAGAAGCTCGAGTCGAACCTCGGCGGCGTCGCCGACATGCGCCGCCAGCCCGACGCGGTCTTCATCGTCGACCTCCGCAAGGAGCAGCTCGCGGTGCGCGAGGCGCAGCGCCTGGGCCTGCCGGTGATCGCGCTCGTCGACACCAACTGCGACCCGGACGAGGCGGACTACGTGATCCCGGGCAACGACGACGCGATCCGCTCGTGCTCGCTGATCGTGAAGGCGATCGCCGACGGCATCGAGGCCGGCAAGCAGCGCGTCAGCCAGTCCGAGCTGCGCGGCCGCGGCCGGGCGGCGGCCGCCGCCGAGCCCGCGGCCGAGGAAGCCCCGGCCGAGGCCGCGACGGCGACCGCGATCGCCGAGGCGCCCGAGTACGAGGTCGCCTCGCCGGGCGAGACGGTGGAAGAGCCCGCGCAGGAGGCCGAGGCGGCCGAGAGCGCCGAGACCGACACGACCGAGACCGACGAGGAGGGCGCGTGACCGACATCTCCGCTGCGCTGGTGAAGCAGCTCCGCGACGCGACGAGCGCCGGCATGATGGACTGCAAGCGCGCGCTCCAGGAGACGGAGGGCGACTTCGACGGCGCCGTGAAGCTCCTGCGCGAGCGCGGGATGGCGTCCGCGGCCAAGCGGGCCGACCGTGCGACGAGCGAGGGCAAGGTCGGCGTCAAGGTGCGCGACAACGTCGGCGCGATCGCGGCCGTCGGCTGCGAGACCGAGCCCGTCTCGAACAACGAGGACTTCCTGGCGTACGCCGAGAAGGTGCTCGACGCGGTCTTCGAGAACGGCGACGGCGCCGCCGAGTCGCTCGAGGGCGAGCGCGTCGACGTGGCCGCGAAGCTCGGCGAGAACATCCAGGTCGTCGGCGCGAGGCGCATCGAGGCCTCGGGCGACGAGCGGCTCGCGTTCTACGTGCACTCGCCCGCCAACAAGGTCGGCGCGCTCGTGCGGACGAAGGGCGGCGATGAGGCGCAGGCGCGCAGCCTGGCGCTGCACCTGACGTTCGCCCGGCCGACGTACGGCAGCCGCGACGAGGTGCCGGCCGAGCTGGTCGAGGCGGAACGCCAGATCCTCGAGAACTCCGACGAGGTGCAGTCGAAGCCGGAGAACGTGCGTGAGAAGATCGTCGACGGCATGCTCAACAAGCGCTTCTACGCCGAGTCGGTGCTGAGCGAGCAGACCTGGTATCGGCCCGACGAGTCGACCGCGACGGTCGGCCAGGTGCTGAAGGAGCGCGGGATCGAGCTCCTCGACTGGGCCTGGTACAGCGTCTCCTAGTGCGGCGTCGCGGCATGGTGCACCAGGGGCTCGCATCGGAGGACGCCGCACGAGCGGCCGCTTCGCGGCCGGGTAGCCGTCTCTAGTGCGGCCTCTGCTCGCAGTGCTCCGACCACACCGTTTCCCGAGGCCGGAGTAGAGATGGCCGGGGCGTTCGGACGCGTCCTGCTGAAGCTCTCCGGCGAGGCCCTGATGGGCAGGCGCGAGTACGGCCTCGACGCGGGGACCGTCGACACGCTCGCCCGCGAGCTCGTCGACGTGCGCGAGACCGGGGTCGAGCTCGCGCTCGTCGTCGGCGGCGGGAACATCTACCGCGGCATGGCCGCGGCCGCCGAGGGCATGGACCGGGCGACCGGCGACTACATGGGGATGCTCGCGACGGTGCTCAACGGCCTCGCGGTCCAGGAGGCGCTCGAGCGCCACGGGGCGATCACGCGCATCCTGTCGGCGATCGAGGTGCAGGAGGTCGCGGAGCCGTACATCCGGCGGCGCGCGGTGCGGCACCTGGAGAAGGGGCGCATCGTCATCTTCGTCGCCGGGACGGGCAACCCGTTCTTCACCACCGACACGGCGGCGGCGCTGCGCGCGCTCGAGATCGGCGCCGAGGCGATCCTGATGGCCAAGAACGGGGTGGAGGGCGTGCTCGACGGCGACCCGCGCACCGACCCCGACGCCCAGCTGATTCCCAGCCTGACGCACTTGCAGGCGATCGAGCGAGGGTTGAAGGTGATGGATACGACGGCCCTCTCGCTCTGCATGGACAACGATCTGCCGATCCACGTGTTCGAGCTCGCGCCGGGCAACATCGGCCGTGTCGTGCAGGGTGAGCGCGTCGGCACGATCATCTCGACGTAGCGACAAGGAGGCGAGCGGTGATCGAAGACTTCATCAGGGACGCGAGCGACCGGATGGACAAGTCGGTCGAATCGACGCACGAGCACTTCAACTCCGTGCGCACCGGCCGGGCGACGCCCGCGCTCCTCGACCGCGTCACGATCGACTACTACGGCACGCCGACGCCCCTGAAGAACCTGGCGACGATCAACGCGCCCGAGCCGCGGCTGCTGACGATCCAGCCGTTCGACCCGACGTCGATCAAGCAGATCGAGAAGACGATCCAGGAGTCCGATCTCGGCCTGACGCCGTCGAACGACGGCAAGGTGATCCGGCTGCCGATCCCGCAGCTGACCGAGGAGCGCCGCAAGGACCTCGTCAAGGTCGTGCGGCAGATGGCGGAGGAAGGCCGCGTCGCCGTGCGAAACGTGCGGCGTGACGCGATCAGGCACCTGGAGGAGCTCGTGCGGAACGGCGACACCGGCGACGACGAGGAGCGGGCGGCGGAGGCGCGCGTGCAGAAGCTGACGGACGAGCACGTGGCGCGCATCGACGACCTGCTGAAGCGCAAGGAAGCCGACATCATGGAGGTCTGAGGCCGCCGCATGGCCTTCCCGTCCGCCAAGCTGATCTCGCGGTTCAGGACGCTTCGTCGCGCCCGGCCGCTCCCGACCACCGACCTGCCGGAGGTCGCGAGCTCGGTCGCGATCATCCTCGACGGCAACGGCCGCTGGGCGAAGCGGCGCGGCCTGCCGCCGGCCGCCGGTCACCGGGCCGGGGCGCGCACCGTGCGCCGCATCGTCGAGGAGGCGATCGACCTGGGCATCCAGGACCTCTCGGTGTTCGCGTTCTCGACCGAGAACTGGTCGCGCCCCCAGGACGAGGTCGACGCGCTCATGAAGATCTTCGCCGAGACGATCGAGCGCGAGCTGCCCGATCTGGCCGAGCAGGGCGTGCGCGTGCGCTTCATCGGCCGCCGCGACCGGGCGCCCCAGGCGCTGCAGGCGCGCATGGCGGCGATGGAGGACCGCACCGGGCTGAACAGCCGTCTCAACCTGTGGGTGGCGTTCGACTACGGCGGTCGCGCCGAGCTGGTCGAGGCCGCCCGGCGAATCGTCGAGAGCGGCGTCGACGCCGCGGAGATCGACGAGAACGTCTTCGCGGCGAACCTGTACGCAGCGGAGCTGCCGGACCCCGATCTGCTGATCCGCACGAGCGGCGAGCTGCGCATCTCGAACTTCCTGCTCTGGCAGATCGCGTACACGGAGCTCGTGTTCGTCGACAAGCTGTGGCCGGACTTCGACGGCCGCGACCTGCGGGCGGCCCTCGCCGACTACGCACAGCGGCGCCGGCGCTTCGGCGGCCGGTGAGCAACACCGTCTCCCGTCTCGTGGTCGCTGCGATCGGCCTGCCGGTCGTGCTCGGCCTGGTCTACCTCGGCGGCTGGTGGACGTTCGCCCTCGTCACCGCCGCGGGCGCGATCGCGTTGCAGGAGTACTTCCTGCTCGCGCGCGAGCTGCGCCCGCTGACGCCGGCCGGCTGGATCGGCGGCGGGCTCGCGCTCGTCGGCGCGGAGACGGGCGGACTGCGCTGGATGATCGGCGGCGCGCTGCTCTCGCTCGCGCTGGCGTTCCTGCTGAAGACGCTCGCCGAGACGCGCACGGCGGCGACGATCGCCGTCAGCGGGACGGTGATGGGGACGATCTGGATCGCCGCCGGCCTCGGCTTCCTCATCCTGATCCGGCAGGTGCCCGACCACGGCCGCCTGGCGCTGTTCACCGTGCTGCTGGCGGTGTGGGCGGGGGACACGTTCGCCTACGCCGGCGGGCGCCTCCTGGGCCGGCACAAGATGGCGCCGTCCACCTCGCCCGGCAAGACGTGGGAGGGCCTGGTGTTCGGGACCGCCGCGACGGTGTTCGTCGCGTTCGTCGCCCTCTACAAGCAGGACTTCCTCACGATCGACGAGTCCCTCGTCCTGGGCGCGGTCATCGCGGTCGCCGCACCGATCGGCGACCTGTTCGAGTCGCTGCTGAAGCGCGACGCAGGCGTGAAGGACTCCGGCACGCTCCTAGGCGGCCACGGCGGCATGCTCGACCGCCTCGACGCGTTCCTCTTCGCCGCTCCCGCGGCGTACTACTGCCTGGTCGCCTTCGGCCACGCCTAGGACGGGCCGAGCCCGGGTGCGCGCGTCCAGGCAGGGTCAGACCCGGGTCTGACCCTGACGGGACGGTCCGCGCCCCGGATCCGCCCACGGAGGGCGCCTCCCGGCGGCACGACGTGCGGCCCTCGCCGGCCCTCGCAGGGCGGCCATCGGCACACTGTCTGCCATGAAGCGCATCGCCCTCCTCGGCGCGACGGGGTCGATCGGGCGGCAGGCGCTCGAGGTGATCGCCGCGCACGACGACCTCGAGCTCGTCGCCGCGACCTCCGGGTCGACGCCGATCGACGGCCTCGCGCCGCTCACCCAGGTCGGGGGCGACCCGACGGAGCTGCTCGAGCGGGCGGAGCCCGACGTCGTCCTCAACGCGACGCTCGGCTTCGCCGGCCTGCCGGCGACGATGTGGGCGCTCGAGCGCGGCGTCACGCTGGCGCTCGCCAACAAGGAGAGCCTCGTCGCGTCGGGCGAGCTCGCGCTCGCCGCGCGGGCGCGGGGCGGGGGCGCGCTGATCCCGGTCGACAGCGAGCACTCGGCGCTCTTCCAGTGCGCGACGCACGGCGAGGCCGAGACGCTCGTCCTCACCGCGAGCGGCGGCCCCTTCCGGGGGCGCACCCGCGACGAGCTCGCCGACGTGACCCCCGAGGACGCGCTCGCCCACCCGACCTGGAACATGGGGGCCAAGATCACGATCGACTCCGCGACGCTCGCGAACAAGGGCCTCGAGGTGATCGAGGCGCACTTCCTGTTCGGCACGCCGTACGACCGCATCGAGGTCGTCGTGCATCCGACCTCGATCGTCCACGGCCTCGTGCGCTTCGCCGACGGCGCCTCGATCGCGCACCTCGGGTACCCGGACATGCGCGTGCCCATCTCCTACGCGCTGACCTACCCGGAGCGCGCCGCGACGCCGATCCCGCCCCTCGACCTGACCGAGCGGCCCCTGGAGTTCTTCCGCCCCGACACCGACACCTTCCGGATGCTGGCGCTGGCCCGTGAGGCCGGAGAGCGCGGCGGGACCTACCCGTGCGCCTACAACGCCGCCAACGAGGTGGCCGTGGCCGCCTTCCTCGACCGGCGGATCGGCTTCCTCGACATCGCCGCGCTCGTCGAGGACGTCCTCGGCCGCGTCGACGGCGCGCCCGCCCGCGACCTCGACGAGCTGCGCGAGGCCGATCGCCGGGCCCGCGAGCTGCTGGAGGTCGCGGTCTGAGCCTCCTCGCCGCGATCGTCGGCCTCGCGCTCCTCGTGTTGATCCACGAGGCGGGCCACTTCTTCGCGGCGCGCGCCGTCGGGATGACGCCGCGCAAGTTCTACCTCGGCTTCGGGCCGCCGCTCGTCAAGAAGCTGCGCAACGGCGTCGAGTACGGCATCGGCGCGTTTCCGCTCGGCGGCTACGTGAAGATCCCCGGGATGAACCGGCCGTCGGCCGGCGAGCTCCGGCGGCTGCTGACCCCCGACCAGCAGCAGGAGCTGCGGGCCCCGCTCGCCCGGCTCGACCTCGCGCTGGACGCCGAGGACGACGACGCCGCCCGCGCGGCGTGCGCCGAGCTCGAGCCGGAGCTCGGAAGCCTGCGCACCTGGCAGGAGCTGGAGATGGCGCTGGCGCCCGACGCCTACTGGCGGCAGGCGACCTGGCGCCGCGTCGTGGCGATCGCCGCCGGCCCGGCGATCAACCTCGTCTTCGCCATCGTCCTCTTCACCGCGCTGTTCCTCGTCGCGACGACCCACTCGACGCGCACGATCGCCCACGTCGTGCACGGCACGCCCGCCGCGGCGGCGCACCTCCGCGCGCACGACACGATCCTCGCCGTCGCCGGCCGGCCCGTGACGGCGGACGACGTCACCGACCGCATCCGGGCGACCGCCGGCAGGCCGTTCACGCTCGTCGTCGGGCGCGCCGGGAAGCGCGTGACGATCGGGCCGCTCCGCGCCCGCCTCGACCAGGGCGCCTACCGCATCGGCGTCGAGATCGTGGCGCGCACCGGCCCGGGGGAGTCGCTGCCCGCGGCCGTCGGCGACGCCTTCGGGACGACGTGGGGGGTGACCCGCGACACGGTCGTGGGCATCGCCCATCTCGCCCGCGGACGGGACACGAACCAGGTGTCCAGCACCGTCGGGATCGTCCGCGTCTCGCAGCAGGCCTGGCGCGACGGCGTACGCGAGTTCCTGGGCGTCCTCGGCCTGATCAGCCTCGCGCTCGGCCTCCTCAACCTGCTGCCGCTCCTGCCCCTCGACGGCGGACACATCCTCATCGCCCTGGTCGAGAAGCTGCGCGGCCGCACGTTCCGGCAGGGCGTCTACATCCGCTACAGCGCGGTCGGACTCTCCCTCTTCGCGCTGCTCATGTACTTCGGGCTGCGCAACGACCTCTTCGGGTCGGGCGGCTAGCGCCAGGCGGGCCCGGCGTCGCGGCGACCGGGTACGCTGAAGCCGTGGCCAGCACACGTTCGGTGACGGTCGGCGGCGTCCGGATCGGCGGGGGCGCACCTGTCGTCGTCCAGTCGATGACGACCACCAAGACGCACGACGTGCCGGCGACCACGGCGCAGATCGCAGAGCTCGCGTCGGCGGGCTGCGAGGTCGTGCGCGTCGCGGTGCCGAAGACCGAGGACGCGGAGGCGCTCGGCAAGATCGTCCGCTTCTCGCCGGTGCCGATCATCGCGGACATCCACTTCAACGCCTCGCTCGCGCTCAAGGCGATCGACCAGGGCGTCGCCGCCGTGCGGATCAACCCGGGCAACATCGGCGGCCCCGACAAGGTCGCCGAGGTCGTCCGGGCGGCCAAGGCGAAGGGCATCCCGATGCGAATCGGCGCCAACTCCGGCTCGCTGCCGAAGCACCTCGAGGACATCGCGCACCGCGACCAGGCGGAGGCGCTGATGGAGGCCGCGCTCGAGGAGGTGCGGCTGCTCGAGTCGCTCGACTACTACGACTTCAAGATCTCGGTGAAGTCGAGCCACGTCCCGACGATGATCCGCGCCTACCGGATGCTCGCCGAGAAGGTGCCGTACCCGCTGCACCTCGGCGTGACCGAGGCGGGCACGGTGTTCAGCGGCTCGATCAAGAGCGCGGTCGGCATCGGGACGCTGCTCGCCGAGGGGATCGGCGACACGATCCGCGTCTCGCTCTCGGCCGATCCCGTCGAGGAGCCGAAGACCGCCTTCGAGATCCTCAAGGCGCTCGGTCTGCGCGAGCGCGGCCCGGTGATGATCGCCTGCCCGTCCTGCGGGCGCGACAACGTCGGCGTGCACCTCCTCGCGAACGAGGTGGAGGAGCGGCTGCGCAGCTATCCGCAGGCGTTCGAGGTGGCCGTGCTCGGCTGCGCGGTCAACGGGCCGGGGGAGAGCGGCGACGCCGACTTCGGCATCGCCGGCGGCCGCGACGTCGGCTTCATCTACGCGCACGGGCGCGTGCTCAAGAAGGTGTCGAGCGACGTCCTCGTCGACGAGCTCTTCCGCGAGATCGACCAGTGGATCGCCGACGGCATGTTCCGCCCGAAGCGGCTGAAGATGGCGAAGCCGGCCGCGCTCGCGATGGCCGAGGCGTCCGCGATCCCGCTCGAGTAGACCTCGAAGGAGCAACCTCACGGTTGGGGCAGGCCGGGGCGAACCGGTCGGGTAGCCTGCTCCGGCAACGATGATCGTGCGCGCCTCACAGCTCTTCCTTCCGACCCTCAGGGACGCTCCGGCCGACGCGGAGGCGATCTCGCACAAGCTCCTCGTGCGGGGCGGCTTCGTGCGCCAGATCGGCGCGGGTCTGTGGACCTACCTGCCGCTCGGGTGGCGGGTGCACCGCAAGGTGGAGCAGATCGTCCGCGAGGAGATGGATGCGATCGGCGGCCAGGAGTTCCTCGCACCCGTGCTGACGCCGGTCGAGCTCTGGGAGGCGACGGGCCGCGACAAGATCGCCGAGATCTTCCACGTCGCCGATCGCGCGGGCCGGCGCTTCGTGCTCCCGCTCACACACGAGGAGACGTTCACCTTCCACGCGCGCGAGATCCGCTCGTACAAGGAGCTGCCGCAGCTCTGGTACCACTTCCAGACCAAGGACCGGGACGAGCCCCGCCCGCGGGGCGGCCTCCTGCGCGTGCGCGAGTTCGTCATGAAGGACGCGTACTCCTTCGACCGCGACGAGGAGAGCGCCCACGCGTCGTTCGAGCGCAACCGCGTGGCGTACCACCGCATCTTCGAGCGCTGCGGGGTCGAGGCGTACGAGGTCAAGGCGGAGAGCGGGATCATGGGGGGAGAGCTGACGTACGACTTCCTGGCGCCGTCCGGGTCGGGCGAGAACGTCCTCGTCCGCTGCGAGCGCGGCGACTACGCCGCGGACGCGGAGGTCGCCCGCGGCGTCCCGCGGGCGCCGCAG
>DASZWI010000041.1:0-3987 GCA_035546715.1 Gaiellaceae bacterium | reverse complement strand
ACGCCCCTCGTCGTCGAGAGCCTGGCCCTCGTCCAGATCGAGGCCTGGTGCGTGATGGTGCAGCGCGAGGTCGCCGACCGCTTCTTCGCGTCGCCGTCGACCAAGGCCTACGGCGCCGTCTCGGTGCTCGTGCAACTGACGACCGAGCGGAGCGGCTTCCATCCGGTCTCGCGCGAAGTGTTCCGGCCGCGGCCGAACGTCGACTCGGGGCTCGTCGCGTTGCGGCGCGTCGCGCCGGGCCCCGCACCCGAGCTGAAGCGGCTCGTCGAGGCCGCGTTCGGCCACCGGCGCAAGACGCTCGCGAACGCGCTCGCACTCGCCGGGCTCGCCTCGCGCGAGACCTCCGTGGAGGCGCTCGCCGCGATCGGACGCGACCCCGCCGTCCGCGCCGAGGCGCTTGCGCCGCCCGAGTTCGTCGCGCTGGCCGCCGCACTGCGGGAGATCGCGTGAACGCGCCGGCGAAGATCAACCTGGCCCTCGTCGTCGGCCCGCTGCGGCCGGACGGGAAGCACGAAGTGCTCACCGTGTACCAGCGGGTCGACCTAGGAGACGCGATCGGCGTCGAGCCGGCAGCCGACACGGTCGTCGAGGGCTTCGAGGGCGACACGATCGTCCGGTCGGCGCTCGACGCACTCGCGGAGGCGGCCGGCGCCGCGGCGGCGTGGCGCGTCCGCATCGACAAGCGCATCCCGCTCGCCGCCGGGCTCGCAGGAGGCAGCTCCGACGCGGCCACGGCGCTCCGCCTCGCGAACGCCACGCTGCCGCAGCCGCTGCCGCCGGCCAGGCTGCACGAGCTCGCGCGCACGCTCGGCGCCGACGTGCCGTTCTTCCTCACGGACGGACCGCAGCTCGGGTCCGGGGACGGGGGAGACCTGACGCCACTCGACCTCCCGCAGGACTACGCCTGCGTGCTCCTGCTCCCCGCGGGCGAGACGAAGCCCTCGACGGCGGCGGTCTACGCCGCCTTCGACGAACGCGGCGGCGCCGAGGGCTACGTCGCGCGGGCGGCCCGGCTGCGCAGCGCGCTCGCCGGGGTGCGCCGTCCGCGAGACCTCGCGGCGCTGCCGCCGAACGACCTCGCGTCGTCGCCTCTCGCCGCGGAGCTCCGGGCGCTCGGCGCCTTCCGCGCGGACGGAAGCGGCGCCGGGCCGACGCTCTACGGGCTCTTCGACGACCGCGCCGCCGCGAGCGCCGCGGCGGCGCGTCTGGCTCCCCTCGGGCGTACCTGGATCGTCGCCCCAGCGTGGTAGGTTTGATGCGCATGTCCTTCGGCGGGCACGTCATCGAGCAGGGCAGCACCCGTCCCGGGCGCTGGCTCCGCGGCCGGCGGCTGAAGATCACCCTCTCCGTCGCGGCCGTCGAGGCGCTCCTGGTGGTCGTCCACGCGCTCCACCTCTGGGAGATCGTGATCCTGGCGATCGTGGCGGTGGCGCTCTGGCTCTACGCCGCCCGGCGCAGCCGGAGCGATCTGGTCCGGCAGCTCGGCTGGATCTTCGCCGTCTCGCAGCTGCTCGTCCTGACGGTCCCGATCGGGCTCGCGATCCTCAGCACCATCGCGATCATCCTGTTCGCGCTGCTCGCGGTCGCCGCCCTGGTCTTCCTGTTCACAGAACGCCCGTAAGGCGTCCCTATACTCGCCCGCAGTGGGGCGTAGCCAAGCGGTAAGGCAGCGGGTTTTGGTCCCGCGATCCCAGGTTCGAATCCTGGCGCCCCAGCCATCTCACCGATCCCGATGACCGACCAGCCGTTCGCAGCCGTCGTCATGGCCGGAGGCCTCGGCACCCGCATGAAGAGCGCGGTGCCGAAGCACTTCCACCTCCTGCTCGGCCGCCGGATGGTCGACTGGGTGATCGCCGCGGCGCGCGAGGCGAACGCGGACCGCGTGGTCGTCGTCGCGTCGCCGGCGACGCGGGAGGCCTTCGAGGACAGCGGCGTCGAGGTCGCGGTGCAGGAGCGGCCGCTCGGGACCGGGGATGCCGTCCGCGCTGCCCGCTCGGCGCTCGACGGATTCGCCGGGGACGTGCTCGTGCTCACCGGCGACGCGCCGATGCTGAGGGCCGACACCCTCCGCGCGCTCGTCGACACCCACCGCCGCGCGGACGCCGCCGCGACGATCCTCAGCGCGACGCCCCCCGATCCCCGGCTGTACGGCCGCATCGTCCGCGCCGACGACGGCTCCGTCCTCCGGATCGCCGAGGGGACCGACGCGACGCCCGAGGAACAGGCGATTCGCGAGATCAACTCGTCGATCTACCTCTTCCGCGCCGCGTCGCTGTGGCCGGCGCTCGACCGGCTGCAGCCGAAGAACGTCCAGGGAGAGCTCTACCTGACCGACGCGATCGAGATCCTCGTCGCGGACGGCGAGCGCGTGGCCGCGTACGTCGTTCCCGACTGGCACGAGGCCGACGGCGTCAACACCCGGGTCGAGCTCGCACACGCCGCACGCGTCCTCCGCGACCGGATCAACGAGCGCCACATGCTGGCCGGCGTCACCATCGTCGACCCCGAGACGACGTGGATCGGGCCGGACGTGACGATCGAGAACGACGTCGTCGTGCATCCGTTCTGTTACCTCCGCGGCACGACCGCCGTGGCGAGCGGCGCGGAGATCCGCTCGAACGTCGAGGCGATCGACAGTCGGATCGGACCAGGGGCGATCGTCGGCCCATTCTGTTACCTTCGCCCCGGAACGGTCCTCGGTCGCGACGCCAAGGCGGGCACCTACGTGGAGATCAAGAACTCGCGGATCGGCGACCGGACGAAGGTGCCCCACCTGTCGTACGTGGGCGACGCCGAGATCGGCGACGACACGAATATCGGCGCCGGTGCGATCACCGCGAACTTCCCGCACAAGCCCGGCCAGCCCAAGGGCCGCACGCGGATCGGCAGCAACGTCAGGACCGGCGTGCAGAATGCGTTCGTCGCGCCTGTCGAGGTGGGGGACGGAGCATGGATCGCCGCCGGATCGGTGATAACAGAGGACGTCCCGTCCGACGCGCTCGGCATCGCCCGTCCGCGCCAGGAGAACAAGGAAGGCTATGCAGCCCGACACCGCGACTGAGCTCGTCCTGCCGGGCCTCGAGACCGAGCCTCCGATGAGCCAGGTCCGGCCCGGGCACTGGCTCGAGCGCGGCCCGCAGAAGCGGCTGATGGTGTTCGCGGGCCGGTCGCACCCGGAGCTCGCCCGGCGCATCGCCGAGCAGCTCGGCGTGGAGCTCGGCGCGATCGAGCTCGACACGTTCCCGAACGGCGAGACGTACTGCCGGTACGACGAGTCGATCCGGGGCGCCGACCTGTTCCTCGTCCAGACCGGCTCGTGGCCCGTCGACCAGAACGTGATGGAGCTGCTGCTCATGATCCAGGCGGCCAAGCTCGCGTCCGCGAAGCGGATCACCGTCGTCATTCCCTGGTTCCCGTACGCGCGCCAGGATCGCAAGGCCAAGCCGCGCGAGCCGATCTCCGCGCGCCTGATCGCGGACATGATCCAGCAGGCCGGCGCCGACCGCGTCCTGACGATGGACCTGCACGCGGGGCAGATCCAGGGCTTCTTCACCATCCCGGTCGACCACATGACGAGCCTGCCGCTCTTCGCCCGCCACTTCCGCGACCTGGGCCTGACGGGCGAGCGCGTCGTCTCCGTCGCGCCCGACGCCGGCCGTGCCAAGCACGCCGTCCGCTTCGCCGAGATGGTCGGCGCGGACTTCGCGATCATGCACAAGACGCGCTCCGGCCCCGAGAAGGTCGAGGTGACCGAGGTGACCGGCAAGGTGCGCGGCAAGATCGCGATCATCGGCGACGACGTCACCACGACGGGCGGCACGCTGATCGCCGGGGCGAAGGCCGTGATGGAGCACGGCGCCGAGTCCGTCTACGTCTTCGTCACGCACGCGCTGCTCTCGCCCAAGGGGCTGAAGAAGCTGAGCGAGGCCGACCTCGCCGGGATCGTCACCACCGACACGGTGCCGATCGACCCGATCGCGCGGCCCG
>DASZWI010000040.1:0-1797 GCA_035546715.1 Gaiellaceae bacterium | reverse complement strand
CGCCGCCCGCGAGGCGATCCTCGGCCAGCTCGAGGAGGCGCTCGCGAAGTCGCCGAAGTCGGTCCTCGGCAACACCGGCTTCAAGCGGTTCACGAGTGTGGCGCGTGGGGCGATCACGATCGACCGCGACGCGGTCGCGCGAGACGCGCGGCTCGACGGCAAGTTCGTGCTCCGCACTGTTACGGGGCGCGCCTGTTGATGGCCAGCAAGGCCGGCTGGTTGATGGCCATCGCGGCGGTGCGCCGACCGCAGCATGACGGCGATGGGCATCGGCGAGGCGGTCGGGGCCCAGGCGCGAGACGTGATGGCCATCGGCGACGACGCCGGGCGCGGGCGCCTACGTCGATGGCCATCGTGAACATGCGCTGAGGTCGACCGCGTCGTTGATGGACGCGGGCGGCGAGAGCCGTCAGCGATCGCGTTCGCGGGTGTCGGCCTCGATGACGCGGGAAACGACGTCGCGCTCGACGAGCTTGCGCTTCTTGCGCGCGGTCTCGCGGAGGGCGGCGGCGGCCAAGCGGTCGAGGTCGCGCATCGCGCCGGCGGTGGCCTCGTGGAGCAGGGCGACGGCGTCGGAGGCGAACAGCTCGCGGTCGCAGCCGGCGCGGCGTAGCCGCATGCGCAGGTACTCGGCCGTGTCCTCGGGCGAGAGCGGCGCGATCTCGAGGCGGTGGTGCAGCCGCGAGTGCAGCGAGCGGTTGCGGCGAAGCGCGAGGCGGTCGCGCAGCTCGGGCAACCCGACGAGCACGAGCGAGAGCAAGGCGCGGCTGTCCCAGTGATAGTTGAGCAGGATGTGCAGGTGGTCGAGCGTGTCCTGGTGCAGCAGGTGGGCCTCGTCGAGGAGGAACACGGGGTGGATGCGCTCCTCGGAGCGCTCCTCGACGTGGCGGGCGACGGCGTGGAAGAGGCTGCCGGCGGTGGCGGCGGGCGACAGCTGCAGCGCGGTGCAGAGCTGGCGATAGAAGTCGCGGCGGCCGAGGGTGGCGTTGTGGCAGTAGGTGAGGCGGAAGCCGGCGGCGGGGATGCGGTGGCGCAGGGCGCGCAGCACGCAGGTCTTGCCGACGCCGGGCTCGCCGACCAGCACGACGCTGGCGCGTTCGTGGAGCGCGTCGAGGAGCTGATCGACGACGGCGGTCTTCGACGGCGGCAGCCAGAGGTCGGCGTCGGGGATCTCCTTGGAGAACGGTGGCTCCTTGAAGCCGAGGATGTCGAGGTAGGTCACGAGCGGCCCTCCTTGCGGTGACGCGGCGGCCGGCCGGCGCTCTTGTCGAGGAGCGCGCCGGCCGGATCGAACGGCGTCTTGGGCGGCGGCAGCTCGCCGCGCCGGCGGCGGCGGGTGCGCGACGCCGCCACCGGATCGGCGCGGTGGAGGTCGTAGCGGTGACCGTCGTGCATCACGTAGGGCTCGCCGGCGAGGTCGGCGTGGGCGGCGACGACGGTGACGACGCGGCCGGCGAGGAAGCCCTGGTCGAGCTGCCAGGCCCGGCCGTCGAGATCGACGGTGCCGTCCTTGCGGACGCGGCGACGGCGCTCGAGGGTGAGCGCGGCTGCCAACGTCGGCTCGTCGATCGGCCGGCACTGCGCGTCGGCCCAGGCGTCCGCCGGCGCCTGGCCGAGCAGCCCGCCGTGCGGCGCGCGGTGGTAGTGCTCGTCGAGGAATGCGCCGAGGCGAACCTGGACGTCGTGAAGGGAGGTGAGCGTGCCGAGGTGATCGAGGCAGCCGGCGCGCAGCGTGCGCCAGAAGCGCTCCATCTTGCCGCGCGCCGGCGCGTCGCCGGGCCGGGCGTGGACGAGCGT
>DASZWI010000039.1:0-2933 GCA_035546715.1 Gaiellaceae bacterium | reverse complement strand
TAGCCGTCCTCGGGCGCGAGCGAGGTGAAGATCGGCTCGAGCCGGCGCACCGCCGCGCGGTCGCCGCCGGCCATGAGGCAGAAGCCCACCTCGAGGCCCCAGATGCCGCCCGAGACGCCGACGTCGACGAACGAGATCTTGCGCTTCCGCGCCTCCTTGTAGCGCCGCTGCGAGTCGCGGAAGTTCGAGTTGCCCCCGTCGACGATGGTGTCGCCCGGCTCGAGGATGTCGAGCAGCGACCGGAACGTCTTCTCCGTGATGTCGCCGGCCGGGACCATCATCCAGACGTGCCGGGGCGCGTCGAGCTGCTTCGCGAGGGCGCGCAGGCTCTTCGCCGTCGACGCGACCTGCGGGTCGTACGTCTTCAGCTCGTGGCCGGCCTGCTCGAGCCGCTTCGTCATGCCGCTGCCCATGCGGCCCAGGCCCACCATTCCGAGTTGCACCTAGTCCTCCTCGAGTCGGATGCGCGCGACGCGCCGGCCGCGCTCCTTGAGCGACGCGAAGTCGCCTGCCGCCTGCGCGCGGATGAGCTTCCCGAAGCCGAAGTCGCGGCCGGGGATCGGCAGCTCCTCGCCGGTGTCGTCGACCACCTGCAGGAACAGGCCGGTGTTCGGCCCGCCCTTGTGGAGCTGCCCCGTGGAGTGCAGGTAGCGCGGACCGAACCCGTGCGTGACGACGCAGCCGGTCGCGGCGCGCGCCCGGGCGGCCAGCTCGAGCACCCTTGCCTCGTTCGCCTCGGTCGGGTTCACGAAGGCCTGGATGCAGACGTAGTCGCCCTCCCGGGCCTGCGCGAACAGCTCGGCGGCCGACGACTCGGGCGAGACGTCCGGCTCGCCCCCGGCGGCCAGCACCTCGTTCGTCTTGTCCTTCGCGGCCTGGACATCCGGCTGGTCGAACGGGTTGATGCCCAGGATCGACCCGGCGACCGCGGTCGCGAACTCCCACCGGAAGAACTCCTGGCCGAGCTCGTAGGCGTCCGTCACACGCACCTCGTGCGCCTGGCGGTCGGGACCGTCGGGCGACTCCTCGGGGGCCGGGACGAGACCCTTGCCGTCCTTGCCGGTCGACTCCGCGATCAGCTGCTCGACCCACAGGCCGAAGCCGCCGGGATCGGGCGAGACGACCACCTTGTCGCGGCCGCCCTGCCACGCCTCGCCCATGGCGAGGCCGAGATCGAGGCCCGGGTTGCCCTCGTCGAAGCTGCACGCCTCGGCCATCTCGACCGCGCGCTCGAGCAGCCGCGTCACGTCGACGCCCATCAGCGCGGCCGGCACCATCCCGAACGGCGAGAGCGCCGAGTAGCGCCCGCCGATCGTCGGCACGCCCGGGAAGATCGCCGCGAACTCCCGCTCGCGCGCGAGGTCCTCGAGCGCGGAGCCCGGGTCCGTGATGGCGGCCCAGTTGTCGCCGCGCGGGCTCCGCGCCCAGAAGTAGTCGGTGTGCGAGCGGGTCTCGAGCGTCGAGCCGGACTTCGAGGCCGAGACGAACAGCGTCCGGTCGACGTCGATCCGCTGCTCCAGGTCGCGGATGGCCTGCGGGTGCGTGGTGTCGAGGACGTGGAACGTCTCCTGCCGGAACGTCCGGCGGATCACCTCGGGCGCCAGCGACGAGCCGCCCATGCCCAGGAGCACGACCGCGTCCACCCGGTCCGACACCTCGTCCGCGAACTGCAGCATCAGGTCGACGTCCGCGCGCAGCCGGCTCGGCTCGTCGAGCCAGCCGAGCCAGTCGGCCTCGTCGCGGCCCGTCCAGACGGACGCGTCCTTCGACCAGATGCGGCGGACGAGAGACCCGGGTTGGCTCATGCTGCGGCCAGCGTCGACCGCTTGGCGCGGACACCGTCGACGATGGCGTCGAACGCCTCGGCGAACTTCTCGACGCCCTCGGCCTCGAGCACCGCGACGACGTCGTCGTAGTCGACGCCCGCCTCGGCGAGCTGGTCGAACAGCGCGCGCGCCTCGTCCAGCCCCTCGAGAATCGTGTCGCCGCGCACCTCGCCGTGGTCCTGGAACGCCTCGATCGTCTCCAGCGGCATCGTGTTGACCGTGTCGGGGCCGATGAGCTCCTCGACGTAGAGGACGTCCCGGTAGGCCGGGTTCTTCGTCGACGTCGACGCCCAGAGGGGCCGCTGCACCGTCGCGCCCTTGCTGGCGAGGTACTCCCACCGCTCGCCGGCAAAGGACTCCTGGAAGTGCGCGTAGGCGAGCTTCGCGTTCGCGACCGCCAGCTTGCCCGCGAGCCTCTGCGCGCCGGCCGCCTCGAGGCGCTTGTCGGCCTCGGTGTCGACGCGTGAGACGAAGAACGACGCCACCGACGCGACGGACGAGGGGTCGCCGCCGCCGGCGACGAGCCGCTCGAGGCCGCGGAGGTAGGCCTCGACGACGGCCGCGTACCGCTCGAGCGAGAAGATCAGCGTGATGTTGATCGAGGTCCCGTGCGCGATCGCGTCCTCGATCGCGGGCAGGCCGGGCAGCGTCGCGGGGATCTTCACCATCAGGTTCGGGCGGTCGACCTCGTTCGCGATCCAGCGGGCCTGGTCGAAGCTCGCACCCGTGTCGTACGCGATGCCGGGCAGCACCTCCATGGAGACGTAGCCGTCCGCGCCGCCGGACTGCTCGTACGCCGGTGCGAGCACGTCGCAGGCGGCCCGGATGTCGTCGAGGGCGAGCGCGAAGAAGACGTCGACCGGGTCGTCGGTCTCCTCGAGCAGCTTCTTCATCTGCTCGTCGTAGAGGTCGCCCTGCGAGAGGGCCTTCTGGAAGATCGACGGATTCGACGTGACGCCGGTGACGGCGTCCGCCTCCATCATCCGCCCGAGCTCACCCGACTGGACGAGCTCCCGCGAGAGCGTGTCGAACCAGATCGACTGGCCGCGTGCCGCGACCTCATGCAGGTGCGATTTCGCCATTGTTCATCTCCCTATCCCATCGTGG
>DASZWI010000038.1:0-3786 GCA_035546715.1 Gaiellaceae bacterium | reverse complement strand
GGGTCACGCGACCACGCGGTACACCTGGAACACCTCGGCGTACTCGCGGTTCACGTTGACGCCGTGGGTGCGCGCCACGCTCCAGATGTAGTCGGCGTTGGCGTAGCGGCGATGCTGCTGCGACGCGTAGCGCTCGACCGCGGCGACCTTGCGCTCGACGTGGCGCTCCTCCACGCCGAGGTAGGCCTGGTAGCTGAAGTCGAAGTTGTTCCAGGGGATCTCGTAGCCCAGGATCGTCGTCCGCTTGAACGCGCGCAGGCCCTCCTGGGCGATGGTCGTGTGGTCCTGGTGGACGTCGTGCACCGACGGCATGAAGACGCAGTCGGGCTGCCAGTCGTTCCAGATCTCGATGAGCAGCTCGAGGATCTCCTGGCGGTGGTCGGGGAACGTCCGCACGTCGAAGTCGTGGACGGTCAGGTGCTCGGCGGGGATCCCGAGCTCCGCGGTCGCCTCGCGCACCTCCCGCGCGAGCGTGTCGGGCGCGAACCCGGGCGGCAGCGACCGCGTGGCGATCGAGAACGCGACGTAGCGGACCTCCGCGCCGGCCTCGACGAGCCGTGCCATCGTCGCGCCGCAGCCGAACTCCCCGTCGTCGGTGTGGGGCGCGAGCACGAGCGCACGCCGGACGTCGCCGATCACGCGCGCTCCCGCAGGACGGTGCAGAAGTCGAGCGCGCGGTCGACCGGCGTCGGGCCCACGAGGACCCGCGGGTTGGTCGCCATCCCCATGAAGCCGCTGAGCACGAGCTTCGCGCGGCGGTGGGGCTCGGGCCGGCCGAGCAGGCTCGTGAGCTGTCTCGTCACGATGCGGCGGCCGGGTCGGTCGCGGTGGGGGAATCCGCCCGAGCGACGGCGACGACGAGCGCGAGGAGCCCCCAGAACGTCGGGTCCTCGAAGAGCGCGTTGTAGAAGAGCGAGTGCACGAGGATCGCGGTCAAGGCTACTGCGAAGGCCAGGCGGGCGGTCCCGTCGAAGCCGTCGCGCACCCCTCGGAAGGCGGCGACGAGCGCGGCCGCGACGAGCCAGGCGAACAGGGCGAGGCCCGGCAGGCCCGTCTCGGCGGCGACGGTGATCGGCGTCGTGTGCGAGGCGGCCGCCTTGGGCTCCTTGCCCTTCAGGTGCGCGATGGCGGCGTAGGCGTGCTTGAACCCGCCGACGCCAACGCCCACCGCCGGGTGGTGGAGGGCGATCTTCACCCCCTTCGAGACGAGCGTCGAGCGTCCGCTCGTGATCGACTCGAGCGACGTCTTGTGCTCGACGCGGTGCCGGATCTGCGGCGACGCGACGCCGGCGAGGACGAGCGCGACCGCGGCGACGCCGACGAGGAACGCGCTCCGCCAGCGCCACACCGCGATCGCGGTGAAGACGAGCGCGGCGCCGAAGGCGACGAAGCTCGACTGCGAGAAGGACGGCAGCAGGCCGACCCAAGTGATCCCGAGCGTCAGGGTGGCGGCGATCGCCCACAGCGGGTCGCGCCGGCGCAGCACGACGACCACGCCGGCGAGGATCGCGATCACGAGGAAGCGGCCGTAGATCGACGGGTCGTAGAAGACGGAGTTGACCCGGTAGAACCAGCCGCTCGGCGCGTACGCGTTGTCGACGACGACCTTCGGGTTCCAGAAGATCTGGCGAGACTCGTACTGGACGATGCCGATGACCGCGAACACGAGCGCCATCGCCGCGATCTGCACGTAGAGGAAGGTCGCCCAGGCGCGCGACCACGGGAGCCGCGCCAGCACGACGGCGAGCAGGCCGAACGGCAGGACGAAGAAGAGCAGCTCGATCGCGCCCTCGCGGGCGTCCTGCGACCAGGCGAGCGACAGGCCCTCCCACGCGACGAACGCGGCGACCGGCCAGGCGAGCGGCCCGAGCTCGCGGCTGCGCGGCTCCTCGCCGTAGAGCTCCCACGCGAGCGCGACCGCGGCGACGGCGACGACCGCGTACAGCGGGAGCAGGAGGTTCGCCTGCGTCGAGCCCACGTGGACGGGGATCCGCGCTGGCACGCACGCGAGCGTCGCGATGGCGAGCAGCCACGGCACGCGCAGGACGACCACGGCCCCGCCGACCGCCGCGAGGACGCCGAGCACGGCCGCGGCCGCGAGCAGGCGGTGGTGCCCGTGCGGCGCGAGGTAGCCCGCGAGGATCGCGCACCCGACCACCCAGGCGCCGAGCCCGATCACGCGGAGGTCGCGGCGCGCGGCCACCATGAGCAGCGCGAGCCCGAGGGCGCCGACGACCCCGCCCGCCCGAGCGAGCTCGACGCTCATGCGGGCGAAAGCACGTCGAGACCGTGGGCCCCAGCCGCGGCCGAGAGACGCTGGTCGTAGGTCATGATGGCGTCGACGAACCCGTCTGCGGCCAGCTGCACCGCGGTCGCGAGATGGATGGCGTCGAGCGTCGCGGCCTCCGCTGGAAGGATGACTTCCGCCCGGTCGAGCACATCTTGGTCGACCGGGACGAGCGAGATCGCCGCAGCGAGCTCCGTCGCCTCCGTCAAGAGCCCGCGGCGGAGTCCGAGCCGGCGGAGCTCGACCCGCAGGAGCGCGCTCGCCACGCGACGATCGAACCGCTCGAGCTCCCCGAGGACGGCCCCGCTGTCGGCCTCGCGCAGGAGCACGCGTCCGAGGGCGCTGGTGTCGACGTAGACGCCCGGCAACGGTGGCTAGACGCGCTCGGCCCGGGAGTCGGCAAGATAGGCATCGGTTGCCCCCGCCTCCGCCGGCTCGTTGGTCAGCCGGCCGGCGACCTCCTCGACCGACACCGTGGGCACCGTCGCGCCGTAGCGCGCCGCCAGGCCCGCGTAGGCGGCGGCGCGGGACGGCACGACCCGCGCGACCTCCTCGCCGCGCTCGGTCACGACCAGGGTCTCGCCGGCTTTCACCCGGTCGAGGTAGCGGCTGAGGTTCTGCCGCAGCTCTCGAACACCGACGAACATCATGTGCGTCACAGTGTCGCACATCCCCGGATCACGCGACCACGACCGTGCACCGGGCCGCGTGGCCGGCGGCCGTGACGTAGAGGTGGAAGACGCCATGCGAGCGGGGAGCGGTCAGGTGGAGCGTCCCGCGCGGCAGGTCGCCCGAGCGGCCGTGCAGCGACCAGTGCACCTTGGGCGCGTCGGTCGAGACCCGGAGCGCGAACTTCGCGCCCGGCTTGACGACGACGCGCGACCGGGCGAGCACCACGTACCGCACCTGCACGACGGCGAACGCGGTCGGCTTCGCGAGGTTCCCGGCGGTGTCCTGCGCAGCGGCCCAGAGGACGTAGTTGCCCGGCTTCGCCCCGACGCCGTCGACCTTGCCGTTCCAGGTCAGCGTGCCGGTGAGGCGCTGGAAGAGCGTGTACTCGACGCGGCGCTTCGCGGAGGAGCCGGCCCGCTGGACGTAGAGGATCCCGTGCGCCGGCTCGCTCACCCTGTACCTGACGCTGAACGCGTCCTTGTGCCCGTCGCCGTCCGGCGAGACGATCGCGTGCGGCACCTTCGGCATCGTGATCCTGGGGGCGACCGTGTCGAGCACGATCCGGTTCGGGAGCCCGAACGTGCGGTGCGACCGGTCGAGCTTCACGAGGGGCCGGTAGACCCCGTCGGGCGCCGCGATGCCGTCGTCGGTGAACCCGTCCCAGACGAGGTCGAACACGTGCCCCTTGCCGTACGAGGTCGAGTTGAGCAGGGTCCGCACCCGGTTGCCGTGCTTGTCCTCGATCCACGCCTCGACCGTCTCCGACGACCGCAGCTTGAAGTGGACGACGGCGACCTTCACCCCGTAGCGCCGGCCGTCGATGCGCG
>DASZWI010000037.1:0-1666 GCA_035546715.1 Gaiellaceae bacterium | reverse complement strand
CGCACGGGGATTCGGCGGCCGCGGCGGCTTCGCGCCTCCGGCGGGCGGCGGCGCCCCGCCCGCCGGCGCGCTGCGCCGCGGCGGCGGGCTCGGCGGCCTGCTGGACGCCTCGACGCCGAGCGCGGCGCTCGTCGAGCTGCTGCGGCGGGACGCGTCGGCGTACACCTGGGTCGCCGCGGCAGTGGGGTCGAACGAGGCCGCGGGCGTACAGCTCGCGACCGGCGACCCGGTGATGGCTATCGGTGGGTTCAACGGCACCGATCCCACCCCGACGCTCGCGCAGTTCCAGGCGGACGTCGCCGCCGGGAAGATCCACTACTTCCTGGCCGGAGGCGGCTTCGGCGGCAGCTCGTCGTCGGCGAGCGCGATCGCAGGCTGGGTCGAGCGGCACTTCGACTCGACCACGGTCGGCGGGGTCGCCGTCTACGACCTCACTGCCCGAACCCCGTCGACCCAGGACTTAGACGGGTCTTAGGTCGTCCTGCGACAACACTCCGCATGCTTCGCCCACGCACCTACCTCGCCCTGGCCGTCCCGGTCGCCGCCTGCGCCGCCGGGGTCGGGATCGCCTCCGCCGCTCCGACGCGCGGCTCCATCTCGGGCCCGATCACGGCCGTCGCCGGCTCGACCTTCAAGGTCAAGACGGCGCTCAGCCCGACCGGCACGTCGACGGTGACCGTCGGCAAGCAGGCGGCCATCGTCGAGCAACGGCCCGGCACGAAGGCCGACCTGAAGAAGGGCGCCTGCGTGATGGCAACGGGGACGACGAAGAACAAGGTCGTCGACGCCACCCGCATCTCGATCACGGGCCTGAAGAGCTGCACGAACCCGTTCGGGGGCAGGCGGCCCAATCGGAACGGCGGCACGCCGCCGGGGGGCACCGGCAACCCGAACGGCTTTCGGCGGCCCGCGAACGTCGGCCTCGCCTTCGGCACGATCACCGCGGTGAAGGGATCGACCCTCACCGTGAAGGGCTTCCGCGGCACGACGAGGGTCGCGGTGAACGGCAAGACCGCCATCACCGAGACGGCGAAGGTCGGCGTCTCCGCGCTCGCGAAGAACCTCTGCGCGTTCGTGTTCGGAACGAGCTCCGACAAGGGCGTCACCGTCCAGGCGACGAACGTCGAGCTCTCGAGGCCGGTGAACGGGAGCTGCCAGGCGCTCCGGCGCCCCGGCCCCTAGCGCAGGATCCGGCGCCGAGCTAGGCGCCGGCGCCGAACTGCGAGCGCATCATCCACTGCTGCTCCTCGAGCGCGCGCACGACCTCGATCAGCACGTCCTGCGAGGCGAGATCGAGCTCGCCCAGACGGTCCATCCGGGCGCGGCAGCGCTCGCTGACCTCGGCGATGCGGTGCGTGAGCTCGTGCACGACGACGTGGTCGGCGAGCGGCCCGCGCTCGACGCCCTCGAGCGGCGTGCCCGAGGCGATCGCGGCAGCCTGACCGTCGGGCATCGAGCCGAGCATCACCGAGCGCTCCGCGACGGTGTCCGCCAGCGTGCGCCACGCATCGACGAGCTCGTCCAGGAAGAGGTGCAGCGGCCGGAAGAGCGGGCCGACGACCGTCCAGTGGAGCTGCTTCCCGAGCAGCGACAGGTCGAGCAGCTCGACCAGGGTGGCCTGGAGCTCGCGCGCGGTCTCCTCGCGCTCGTGCCGACCCAGTGCCGG
>DASZWI010000036.1:0-12906 GCA_035546715.1 Gaiellaceae bacterium | reverse complement strand
GTCGCGCGGGTCGTCGTCGGGACGGCGGTGGACGGAGGCACGGCCGCCGCGGCCGTCGATCCGGGCGCGACCCTGGGCAGCGAGAGCGCCGGGAGCGTCGTCGGCGCGGCCGGCGGGTCGGAGCGCGTGGTCAGCCAGGCGGCGACGACGCCGGCGGCGAGCAGGGCCGGAACGACGATCGCGGCCGCGACGAGCGGCGCGCGCCGCCGCCGCGGGCGAGCGGGTGGAGCAGCCGGCCGCAGGATGCGGGTCGCCGCGTCGGTCCCGGGCACGGCGAGCGTGGCCGCCACACCGGTCAGCGCGGCGACGAGCGCCGCCCCGTCGTGCGGCCGTGCGGCCGGGTCCTTTGCAAGCGCCGCGTCGGCGACCTCCGCCAGCGGGTGGGGCGCGTCGGGCCGCACCGAGGCGACGGCGGGCGGCGGGTCGTCGCGGTGCATCCGGACGAGCTCCATCGCGTTGCTCGCCACGAAGGGCAGCCGCCCCGTGAGCATCCGGAAGAGGATGACGCCGAACGAGTAGACGTCGCTCGCCGGGCCGGCCGGCTCGCCCGCGGCCTGCTCGGGCGAGATGTACGAGGCCGTGCCGAGCACGGTGCCCGTCTCGGTGAGCCCCGCGTCGCCCATCCGGGCGATCCCGAAGTCGGCGATCTTCGCGCGGCCCTCGCCGTCGAAGAGGATGTTCGCCGGCTTGAGGTCGCGGTGCACGAGGCCCCGCGCGTGCGCCTGCGCGAGCCCGGCCGCCACCTCGTGCGCGATGCGGCGGGTGTCGGGGTCGGGCAAGGGCCGGCCGGAGCGCAGCCGGTCCTCGAGCGTGCCGCCCTCGAGGTACTCGAGGACCATGTACGGGCGCCCGCTCTCCTCGCCGTAGTCCCAGAGCGCGCAGACGTTCTGGTGCGAGAGCGACGCGACCGCCCGAGCCTCCCGCTCGAAGCGGGTGCGGTCGGCCGTCGGCGCCAGGGTCTTCACCGCGACCCTGCGCCCGAGCTCTTCGTCCTCGGCCAGCCAGACGGAGCTCATCGATCCACGACCGAGGGGCTCGAGCAACCGGTAGCGCCCCGCGAGCGGCCCGTCGGTCATGCGCGAAGTATCGTGGCCCGAGATGCCGGACCTGCTGACCATCGACGAGGCGCTCGCCGCGGTCCTCGCGCGTGCGCCCTCGCTCGGCGCGGAGACGGTCGCCGTCGCACGGGCCGCCGGCCGCGTGCTCGCCGAGGACGCCGTGGCCGCGGTCGACCTGCCCGGATTCCGCAGCTCGGCGATGGACGGCTATGCGGTGCGTGTGGCGGACGGGAGCGGATCGCGGCGCATCGTCGACCGCTCTGCCGCGGGACGGCCCGCACACCGGGCGCTCGGGCCGGGCGAGGCGATCGAGATCTCGACCGGCGCGGTCGTCCCGGACGGCGCGGACGCCGTCGTGCCGGTGGAGGAGGTGGTCGTCGACGGCGAGAGCGTGACCGTCGCCGTTGTCCAGGAAGGCGACAACATCCGCCCGGTGGGCGGGGACGTCACGGCCGGCGCGGTCGTGGCCGAGGCCGGGTCGGTCGTCGGACCCGCGCAGGTGGGGGCGCTGGCGGCCGCGGGCATCGCCGAGGTGCGGTGCGGGCGCGTGCCGCGCGTGGCGATCCTGCCGACCGGCACGGAGCTGCGCGCGCCGGGCGACACGCTCGGCGCCGGCGAGATCTACGAGTCGAACGGCGTCATGCTCGCGGCGCAGGTCGCCAGCGCGGGCGGCCTCGCAGACCGGCTTCCGCCCGTCGGGGACGACCCGGACGCGACCCGGGCCGCGCTCGCCCGCGCGCTCGACGCCGACGTGCTGATCACCTCCGGCGGCGTCTCCGTCGGGCCCCACGATCTCGTCCGCGGGACGCTCGCGGAGCTGGGGGCCGAGGAAGTCTTCTGGCGCGTGTCCATGCGGCCCGGCAAGCCGATCGCGTTCGCCGTCCGCCGATCGACGCTCGTGTTCGGCCTGCCGGGGAACCCGGTGTCGTCGCTCGTCGGCTTCGAGCTCTTCGTGCGGCCGGCGCTGCTCGCGCTCCAGGGCGCCGCCGAGCCCGGTCCGCGGTTCCGGCCGGCGGTGCTCGGCGCGCCGGTGCGGCGCGGCGCCGAGCGCGACGCGCTCGTCCGCGCGCGCACGCGCGTCGACGGCGACCGGCTCGTCGTCGATCCGCTGCGGGGCCAGGAGTCGCACATGATCGTCCGCTCGTCCGCCGCCGACGCGCTCGTCCTGGTGCCGCGCGGCGAGGGCGAGCTCGCGGCCGGCGCGGCCGTCAGCTACGTGCCGGTGTGACGCCCGCGGCGAGCCCGGGCGCGCTCGTCAGGCTGTAGCTCCGCGCTCCCTTCGGGTGCATCGCGACGAGCGTCGCGTCGACGAGGTAGCGGTGGGACGCGAAGAAGCGCGGATGGCAGGCCTGCAGCCGCAGCACCTCGCGCCCGCGGTCGCGCAGCACGGCGAGGTCGTCGGCGGGCACGATCTCGTGCCCCGTCACCCGGTAGGTGAAGGCGCCGTACGGCACGGTGAACGTCACGTAGTCGCCGGTGCGGATGTCGTCGATGTGCGCGAAGGGCGCCAGGTACGTCGTGCGATGGCCGGCGACGTAGATCAGGTGGCCGCCGCCCGGGAGGCCGCTGCCGGCGTAGTGGCCGGGCCCCTTCTTCAGCTCGCCCTCGCCGGTGCCCTGGACGACCACCATGTCGAGCCCGATGCGGCCGATCCTCAGCCGGCCGACCGGGTCGCCCGGACGGAGCGTCCGCCGGTAGGCCGCGGCCTCCGCGGCGACGGAGCGCCGGACGGCCGCGAGATTCCGGCCCGGGCCCAGCCGCGGGCGGTACGCCGCGGCGCGGCGGTCGTAGTCGTGCGCGAGGCGGGACTGCTGGAAGTGGGTGTAGATCGCGGTGAACGGGTCCTGCCACCGCCAGACGACCACCACCCAGGCGAGCGTCAGCACGCCCGCCGCGATCAGCAGCGTGCCGGCGAACCGGACGATTCGGCGAGGTCGCACTACCCTCCGAACGCACGATTCCGGCCCTCGGTTGCGCGGCGCCGGGCACGGAAGGCGAGGACCGTGCGGCGGACGAGCTCGCGCAGCGGGCCGCGCGCGGGCCGCTCGCCGGGCGGCGGATACGGGGCGTAGCGCCCGAGCGCGACCGCGGCGAGCTGCGCCGCGGCCGCCCCGCCGGCGAGCGTGAGGACGACGGCGGGCAACGGGACGTAGCCGACGCCAACCAGCTCGAGGAGGTACCAGGGCGCGTCGAGGCCGAGGTCGTAGCGGACGGCGAGCGAGAGCAGCACGAGCAGCGGGCCGACGAGGCCCGCGAGGTAGACCCCGGCGCGGGTGAGCGGCGAGGCGTTGCGCACCTGCGGCAGCCACAGCCAGGCGTGCAGCGCGGGCAGGGCGAAGAGCAGCGCGAACGGGTTTGTTGCCATGAGGAGCAACGCGATCAGCCCGAGGCCGAGCAGCGCCGCGGTCTGCCCCGCGAGCTCCTCCTCCGCGGTCACCCGGCGGCGGGGGACGAGCCGGTGGCGGCTCACGATCCAGCCGAGCACGGCGACGACGACGAGCCCGACGAGGGTCGCGAGCGGCCACTTGCCCACCGCCGGCAGGCCGGGGTCGGGCGGCCGGGCGGAGCCGCCGGGCCAGGCGCCGAGGAGGTCGAAGAACCAGAACGCGAGGCCGAGGAAGAGCCAGAAGCCGAGACGAGTGCGGAGGCTCGCCAGTGCGGGCCGGAGCGGGATGCGGCGCCGCCGGCAGCGCGCGAACAGGTCGACGGCGCCGACGAGGAACGGCACGACGAGCGCGATCAGCACCAGCTCGATCGCCCAGCCGCGGATGACCCGGTCGCCCAGCCAGAGGTAGCTCGTCGTCCCCTGGGCGAGCTCGAGGCCCTGGTCGAGCGAGCCGAGGATCTCCTGGGTCGCCCGCCCCAGCTGGCCGAGCCGGGCGGCGCTCAGCCTGCCGGGACGGTCGGTGAACGGCGCCGGCGGCCGCTCGCCCGCCGTCGTGAGGGTGACGGCGGGGATGCCCCGGGCGACGAACGGGCCCTGCTCGTAGAGGGTGAACGGGAAGCCCAGGTCGATGAGCTGGCCGAGCAGGCTCGCCCGCCGCGGCGACTGCGCCGTCTGCTCGAGCACGCGGCGGGCGACCGTCTCGACGAGCGTCGCCGCGGGCGAGCGCGGCCGGTCGCCGGTGAGCACGAGCCGGGGCGGCCCGGTGCTCGCGACGGCGTCGAGGTTCAGGACGGCGACCACCTTGAACGGCAGGTGGGCGGCGAAGCGGGCCGCGCCCAGCCCGCCGAAGGCGCCTCCGTCGGTCGACAGGAAGACGACCGTGTGCGCCGCGCGGACGCGCTGCTCGGCCGGCGTGCTCGGCTCGGCGTAGGTGCGGGCGAGCTCGATGAGCGCGGCGGTGCCGCTCGCGTCGTCGTCGGCGCCCGGCCCGGCGCCGGCGTCGTCGCGGTGCGCCATCACGACGATGGCGTCGGAGGACTGGCCGGCCGCCACGGCCCAGATGTTGTGGAGGCGCACGCGTCCGAGCCCCGGCGCGCTCTGCTCCCACGTGTCCGAGACGACCGGCAGGCCGTACTGGCGCAGCTGGTCGCGGAACCAGTTGGCGGCCTTCGTCGCGTCGGCGGTCCCGGGGACGCGGCTCGGGAAGCTCTGCGCGAGCTCGGTGGCGAGGAAGCGGGTCGCGTTCTGGTCGAACGCCGGCGGCAGGAGCGGCGCGGGCAGCGGGCTGGGCCGGGCGACGCTGAAGGCGGCCAGGAGCAGCGGCAGCGAGAGGACGAGGAAGGCGCTCCGCACGAGGCGGCCGTTGACCGGCCGCTCCAGCGACCCAGGCCGAGGCCGCCGGCGCCGCGCCGGGGGCCGGGTCATCGCCATTGGCGGTCTATAGTAAGACGCGGAGCCGCCGCTCCACGGCCGAACGGGCCGTGCGGCCTCCGGCGGGCGCTCTGCGATGGCCGACAGCTCCACGATCCTGCTGGTCGACGACGAGGACAGCGTCCGGCGTCTGCTCACGTTCCCCCTCGAGCGGGACGGCTACACGGTCGTCCAGGCCGCCGACGGCGAGGAGGCGTTGCGCCTGTTCGACCCGCGCACCGTCGACCTCGTCGTCCTCGACATCATGCTGCCGAAGCTCGACGGGCTCGAGGTCTGCAAGCGCCTGCGCGCCTCGAGCGCGGTGCCGATCATCATGCTGACGGCGCGCGACGACGAGCTCGACAAGGTGATCGGGCTCGAGCTCGGCGCCGACGACTACATCACGAAGCCCTTCTCGATCCGCGAGTTCCGCTCGCGCGTGCGGGCGCTGCTGCGGCGGGCGAAGGCCCCGCGGCTGGGCGAGGAGGCGGCGGGCGACGAGCGTCTCGACCTCGGCGACGTGGTCATCGACGTCCCGCGCCGCACCGTGGAGGTCCGCGGCGAGCCGGTGCAGCTCACGTACGTCGAGTTCGAGCTGCTGCGCACGCTCGCCTCCAGCCCCGGCCGCGTGTTCAGCCGGCGGATGCTGCTCGAGGCGCTGTGGACGAGCGCCGACTACCGCGACCCGCGGACGATCGACGTGCACGTGCGCCACCTGCGCGAGAAGATCGAGGAGGAGCCGCGGACGCCGCAGCACATCCTCACCGTGCGCGGCGTCGGCTACCGCTTCAGCGACCGGTGATGCTCCTCGGCGGCGTCGCCACGCGGCTGGCGGTCGCCCTGCTCGGGGTGGTCGTCGGCGCGCTGGCGATCGTCTACCTCATCGTCGTCCCGTCGTACCGGTCGTCGCTGGCCGACGCGGAGCTGAGCACGCTCGCCGCGGCGGTGCGCGCCGGCGCGACGACGTACTCGGCGGAAGCGGAGTGGCCGACGTCCATGGCCGAGCAGTACTCGGCCCGTGCGGTCGTGTTCTCGGTCGTCCCGGCGCCGCTGACCGTGACCCCGTTCGCCGATTCGAACCAGACGACGAACGACTCGGGTCTCGTCGACGACCGCGTGGCGCTCGCGGCCGCCCGCTCGCTGGCGCCGGCGCGCGGCATCGTGCATCGCGACGGCCATTCGTACGCCGAGGCGGCGTACCCGCTGGGCCCGGAGGGGCCGGTGCTGATGCTGTCGCGCTCGTTCGACGAGCAGGCCGAGGGCGTCCGGGTCGTGCGGCGGCGGGTGTTCGTCGCGGGCGCGATCGTCGTCGGGCTGACGGTGCTGCTCGGATACCTGGGCGCCAGCCTGTTCACCCGCCGGATCAAGCGGCTCGAGCAGGCGGCCGAGCGGATCGCCGCCGGCGACTTCGAGCAGCCGGTCGTCGATCCCGGGACCGACGAGCTCGCGCAGCTCGCGCGGGCGTTCGAGCGGATGCGGCTCCGTCTGGCGCGGCTCGACCGGGCCCGCGGCGCGTTCATCGCCAACGCGTCCCACGAGCTGCGGACGCCGCTCTTCTCGCTCGGCGGCTTCCTCGAGCTGCTCGACGACCCGGAGCTCGACGACGCGACGCGCCAGGAGTTCCAGGCCCGGATGCGCGAGCAGGTGGAGCGCCTGACGAAGCTCGCGACCGACCTGCTCGACCTGTCCCGGCTCGACGCCGGCCGGATCGCGGTCGCCGCCGAGGACGTCGACCTCGGCGGCCTCGCCGACGAGCTGGCGGCCGAGTTCGGGCCGCGCGCGATGGCCACCGAGCACGAGCTGCGCACCGGCGCCTCGCGCCCGGTCGCGGCGCGCGGCGACGCGGCGCGCGTCCTGCAGATCGGCCGCATCCTCGTCGAGAACGCGCTCGTGCACACGCCGCGCGGCACGCCGATCGAGCTGGAGACCGCCCGCGAAGGGAGCCGGGCGCTCCTCGTCGTGCGGGATCGCGGGCCGGGCATCCCGGTCGAGGCCCAGAACCACGTGTTCGAGCGCTTCTACCGGCTCGAGGGCGGCCGGGCCTCGGGGAGCGGGCTCGGGCTCGCGATCGCGCGCGAGCTCGCCGAGGTGATGGGCGGCCGCATCGAGCTGGACTCGGAGCCCGGCCGGACGGCGTTCACGCTCGTGCTGCCGACGGCCGACGTGCCCGTGCAAACGGTCGTCGTTTCGACGTGAAAACGGGACGAGGGCTACGCTGGCCCGCGTGCGCCTCGCGATCGCGGCTCTCTGTCTCGGCTCGGCCGTCGTCGGCGCCGCCATCGCGTTGGCGGTCGGCGCCGGCAGCGGATGGATCGGCGGGGGCGGAACGACCGTCCTGCGCGCCCGCCTGACCGACGCCGGCCTGCCCTCGGCCGTCGTCGCCGCGCGGCCGCTGACGGGCAACGGCTTCCAGCCGGCCCAGATCTATCGCGCCCGCTCGGCCGGCGTCGTCACGATCGTCTCGTCGTTCGGCGGGACGGGGGCGTCCGAGAGCCAGGGCTCCGGCTTCGTCGTGGCGCGATCGGGGCTGATCCTCACGGACGCGCACGTCATCACCACGGCCGGGCAGGGCGCGGTCGGGAGCGCCCGCGCGGCGCGCTCCGTCTACGTTCAGTTCGCCGACGGCGATCGCGTCCCTGCCCGGATCGTCGGCTACGACCTGTACGACGACGTCGGCGTCGTCAAGGTCGACCCGCGCGACCACGTGGTGCATCCGGTGCCGCTCGGCCGCTCGGCCGGGGTGGTCGTCGGCGCGCCGGTCGCCGCGATCGGCAGCCCGTTCGGGAACGCGGACTCGCTCACGGTCGGCGTCGTCTCAGCCACCGGCCGCGCGATCCCGTCGCTGACCACCCGCTACGACCTCGTCGACGCGATCCAGACCGACGCGCCGATCAACCACGGCAACTCGGGCGGGCCGCTCTTCGACGCACGCGGCCGGGTGATCGGCATCAACGCGCAGATCCGCTCGAGCGGCGCCGGCTCGGGCTTCGAGGGAGTCGGGTTCGCGGTCCCGATCGACTCGGCGCGCCGCTCGCTCGAGCAGCTGCTGGCGACGGGCCGGGTGCAGTACGCCTACCTCGGCGTGACCACGGAGGATCTGACCCCGTCAGTCGCCCGGCGGTTCGGGCTCGGCGTCGAGCGCGGCGCGCTCGTGGACGCTGTCCGCGCGGCGAGCCCGGCCGCGAAGGCCGGCCTGCGCGCGGGCACGCGGGACGTCCTCTTCCAGGGGCTCGACGTCCGTCTCGGCGGCGACGTCATCGTCGCCATCGACGGCCAGCGGGTCGAGAGCGCCGCCGACGTGGTGCGGATCGTCTCCGGCCGGCTGTTGCCAGGACAGACAGCACGGCTGACGCTCGTGCGGGACGGCAAGCGCCGGATCGTGCCCGTCCGGCTCGTCGCGCGGGCCGGCGCGGGTTAGGGAACGGGCCGCGCAGGGAACCCGCCCGGCGACACGACGCGCCTAGGCGTACGAGGATTCGGCAAGATCACCTAAGGTTTCGCCCGCGAACCTCGCGAGCATGACGGAGATGACGGCGGACACAACTGTGGCGGTAGACGGTCATGAGGGCGGCGCGCACGCGATCCGTCTCACCATCCCGGCGAAGCCGGAGTACATCACGCTCGGCCGGCTGGCCCTGACCGGGATCTCGCGGCTGCGGGCCGAGCCGCTCTCGCAGGAGGTGCTCGGCGACCTCAAGCTCGCCCTCACCGAGGCCTGCACGAACTCGGTGCGCCATGCGTACGCGGGCGGCGAGGGCGTGGTCGAGATCGTCTACGAGCTGCATCCCGACCGGCTCGTCGTCGAGGTGGTCGACGAGGGCGAGGGCTTCGACCCGCCCTCCGAGACCCTTGCGCCGGCCGGCGACGAGCTCTCCGAGGGCGGCCTCGGCATCGCGCTCATCCAGGCGCTTGCCGACGAGTTCGAGATCGGCGAGCGGCCGCAGGGCGGCGGCTCGCGGCTGCGCTTCGTGAAGCTCCTGCCGGCGGCGTAGCATCGCCGTCGTCGACGCGACGACCGTGGAGCGACGACGGTGAGCCGGCGGCCGCTGATCGTCGTGTCGAACCGCGGGCCCGTCTCCTACGACCGCGACGCCGAGGGCGCCCGCATCGCGCGGCGCGGCGGCGGCGGCCTCGTGACGGCGCTGCGCGGCCTGCTCGAGCGCCACGACGTGACGTGGATCGCGAGCGCCATCTCCGACGAGGACCGCGCCGTCGCGCGGGAGGCGGGAGGCACCGTCGACGAGACGACGCGCACGGGCGCGCCCTACCGCGCGCTCCTCGTGGCGCACGACCCCGCCGCCTACGACGCCTACTACAACGTCGTCGCGAACCCGATGCTCTGGTTCGTCCACCACTCGCTGTGGGGCCTGGCCGAGCAGCTCGAGACCGGCCGCGGGCTCCGGGACGCCTGGCGCGACGGCTACGAGCCCGTGAACGAGGCGTTCGCCGCCGCGGCGCTGTCCGAGCTCGACCGCCGTCCCGCCGCGGCCGTCTTCTTCCACGACTACCACCTGTACCGCGCGCCCCGGCTCGTGCGGGACGCGCGGCCCGACGCGACGCTCGCGCACTTCGTGCACATCCCGTGGCCGGGCCCGGACGAGTGGACGGCGCTCCCGCCGAACCTGCGCCTGGCCGTCTTCGACGGGCTGCTGGCGAACGACCTCGTCGGCTTCCACACGGCGCGCTGGCAGCGGAACTTCCTGCGCTCCGCCGTCGACCTCGCCGGCGCCGAGCAGGTGGACGACCGCACGCTCGCCTACCGGGGCCGCCGGGTGCGGGTGGTGGCCCGCGCGATCTCGATCGACCCGGGCGAGTTCGACGCCCTCGCGGCGAGCGACGCGGTCCTCGAGCGCGAGCGGGAGCTCGAGGCGACGCGCGACGAGCTGCTCGTCCTCCGGGTCGACCGGACCGATCCGTCGAAGAACGTCGTCCGCGGCCTCCGCGCCTTCGGCCTGCTCCTCGAGCTGCACCCGGAGCTCCACGGCCGCGTCTCGATGCTGGCGCTCCTCGACCCGTCGCGGCAGGACGTGCCCGAGTACGTCGCGTACCTGGCGGCGATCGAGCGGGAGGCGCGGACGGTGAACGAGCGCTTCGGGCGCGACGGCTGGACGCCGCTCCGGCTCGACGTGGCCGACGACTTCCCGCGCTCGGTCGCCGCGTACAAGCAGTACGACGCGCTCCTCGTCAACGCCGTCTTCGACGGGATGAACCTCGTCGCCAAGGAGGCGCCCCTCGTCAACGTCCGCGACGGCGTGCTCGTCCTGTCCGAGAACGCCGGTGCGCACGAGGAGCTCGGCGACTGGGCCGTGACGGTCAACCCCTTCGACCTCCTCGACCAGGCCGAGGCGCTCCACCGCGCCCTGACGATGCCGGCCGGCGAGCGGCGCGAGCGGATCGAGGCGATCCGTGCGCACGTGCGCAACCATGACGTCAGCGCCTGGATCGACGGCCTGCTCGTCGATCTCGACGGAATTGCCAAAGGAGACAACAGATGAGCGACCTCTCGCACGTCGACGAGTCCGGCGCCGTCCGCATGGTGGACGTGGGCGCCAAGCCGGAGCAACGGCGGCGGGCCCGTGCCCGGGCCGTCGTGACCATGCAGCCGGAGACGGCGGAGCGGCTGCGCGCGCTGCCCAAGGGAGACGCCCTGACGACGGCGCAGCTCGCCGGGATCATGGCGGCGAAGCGGACGGCCGACCTGATCCCGCTCTGCCACCCGCTGCCGCTCTCGCACGTCGCCGTCGACCTCGAGGTCGTCGCGGGCGGCGTCGAGATCGTGGCCGAGGCGGCGACGACCGCGCAGACCGGCGTCGAGATGGAGGCCCTGACCGCGGCGGCGGTCGCCGCGCTGACGGTCTACGACATGGCGAAGGCGGTCGACAAGACGATGGGGTTCACGGTCCAGCTCCTGGAGAAGGTGAAGGAGTGAACGCGGCCGTGCTGACCGTCTCGGACCGCGTCTCGCGCGGGCAGGCGGAGGACACGAGCGGCGACATCCTGGCCGAGCGCCTGGCCGCGGACGGGTACGCGGTCGAGCGGCGCGTCGTCCCCGACGAGGCCGACCTCATCGCCGCGGCGATCGAGGAGCTCGCGGCGCAGGCGGCGCTCGTGCTGACGACCGGCGGGACCGGGCTCGGCCCGCGCGACGTGACGCCGGAGGCGACGCGCACCGTCCTGCAGCGGGAGGCCCCCGGCATCGCCGAGGCGCTCCGGGCCGACTCCATCGCCAAGACCCCGCACGGGCTGCTCTCCCGCGGCGTCGCGGGCGTCGTGGGACGCACCCTCGTCGTCAACCTGCCGGGCTCGCCCGGCGGCTGCCGCGACGGCTACGCCCTGCTCGCGCCGGCTCTGCCGCACGCCCTGCGCCTGCTCGCCGACGAGCCGACGAGCCACGTCCAGACCTGACGACCTACTACCATCGCTGGTCGTGAGCGACACCGCCGTCCCTTCGCTCCCGGTTCGGTACGCCCGGCTCGTCAAGATCGAGCACACGGTCTTCGCGCTGCCGTTCGCCTACGTCGGGGCGTTCCTGGCCGTGGGCGGCGTCCCGGAGTCCCACGACCTCTTCTGGATCACGGCCGCCATGGTGGGCGCGAGGTCGCTCGCGATGGCGCTGAACCGCCTGATCGACGCGGGCATCGACGCGCGCAACCCGCGCACCGCCGGGCGCGAGATCCCCACCGGCTCCCTCGGGTTCGGCGCCGTGGTCGCGTTCTGCCTCGTCGCGCTCTTCGTCTTCCTCGTCGCCGTCTGGCAGCTCCAGCCGATCGTGCGCTGGCTCTGGCCGATCCCGGTCGTCGCGTTCGTCGTCTACCCGTACCTCAAGCGGTTCACCTGGCTCTGCCACCTGTGGCTCGGCGCGGTCGACGGCCTCGCCCCGGTGGGCGCGTGGGTGGCGATCCGCGGCGATCTGCCCTGGACGGCGTGGACGCTCGGCATCGCCGTCGCCGCGTGGGTGGCCGGCTTCGACCTCCTCTATGCGCTCTTCGATCTCGAGGTCGACCGGGTGCAGGGGCTCCACTCCTGGGCGGTCCGCTTCGGCGAGCGCGGCGCCTTCGCGGGCGCCCGCGTCCTGCACTTCGTCACCGTGGCGGCGCTGATCGCCGCCGGGATCGGCATCGGCGTCACCTGGGGCTACTGGGCGGGGGTCGCCTGCGTCGCCCTGCTGCTCGCGTACGAGCACTCGCTCGTCGCGCCGGGCGACCTGCGCCGCCTCGACGCGGCGTTCTTCACGATGAACGGCGTCATCTCCGTCGCGTTCTTCGCGTTCGTGCTGCTCGGCGCGATCACGTGAGGATCGCGCTCGTCCACCCGGGCGAGATGGGAGCGGCGATCGGCGCGGCCCTCCGCGAGGGCGGGCACGACGTGCAGTGGGCGTCCGAGGGCCGGAGCGCCGAGACCGCCGCGCGCGCACGCGCCGCCGGTCTGGAGGACGCCGGGACGCTCGAGCGGCTGCGCGGCGCCGACGTCGTGCTGTCGGTCTGCCCGCCGCACGCCGCGCTCGACGTCTCGCGCGCGCTCGCGGGCGGCACGGGGCTGTACGTCGACGCGAACGCCGTCTCCCCGGCGACGGCCCGGGCGGCCGCCGAGCTGCACCCGCGCTTCGTCGACGGCGGCATCGTCGGACCGCCTCCGACCGAGCCGGGCACCACGCGCCTCTACCTCTCCGGCGGCGAGGCGGAGCTGGTCGCGGGCCTCTTCGCCGGCGGTCCGCTCGAGGCGCGGGTGCTCGGCAGCGCGGTGGGTGCGGCCTCGGCGCTGAAGATGACCTATGCGGCGTGGACGAAAGGCTCGGCGGCGCTCCTCCTCTCCACCGCCGCGGTCGCCGACGCCCACGGCGTCGGCGAGGCCCTGCGCGCCGAGTGGGAAGCGTCGCTCCCGGGACTGGACGCGCGGCTCGAGCGGGCGACTTCGGCCGCCGACCGGAAGGCGTGGCGCTGGGCGGGCGAGCTGGAGGAGGTCGCCGCGACGTTCGTCGCCGGCGGCCAGCCGGGCGGCTTCGGGCGGGCGGCGGCGGAGGTCTACCGGACGTGGCGCACGTGATCCGGGCGC
>DASZWI010000035.1:0-1729 GCA_035546715.1 Gaiellaceae bacterium | reverse complement strand
CAGGTCGGCATCCTCGCCGTCGGCGGAGTCCGCCGCGAGCCCGTCGAGGACGGCGACCGCGTCCGCTTCCGCGACGCGATGACGCTGACCCTGAGCGCCGACCACCGGGTGGTCTACGGCGCCGACGGCGCGCGGTTCCTGTCCCGTCTCTGCGAGCTGCTCGAGCGGCCGCTCGTCCTCACGCTGCCGTGACCGCCGTCGCCTTCCGCACCGCGATCCGGGACGCGCTCGACGAGGAGCTGGCCGCGGACGAGCGCGTCGTGTTCTTCGGCGAGGACGTCGCGGTCGCCGGCGGGGTCTTCGCGGCGACGCCCGGCCTGCACGAGAAGTACGGCGACCGCCGCGTCTTCGACACGCCGATCTCGGAGCTCGCGCTCGCGGGCGCCGCCTTCGGCTCGGCGGTGACGGGGTTGCGGCCGGTGATCGAGATCATGTTCGGCGACTTCCTCACGCTCGCCATGGACATGCTCGTGAACCAGGCGACGAAGTACTGGTTCCTGACGCAGGAGCAGGTGAGCGTGCCGCTCGTCATCCGCTCGGTCGTCGGCGCGGGCGGCCGCTTCGGCGCGATCCACTCGCAGCTGCCGGCGTCGTGGTTCATGGGCGTGCCGGGGCTGAAGATCGTCGCGCCGTCGAATCCGGCGGACGCCAAGGCGCTCCTCAAGGCGGCGATCCGCGACGACAACCCCGTGCTCTTCTTCGAGCACAAGCGCCTGTACGGGCTCGAGGGCGAGGTGAACGGTGCCGTGGGCCGGCTCGGCGAGGCCGCGGTCGTCCGCGAGGGCAGCGACGTGACCGTCGTCACCGCGATGAAGAGCGTCCACGACGCGCTCGAGGCTGCGGACGAGCTCGAGCGCGATCGCATCTCCGCCGAGGTGATCGACCTCCGCACGCTGCGGCCGCTCGACGTCGACACGGTGCTCGCGTCCGTCCGGAAGACGAACCGGGTCGCGGTCGTCGAGGAGGGCCCGCTCACGGGCGGCTGGGCCGGGGAGGTGCTCGCGCGCGTGACGGAGGAGGCGCTCGGCCACCTCGACGACGCCTGGCGCATCGCGACGCCGAACACGCCCATTCCGTACAGCCCGCCGCTCGAGGACGCGTTCCTGCCGGGTGCGGATCGGATCGCCGCCGAGATCCGGCAGCGACTACGGTAGGACATGGTGGCCACGGATCGCACGTTCGAGTCCTCGGCGGTGGGGAGCCGGCTGCGCGAGGAGCGCGAGCGGCGGGGCATCAGCCTGCGCGAGCTCGCCCGCCGCGTCGGGGTGTCGCCGAGCCTCGTCTCGCAGATCGAGCTCGACCGGGTCAACCCGTCCGTGAGCACGCTCTACGCGCTGGTCACCGAGCTCGGCATGACCATGAGCGACGTCTTCGGCGACACACCGGAGGCGCCGTCACCGCGGGTGCGCCGCTCGCCGCAGGACGACGACGGCATCGTCGCGCTCCCGGACACGCGCCGCGTCATCAACCTCGCGTCGGGCGTGCGCTGGGAGCGGCTCACGCCGCACAGCGACCCCGAGGTGGAGTTCCTGTACGTGGTCTACCCGGTCGGCGGCGAGTCGTGCCCGGCGGACGCGCTCGTCCGGCACGGCGGCCGCGAGTACGGCTACGTCCAGAGCGGGATGCTCGGCGTGCGGGTCGGCTTCGACGAGTACGAGCTCGGCCCGGGGGCCTCGATCGCGTTCGACTCGTCCTCGCCGCACCGGCTGTGGACGATCGGCGACGAGCC
>DASZWI010000034.1:0-34710 GCA_035546715.1 Gaiellaceae bacterium | reverse complement strand
GCCGAGCTTCGAGAGGAGCGCCGGCAGGATCGACAGCGAGCCGATCAGCGCGACGGCGACCATCAGCATCGCGCCGACCGCGATCGAGGTGAAGATCGCGTTGCCGGTGAAGAGCATCCCGGCCATCGCGATCAGCACGGTCAGGCCGGAGATGAGGACGGCGTAGCCGGAGGTCGCGGCGGTGCGGAAGAGCGCGTCGAGGTGCGAGCGCCCGGCGGCGCGCTCCTCGCGCTCGCGGCGGATGTAGAAGAGCGAGTAGTCGACGCCCACCGCCATGCCGATCAGGAGGATCACGCTCTGGGTCGGGTCGCCTGCCGCGACGAGGTGGCTGATCAGCGAGTTGAGGCCGAGGGTCGCCAGAACGCCCGAGAAGGCGAGCAGGACCGGCAGGCCGGCCGCGACGAGCGCGCCGAACGCCAGGAGCAGGATGACGAGCGTCACCGGCAGGGACGAGTACTCGGCCCGCTTGAAGTCCTTGCCGAGCGTCTGGTTCAGCACGTGGTTCGCGCTCGCCTGGCCGAACTCGGCGATCGTGAACGCGCGGTGCGACGCCTGGAGCGCGGCGACGCGGTCGAGGACGGGCTGGACCTTGTCGAGCGCCTTCTCGGGATCGCCGGCGATCTCGAACTGGACGATCGCGGAGTGGCCGTCCTCGGAGATCTGTCCCTTGTTCGCCGGGTCGTACGGCGAGCTGACGTTCCGGACGACGGGCTGCGCCGAGATGCCGCGGATGACGTCGCCGACCGCGGAGCGGAACGCCGGGTCGGTGACGCGTCGGGTCTTCGACTGGACGAGGACGCTCTCGGTCGCCTGCCGCTGGAAGCCGGCGCGGGCGAGGATCCGCTCGGCGACCCGCGTGTCGCCCGAGGCGGTGTCGGCCTGCTTCAGCTTGTGCGTGCCGACCGCGTTGCCGATCGCGATCGCGACGACGCAGAACGCGAGCCAGAGCAGGACCGCGGTCTTCCAGTGGTCGGCCGACCAGCGGCCGGCGCGCGCGGCGATGTTGGGGCGGGCGTCCACGGTTTCTGTGTAGCGGACCCGCGCGGAGAGTCGAATGTGACCGGCAACCTCGTCACCAGATCGACTCGAAGAGGTCGCGGATCTCCGCGGCCGTCGCGACGCGGGGGTTGTCGAGGTTGCCCCGGCGGCCCGCGGCCGCCTCCGCGACGGCGTCGAGCCCCTCCCGCGGGACGCCGAGATCGCGCAGGCGGTCGAACCCGCCGCGTCGCGCGAGCGCGGCCGCGCGCTCAACGGGGTCGCCGCCGACGGCGTCCCCCAGGCGTGCGATCTCGTCCGGCACGACGGTGCGGTTGAACCGGAGCGCCGGCGGCAGGCAGAGGGCGTTCGCGGCGCCGTGCGGGATCCCATAGGCGCCCCCGACCGCCTGCGCCATCGCGTGCGCGAGGCCGAGCCCGGCCAGGCCAAGCGCATGGCCGGCGTGCGCGGCTCCTTGGAGGAGGGCGAGCCGGGCGCCGCGATCGTCGGGGCGATCGACGACGGCGGGAAGCGCGGTCGCGACGAGCGCGGCGCCGGCGAGGGCCTGCTCGTCGGCCTCCGGGCTGCGCCGGCGGACGTAGAGCGCCTCCGCGCAGTGGGCGAGCGCGTTGAGCGAGGTCCCGACGGTCTCGGGCACCGGCAGGCCCAGCGTCAGCTCGACGTCGTAGACGATCCCGGCGACGTGCGCCCCGCCGCCCCCGCCGACCATGCGCCGGTCGGGCGTCCGGATGCCGAAGCCGCTCGACCACTCCGCCCCGGAGTAGGTGGTCGGCACGGACACGACCGGGAGGCCGGTCCGCGCGGAGGCCGCCTTCGCGGTGTCGATCGCCGAGCCGCCGCCGATCGCCAGCAGCCCGTCCGCCTCGGCGGGCGCCTCGATCCGCGCCGAGGGCACCTCGTCCCACCAGCCGGCGTGCGCCGGCAGGTCGAGACCGCGCCAGCGCGGGCCGGCGACGACGAACGGGCGGACGATGCCGAGCTCCGCGAGGGCGTCCGGGAGCTCGTCGAGCCGCCAGCGGACGATCACGGGAGGCGATCGCGGGCGAACTCGAGGAACGCCCGGGCGGCTCGGGTCTCGGAGCGCCCGGCCGCGCGCACGAGCAGCACGTCGCGCTCGAGCTCGAGGCCCTCGACCCGCGCCTCGGCGAGCGTCCCGGCGGCGAGGTCGGCCTCCACCGACGAGCGCGAGATGAAGGTGACGCCGTGCCCGGCCCGCACGGCGCTGCGCGCCGACTCCTGCAGCCCGAGCTCGAGCCGGACGTTCAGGTCGCGCAGCTTCGTCCCGGCCCGGCGGAGCTCGTCCTCGATCAGCTGGCGCACGCCGGCGCCGTCCTGCATCACGATCAGCGACGCGTTCGCAAGCTCCTCGAGCGTGATCGTCCGCCCCGCGTGCGGGTGCCCGGGCGGCGTGATCAGGACGACCTCGTCGCGGAAGAACGGCTCGTACTCCACCCCGCGGTGGCGCGGCGCGGCGCCGACGACCCCCAGCTCGAGCGAGCGGTCGGCGACGCGCTCGACGACGGACTGCGTGTCCGCGACCGTCAGGTGGACGTGCAGCTGCGGATAGCGGTCGACGAGCTCGCAGAGCAGCTCGGCGATCACGACCCCGCCCGGCCCGGTCGAGGCGCCGATCTCCAGCGATCCCGTGACCTCGCCCTCGGCGTCCTCGGCCAGCTCGTTGACGATCTGCTCCTCGAGCTGGAGCAGCCGCTGCGCGCCGCGGTACAGCCGCAGCCCGGCCTCGGTCGGCTCGATGCGCCGGCCGGACCGGTCGAGGAGCTGGAGCCCGAGCCGCTTCTCGAGAGAGCGCACCTGGAGGCTGACCGCCGGCTGGGTCACCCCGAGCCGCTCGGCCGCCTGGGAGAACGACCGCCGCTCGACGACCGCGCAGAACGCCTGGAGCTGCCGCGTGTCCATAAGCATGGCTTATAGCACTCCGGCCTCCGCCGGCCTGTCCGAAGGAGCCCTGTCGCGGTGCCAGGCACCGGTGACAGGTGTGTGCCGACTCCGTGCCGGATGTGTGACGAGGGCCGGGGAGGGTGGCGCGAAGAGGCAGACTCGGTGGTTCGGCGAGCCCGGTGGTCGACCGCGGGAGGCGGCGAGACGGGGTGGGCGCCGCTCGGGCGCAGCGGCACCCGGACGCGACGGCGCTCGGGCACGACGGCGCTCGGGCGCGGGACGGAGGCTACGCCTGGCGGAACTCGAGGCGGTTGCCGAAGGGGTCCTCGGCGTAGAAGCGCGCCGTGCCCGGGATGGTGTCGTCGTCGCGCGGCTCCTGCCCGGCCTCGCGCAGCCGCGCCCGGAGCGCGTCGAGGTCGTCGACCACGAACCCGGGATGCGCCTTCCGCGCCGGCGCGAACGGATCCTCGACGCCGACGTGGAGCTCCTGCGCGCCGGCCCGGAACCAGCAGCCGCCGCGCGCGCGGAGCGGCTCCGGCTTCGGCAGCTCGTCGAGCCCAAGCAGGTCGCGGTAGAAGGCGCGCGCCTCCGCCTCGCACCCCGCCGGCGCCGCGACCTGGACGTGGTCGATGCTCGTTACGCGCACGGCCAAGGTCTACCATCGCCCTCGTGGCATCCGCGCCACCCCTCGAGGACACGCTGGTCACCGGCTACACGCGTCTCGCCCGGGAGGCCCCGCACCGTCGCATCGACCTCGAGCTCCGGCTGCTCGATCTCGCCCTGGCGCTGGCGTTCGGGCTGGTGCTCGTCCCTCTCGCGCTCGTCATCGCGGCGGTGCTCGCCGCCACGAGCGGACGCCCGGTCCTCTACCGCGGCGAGCGTGTGGGCCGCGGCGGCCGCTTCTTCCGCATGCTCAAGTTCCGGACGCTGCGGCCCGGCGCCGAGGAGCGGATCGGCCAGTACCTCGGCGAGGAGCTCGTCCGCCGCACCGAGGAGGAGCTGACCTCCGTCGGGCGCTGGCTGAAGGCCTCGCAGCTCGACGAGATCCCGCAGCTCTGGAACGTCGTCCGCGGGGACATGTCGTTCGTCGGGCCGCGCCCGATCAGGCCCCGCTTCTTCGCGGAGCTCGCGAACGACCTGCCGGCCTACTGGCAGCGGCTGGTCGTTCGCCCCGGGCTGACGGGGTTCGCGCAGGTGCGGCGCGGCTACGAGACCTCGATGGCCGAGAAGCTGGCCCACGACCTCGAGTGGATCGCCGACCGCTCGGTGCCGCTCTACCTGCGCTGCCTCTTCGTCACCGGTGTCCGCGTGCTCAGGCAGACGGTCGGCCTGGGCCGCTAGGGCTCGCGACTACCCTCTCCGTCGTGTGCGGCATCTGCGGTCTCGCGACGACGAACGGCCCGGTCGACCGGGAACGCCTCGCTGCGATGGCGGAAACGCTCCACCATCGCGGCCCGGACTCCGAGGGCAGGTTCGTCGACGGCGGCGTCGGGCTCGCAGCGCGCAGGCTCGCGATCATCGACCTGGCCGCCGGCGACCAGCCGATCGCGAACGAGGACGGCACGGTCACGGTCGTCCAGAACGGCGAGATCTACAACTACCGCGAGCTGCTCGCCGAGCTGGAGCGACTCGGCCACCGCTTCCGGACGCGGTGCGACACCGAGGTGCACGTGCACGGGTACGAGCAATGGGGCACGGCGTACCTCGAGCGGCTGCGCGGCATGTTCGCGGTGGCGCTGTGGGACGCCCGCGAGCGACGCCTGCTGCTCGCCCGCGATCGCTTCGGCATCAAGCCCCTGTACGTCCGCGACGTCGGCGGGGAGCTGTCGTTCGCCTCGGAGCTCGACGCCCTGCCGCGCGGTGAGATCGACCTCGACGCGGTCGAGGCGTTCCTCGCGACGAACTCGATCCCGGCGCCGCTCTCGATCTACCGGGAGATCCGCAAGCTGCCGCCGGGGCACCTGCTGCTCTGGCGCGAGGGGACGACGACGACCGAGCGCTTCGCGCGCCCCGGGCCGCTCGCCGAGCGGACGGACGACGACGAGGCGGAGCTGCTGGAGGAGTGCCGCGCGCGGCTGCGCGACTCGGTCCGCGCGCACCTCGTCGCCGACGTCCCGGTCGGGGTGCTCCTCTCGGGCGGGGTCGACTCGGGCGCGCTCGCCGCACTGGCCGCGGAGGAGTCGTCCGAGCCGGTGCGGACGTTCTCGATCGGCTTCGAGGACGCGTCGTTCGACGAGCTCGCCGGCGCGCGCGCGGTGGCGGCGCGGTACGGCACCCGCCACCGCGAGCTCGTGCTGCGTCCCGACGCCGCGCTCCTGCTCCCGGCGCTGGCGGACGCGTTCGACGAGCCGTTCGCGGATTCGTCGGCGCTGCCGACCTATCTCGTCTCGCGGCTCGCCGCCGAGGACGTGAAGGTCGCGCTCTCGGGCGAGGGCGGCGACGAGCTCTTCGGCGGCTACTACACCTACGTCGCCGACCTGCTCGCCGAGCGCGTCGGGCCGCTGGCCGGGCTCGCCGCTCCGCTGGTCGAGCGACTCCCGAGCTCGTCGAAGCGGGTCAGCTTCGACTACAAGGCCAAGCGGTTCGTCCGCGCGGCGCACCTGCCGCCCCTCGAGCGGCACCACGGCTGGAAGGAGATCTTCTCGGCCGACGCCCGTGCCGAGCTGACCGGCCGGCGCCACGGGTTCGACCCCGTCGACCTCCAGCGCGCCCGCTTCGCCGAGACCGAGGGGCACGACCTCCTGACGCGCCTCCAGGACGTCGACCTCGGCCTCTACCTCGTCGACGACCTGCTGACGAAGACCGACCGCGCGTCGATGGCCTGGTCGCTCGAGACCCGGGTTCCCTTCATGGACACCGTCGTCTGCAACTTCGCGTTCTCGCTGCCGGCGAGCCGCAAGGTGCGCGGCTTCCAGAAGAAGCGCCTGCTCCGCCGGGCGGTCGAGCCGCTGCTGCCGCGCGAGGTCGTCCACGGTCGCAAGCGCGGCTTCTCGATCCCGGCCGCCGCCTGGCTGCGCGGGGAGCTCGAGCCGTTCGCCCGCGAGACGCTCGCCCCCGACGCGATCCGCCGCCAGGGCCTGCTGCAGCCGGCCGCCGTCACCCGCGTCCTCGACGACCACGTCTCCGGCCGCCAGGACCTGTCGCGCCAGCTGTGGGGACTGCTCTCGCTGACGCTCTGGTACGAGCGCCATGTCGAGGGCGTGCGGCGCGACGTCGCGCTCGAGCCGCTCGCAGCCTCGTAGGCCCCGGCCGATGCAGCGGTCCAGCTCCGGCGCAGATGCACAGCTCCAGTACGTGACCCGGCAGGCCGACAACCTGCCCACCAGGTACGGTCGGCGGCGATGAAGGTCTGGGTCGACTTCACCGCCAGCGCGCACCCTCTGGTGTTCCGGCCGCTCGTCGAGCGGCTGCGGGCGCAGGGACACGAGGTGGAGATCACGGCGCGCGACTACGCGCAGACGCTCCAGCTCATCCGATCGCACGGCATGGAGGCGACCGTGATCGGCCATCACGGCGGCCGGTCGGCCGTCGGCAAGGCGCGCCAGATGCGGGGGCGGCTGCGCGCGCTGCGCAAGTGGGCGCGCGAGCGCAACTTCGATCTCGCGCTCGCGCACGGGTCGCACGAGCTGACGATGACGGCCCGCGCCCTGCACGTCCCGAGCGCCACGACGTTCGACTACGAATGGGCCTGGCTCCAGCACCAGCTCGGCTGCCGGGCGGCGACCCGCGTGGTCGTGCCGGAGTCGATCCCGCCGGAGCGGCTCGCCCGCTACACCGCGGTGCCGCCGAAGCTCCAGCAGTACCCGGGGCTGAAGGAGGAGTACTACCTCTCCGACTTCGAGCCCGACCACGGCGTCCTCGAGGTCTGGGGGATCGACCCGGCGAACATCCTCGTCGTCCTCCGGCCGCCGCCGGACGTGTCGCTGTACCACCGGCACTCGAACCCGCTCTTCCCGCAGACGCTCGAGCACGTGGGGAACCTCGAGGACGTGCACGCGTTCGTGATCCCACGCACCGAGGAGCAGCGCGACTACGTCCGGTCGCTCGCGCTGCCGCGCGTGATCGTCCCCGACGAGGCGGTGGACGCGCAGAGCCTGATCGCGCTCGCCGACCTGGTCGTCTCGGCCGGCGGGACGATGAACCGCGAGGCCGCCGCCCTCGGCGTCCCCGTCTACACGACGTACGGCGGGCGGCTCGGCGGCGTCGACGAGGAGCTGATCCGCCAGGGCAGGCTGCGGCCGCTCACCGACCCGCGCGCCCTGGAGCTCCGCAAACGCGACCGGGGCCCCGAGTCACGCACGCGGCGCGACCCGCAGGTCATGCTGGACCTGCTGCTGACGGCGCTCGACGCGGGATAGCGCCGGCCGCGGATCACGCACCGGCCGCGGGTGCGTGCGCCTCCAACACCCCGAGGAGCTCCTCGCCGTAGCGCTCGAGCTTCGCCGGCCCGACGCCGGAGATCTCGGACAGCTCGCCGAGCGACGCCGGGCGCGCGTCGGCGATCGCGTGCAGGACGCTGTCGTGGAAGACGACGTACGGCGGGACGCCGTCCTCCCGCGCCCGCTCGAGACGCCACGCGCGCAGACGCTCGGCCTCCGGCGACCAGTCGCGCGACTCCCGCGGCGCCGCCGGCGGCGCGGGCGCCCCGACCCGTGTCACCCCGAGCTCCTGCAGGAACCGCGACCGCCTGCCCGACCAGCTGAGCCAGACCTGCCGCTTGGCTCGCGTGATGCCGACGTAGAGGAGGCGCCGCTCCTCGTCGATCTCGGCCGCCGTCCGCGCCTGTCGCGACGGCAGCTCCTTCTCCTCGACGCGCGGCAGGAAGACCGAGTCGAACTCCAGCCCCTTGGCGCGGTGCAGCGTCAGCAGGTGGACGCCGCGCGCTCCGTCGCCGCCCGGGTCGAACCGGCGGCGCAGCTCCTCGACGAACGACGCCGCGTCGCCGTCGAACTCCGCCGCCAGCGCGACGAGGCGGCTCAGGTCGGTCTGGCGGACGAGCTCGCGCTCGCCGAGCTTGTCCGGCAGCGTCTCGAGCCAGCCGCCGTCGAGCGCCGCCTCTCGCACGGCCGTCGCGGCGGGGCGGCCGTCGCGCTCGAGCCGCCGGACGATCCGCCGGGCCGCTTCGCGGTGGAGCAGCGACGCTCCCTGGAACGGCAGGCCGGCGTCGTGCAGGACCTCCTCGAAGTCGGCGAGCCTCGCGTTCGTACGGCAGAGGATCGCGATCTCCTCGAGCGGCGCCCCGGCCGCGCGGATCGCCGCGACGATCGCCGCCGCCTCGTCGCCGGGCGAGGGATAGGGCCGCACGACGGGCTCGGGGCCGGCGGGCCGCGTCGGCCGCAGCACCTTCTCCGCCCCGCCCAGCCGCGGCACGAGACGGTTCGCCAGCTCGAGCACCTGCGGGGTCGAGCGGTAGTTCTCCTCGAGCCGGACGACGGTCGCGTGCGGGTAGCGGCGCGGCAGGTCGAGCAGGTGCTCGGGCGAGGCGCCCGTGAACGCGTAGATCGACTGGTAGTCGTCGCCGACGACGCAGAGGTCGTCGCGGTCGCCGACCCAGAGCTCGAGCAGCGTCTGCTGGAGCAGGTTCACGTCCTGGTACTCGTCCACCGTGAACGCGCAGTACTGCCTGCGGAACGTCTCCGCCGCCCGCTCGTCCCGCTCGAAGAGCCGCACGGCCCGCTCGAGGAGGTCCTCGAAGTCCGTGAGGCCGCCCTCGGCCTTGCGCCGCTCGTAGTCGCGGTAGACCCGCGCCATGAGGTCGGAGGGGATCGGCGGCTCGCGGCCGGCTGCCGCGTCGAGGTACTCGTCGGGCCCGATGCGCCGGTTCTTCGCCCACTCGATCTCGGTCGCGAGGTCGGCCGCCGGCCGGAACTTGAACGCACCCGGGAGGCGGTTGCCGATCTGGCGGAGGATCAGCGCCTTCGACGGCAGGATCTTGCCCACCTCGCCGGGCGCGAAGTGCCGGAGCTGCCGGAGCGCCGCGGAATGGAACGTCCCCGCCCGCACCCGCTGCACGCCGAGCGCCGCCAGCCGGGCCCGCAGCTCGCCGCCCGCCTTGTCGGTGAACGTCACCGCCATGATCTGGGCGGGCTCGAACGCGCCGGTCGCCACCTGCTGCGCGATCCGGCGGGTGATGGTCGTCGTCTTGCCCGAACCGGCGCCGGCGAGGATGCAGACCGGTCCGCGCACCGCCTCGGCCGCACGCCGCTGTTCGGGGTTCAGGCCGTCGAGCGGGTCCACCGGGCCACCGTACCCGCGGCCCCGGCGGGCGAACGTGACGAGAGTGGAACTTCGACCGCGAGGCGGGCGCGAGCGCGGCCGTTCACGGACGGGACGCGCGGGTGGAGCGTTCCGACCGGCCGCGCTAGGACATGCGCCCCTGCGCCACGGCGAGGCACGCCTGGCACACGGGGAGGCCCTGGTTCCAGGGCACGTTGGTCTGGTCGACGCCGCAGAGGGCGGTGTCGACGTCGTCCTCGCGGACGATGTGCTCGCACTCCTCGAATGCGACGCCGTCGCTGCCGCGCCGCGGCAAGACCTGCGGCATCTGACCGAACCCGGCCATCAGTGCATCGTGTCCTCGAGCACGGCCTCGGTGCCGGTGCGCTGCGGCTCGCCCACCATGCGGGCGAGCTTCTCGACGACGCCGTCCGCGTCGGCTTCCGCGACGAGCCGCTCGAGCTCGACCAGCTCCTCCTCGAGCCAGTCACGGTCGATCGCCGGCCGCGCCGCGCGCATGATCTTCGGATGCGAGGTGGGCCCGACGGCCTCGCCCTCGTTCCACAGCACCTCGTGGATCTTCTCGCCGGGCGCCGGCCCGATGAACTGGATCGGGATCTCGGACTCGCTCTTCCCCGAGAGCCGGATCATCTGCTTCGCGAGGTCGAGGATCCGCACCGGCTGGCCCATGTCGAGGACGTACACCTGGCCGCGGCCGCCCATCGCCCCCGCCTGGACGACGAGCGACGCCGCCTCCGGGATCGTCATGAAGAAGCGCGTCATCTCGGGATGGGTCACCCCGACCGGCCCGCCGCGCTCGATCTGGCGGCGGAAGATCGGGATGACCGAGCCGGACGAGCCGAGCACGTTGCCGAACCGCACCGCCACGAAGCGGGTCTCCACGTCGTCGCGGAGCGCGAGCGACTCCACGATCCACTCGCAGATCGCCTTCGAGCGCCCCATCACGTTCAGGGGGTTGGCGGCCTTGTCGGTGGAGATGAGCACGAAGCGCTCGACGCCCGCCTCGACGGCCACCTCGGCCAGCGTGCGCGTCCCGAAGATGTTGTTCGACACGGCCTGGAGCGGATTCGCCTCGAGCATCGCGACGTGCTTGTAGGCGGCCGCGTGGAAGACGACCTGGGGCTCGTAGCGCGCGAAGACCTGGCGCATCTTCGCGCGGTCGCCGGCGTCGCCGAGCACGGGGATCGCGCCCGCGTAGTTCCGCTCGCCGACGAGCTCGCGCTCGATCTCGAACAGGGGCGGCTCGCCCTTGTCGACGAGCACGAGCCGGGCCGCGCCGATCCGCGCGAGCTGACGGCAGAGCTCCGAGCCGATCGAGCCGCCGGCGCCCGTCACGAGCACGGTCTTGCCGCGGAGGTACGGGGCGACGGCCTCCAGGTCGACCTCGACCGGCTCGCGGCCGAGGACGTCCTCGACCTGCACCGGCCGGATCTGCCCGGCGAGGTTGAGGTCGCCCGAGATGAGCTCGTGCAGGCCCGGCAGCGTCTTCACCGGGACGCCCTGGGCGTTGCAGGCGTCGACGATGCGGCGGCGCGTCTCGCCGGCCGCGGACGGGATCGCGATCAGCACCTCGTCGGGCCGGTTGTCGCGCAGCACGTGCGGCAGGTCGCCCGTCGTCCCGAGGACACGCACGCCGTGGAGGCGCAGGTTGCGCTTGCGCGGGTCGTCGTCGAGGAGCCCGATCGGTGTGGTGCCGAGCGCGCGGTTGCGCTGCATCTCGCGGATCAGCAGCTGGCCGGCGTCGCCGGCGCCGACGATCAGCACCTCCTTGCCGCGCGCGACGACGAGGCCGGGCTGCGGGCGCTCGATCAGCGAGCGGGCGAGCAGCCGCGAGCCGGCGACGAACGCGAGCAGAAGCAGGTAGTCGAGGGCCGCGATGCGGTGCGGCAGCCGCGAGGTGTGGTCGGGCGGGAACGCGTACAGGATCAGGTAGACGACGCCCGACGCCGCGGTGACGCCCCGGAACGCACCCCACATGTCGCGCGTCGACACGTAGCGCCACCAGCGGTTGTAGAAGCCGAACAGGACGAACGTCGCCAGCTCGAGCCCGATCACGAGCAGGAAAACCTGCCAGTCGAGCAGGTGCCGGTAGTAGCGCGGGATCGAGCTGTCCCACAGCAGGAAGAACGTCAGCCACCACGCCGCCGCGATCAGGCAGGCGTCGACGACGACCTGCCAGATCCGGTGCCGGGTGACCGGAACCCGGATCACGACACGACGAGCTCGACCGCGCGCTGGAGCACGGAGACGACCTCGCGCTGCTGCGCGTCGGAGATCCCCGCCCACAGGGGCAGGCAGAGGTTCTCGCGGGCCGCCTGCTCGGTGAGCGGGAAGTCGCCCTCCGAGTAGCCGAGGTGACGGAGCGCCGGCTGCAGGTGCAGCGGCGGCTCGTAGTAGGTCGCCGACTCGATCTCGGCGGCCTTCAGCGCCGCGGTGAGCTTGTCGCGCTCGGGCGAGCGGACGCAGAACTGGTGGTAGACGTGCCCCGGCTCGTCGACCGGGACCTCGACGATCCCGTCGAGCAGCTCGCGATACCGCTCCGCGGCCTCGCGGCGCTCCTCGTTCCAGCGCGCGATGTGCCGCAGGAAGATCCGCAGGAACGCGGCCTGCATCGCGTCGAGGCGCGAGTTGTAGCCGACGTACAGGAACTCCTTCTTCGCCGCCGAGCCGTGGAAGCGGAGCATCCGCAGCTTCTGCGCGAGCTCGGCGTCGTTGACGGCGATGAGGCCGCCGTCGCCGAGCGCGAAGAGGTTCTTGGTCGGGAAGAAGCTGAAGGTCGACGCGACGCTCGTCGCGATGCCGTCGGCGCCGAACGCCTGCGCGGCGTCCTCGACGACGGGGAGCCCGAGCGCCTGGATCGGCTCGAGGCTCGCGGGCCGTCCGAACAGGTGGACGGGGACGATCGCCTTGGTCTCGGCCGTGACGCGGCGCTCGACGTCGGCCGGGTCGAGGTTGAGCGTGACCGGGTCGATCTCGGCGAAGACGGGCGTCGCGCCGATCCGCGCGATCGCCTCGGCCGTGGCATAGAACGTGAACGCCGGGCAGATCACCTCGTCGCCGGGGCCGATGCCGAGGGCGTCGAACACGAGCACGAGCGCGTCGGTGCCGTTGGCGCAGCTCACGCACTCCTGCACGCCGAGCATCGCCGCGCACTCCTCCTCGAACGCGGTCACCTCCGGCCCGAAGATGAAGCGGCCGGACTCGAGGGTGCGCGTGAAGGCGTCCTGGAGCTCGCCGATCAGCGGCGCGTACTGCGCCTGGACGTCAACGTGCTTGATCGCCACGAACGGCAATCGTAGACGACTTGCGCCGGCGCAGCAGCCACCAGGCCGCTCCGAGGAGCGCAACCGCGACGACCGCCACCTCGACGTACGTGAACGCGTCGTCGAAGCCGTGGTAGCTGGAGCCGAGCGCCCAGCCGATCGCGGCGAGCACGATGCACCAGAGCGCGTTGCCGACCAGGGTGAGCGCGTTGTAGCGCGCGAAGGGCATCTCGAACACGCCGGCGGGGATCGAGATGAACGACCGGGCGACCGGCGTGAAGCGGCCGACGAACACCGCCCACTGGTCCCAGCGGGCGAACCAGCGGTCGGCGCGGTCGAGCTTCTCGGGCGAGAGATGGAACCAGCGGCCGCGGCGCTCGAGCAGGGGCCGGCCGCCCCGGTCGCCGATCGCCCAGCCCGCGATCGCGCCGAGCTGGTAGCCGACCAGGCCGGAGACGACGACCGCGACGTAGGCCTCGAAGCCGCCCGCGTGCGAGCCGAAGACGTCCAGCTCGCGGCCGAGCGCACCCGAGGCGAGCGCGCCGCCGTAGACCATGGTGAGCTCGCTGGCCGCGGGGAAGACCGCGTCGATCGCCATCAGGCAGAAGATGGCGACGATGCCGTAGTGGGCGAGGAACGAGGTCACGCGCCTGCGGAGCGTACAGCCTTGCAGCGCCGGGCCACTCCGACGCTCGGATAGCGTGTGCGCGGTGGGACGCCTCGACGAGATCGCGGCGACGGTCGCCGCCGGCGGCCGCATCGACACAGCGGATGCCGCCCTGCTCTGGAACGAGGCGTCCGACGACGAGCTGAAGCGGCTCGCGCAGGCGGTCCGCGGACGCTGGCACCGGCCCGACCGCGCGACCTACATGGTGATGCGGATCGTCAACTACACGAACGTCTGCGTCGCCCAGTGCGACTACTGCGCGTTCTACGTCCTGCCGAACCAGAACGGCGGCTACGTCCTCGACCGCGAGCAGGTGTTCGCCAAGATCGACGACCTGCTCGCCGTCGGCGGCGACCTCGTGGCGTTCAACGGCGGCTTCAACCCGAAGCTGCCGCTCGACTTCTACTGCGACCTCTTCGCCTCCGTGCGCGCGCGGTACGGAGACCGCGTCGAGTTCTACGCCCTCACCATCGCGGAGTTCGTCTACCTCGCCGACCGCGCGGGGCTGAGCCACGCCGAGGCGGCCGCGCGCCTGCGCGACGCGGGCGTCCACTGGATCACGGGCGGCGGCAGCGAGATCCTCACCGAGGACTTCCGCAGCCGGCACGCCAAGTTCAAGTACACGGTGCGCGAGTTCCTGGAGGCGCAGCGCGCGATCGTTGAGAGCGGGATGCGGACGACCGCGACGATGGTGATCGGCTTCGACGAGACGCTCGACGAGCGGCTCGAGCACCTGCAGCGCACCCGGGACTTCCAGGACGCCTGCCTGCGCGACGGCCTCGACGGGCTGTTCTCGTTCCTCTGCTGGACGTACAAGCCCTACGGCACGGCGTTCGGCGGCCGCGAGATCGCACCGCGGGAGTACTGGCGGCACATCGCGCTCAGCCGGATCTTCCTCGACAACGTCGAGCACCTCCGGACGTCGGTGCTGACGCAGAACGAGGAGGCGTTCCGCGCGCTCGAGTTCGGCGCCGACGACTTCGACCTGCCGATCGAGGACGAGGTGACGCAGAAGGCGGGCGCGACGATCGACCTCGACCTCGACGCGCTGCTCGCCGTGCCGCGCCGGCTCGGCTACACGGTCGAGTACCGCCACGCCGAACGGCCTCCGGCGCTGAGCGCCTCCCGCTGAGCGGACCGCCCGCGCCGGCGCTCAGCCCGCGAATCCCCTGCGCGCGGGACGGTTTCGGCAGCCCAACCGCTCGAGCAGGGTCAGACCCGGGTCTGACCCTGGTTCGGCGCCCCGGCACGACGGCCGGGGCTCAGGCGCGCCAGCGGTAGATCTGGCCGTCGCGGAGCTCGACCTCGGCCGGCAGCTCCTGCGGGCCGGCGGACTCGAGGTGCGCGAGGACGTTCGTCCGGCCGCGCAGGCGAGCCCCGCCGGCGCCGTGCCAGTGCAGGTACGGGTGAAGCAGCGGCTTCAGGCCCTCCCAGTCGCGGCTGGCGATCGCCTCGACGGCCGCCGCGACGACGGCCTCCACGGGCCTAGACGGTCGCGCCGGCGGCGACGAACCGGAGCTCCGGCACCTCGTCGAGCTCGCCCACGTCGCGGGCCATCTCGAGGAACGTGTAGAACCCGGCCCGCTCGCGAGGGCCGAAGCGGTAGCGCAGCTTCTCGAAGTAGCGGGCCAGGAAGCCGGCGGGGTAGCCGTAGCGCTCCGCCGACTCGCGGGCGAGCTGCTCCGGCTCGGCGCGCGCCGCCCGCAGCGAGGCGACGAACGCCTCCTCGAGCTCGAGCAGGTCGGGATGCGTCGGCTCGGGCGCGGCCCAGACGGCGAAGACCATCGGCAGCCCGGTGCGCTCCAGCCAGAGCTTGCCGAGGTCGTGGTGCGGCGTCGGGTCCTCGAACGCCGACTTCAGCGCGGCGTCGCCGATCAGCATCTTCGCCTCCGCCTGGCCCTCGTCGTACGCCGACAGCGGCAGGTGGTCCGCGTCCGGCAGGAGCACCTTCGTCAGGACGACCGAGGTCGCCGACTCCGGCGTCACCGCCACCGAGCGGATCCGGTCGAGCGGCGTGCGCGACACGAGCTGGATCGACTCGACGGCGCCCTCGCTCGAGACGCAGAGGCGGGGCAGCAGCCGGAGCGTCCCGGCGTTGCGCGCGTAGTGGATGGACGAGATCGGCGCGACGTCGATCTCGCCCGCGACCAGCAGGTCGTTCAGCGCGGTCGGGACGCCGACGACCTCCTCGACGTCCGCGTCGAGCCGGTAGAAGACCGGCGCCATGTTCGCGTAGCCGATGCGGCCGAGGCGGATGGGATTCGTCATGAGGCGCGGTCGACGATCGCGAAGGTCAAGGCTTCCAGCTCCTCCCGGTGCGTGTCGCCGTCCAGGAAGGACCGCGCCCGCGCAGCGTAGTCGAGCGCAGCCTGGCGCGACCGCTCCAACGCGTCGGTGGCGGCGACCCGGACCAGCGCGCCGTCGAGCGGCCCGCCCGCCAGCGCCTCCCGCACGACCCGGTCGACCTGCGCCGCGAGCAGCAGCGGCATCGTCGGCGTGCCCTCGCGGAGGTCGGTGCCGGGGACCTTGCCCGTCTCCTGCGTCTGCCCCGCGCAGTCGAGGATGTCGTCGGCGATCTGGAAGGCGATGCCGAGGTTCAGGCCGTAGGCCCCGAGCGCGGGGTCGCCGCCCGAGCCGAGCAGGCACGCGGCCTGGATCAGCTTCGCCGTCTTCAGCGTGCACCGCTCCAGGTACGCCTCGATCGTCGTCTCCGGGTCGTAGGTCTGGAGCCGCTGCATCGCCTCGCCGCGCGCGAGGCAGAGCGCCGAGTCGGCGAGCGTCGACACCGCGGACTCGTCGCCGGTCTCGGCGAGCACCGAGAAGGCGCAGGCGTAGAGGTAGTCGCCCGCCGCGAGCGCCGCGTCGGCGCCGAAGACCGACCACGCCGCGGGGATCCCGCGGCGCATCCGCGCGCCGTCGACGAGGTCGTCGTGCACGAGCGTCGCCATGTGCACCAGCTCGACCGCGACGCCCGCCGCCACCGACGCCTCGCCCTCGGGCGGCGCGGTGAGGAAGCAGAGCAGCGGCCGCAGCCGCTTGCCGCCGGCGGCGAGCGCCTCGCCCGACACCTCCGCGGCGAGACCGGGCCGGGCGCAGACCGCCCGCGCGAGCTCGGCCTCGACCTCGGCCATGTAGCCGGCCAGCCCCGGGGTGCCGTTGATCTGCGTGAGCGTCATGCCGCCGTCCCCGTGTGCACGGCGATGATCGACCAGCCGAGCAGCCGGTAGGAGACGCCCTCGAAGCCGCATTCGCCGAGCAGCGTCGCAAGCTGCTCGGCCGGAGGGAAGCGCTTGACCGACTGCGGCAGGTAGCTGTAGGCGGAGCCGCCCGGGAGCACGCGGCCGAGGAGCGGCACGACTCGGTCGAACCAGAGGGCGAAGAACGGCCGCAGCGGCCCGCGCGGCTGCGTGATCTCGAGGATCGCCAGGCGCCCGCCCGGACGCAGGACGCGGCGCAGCTCGCGCAGGCCGAGCTCGAGGTCGGCGACGTTCCGCACCCCGAAGCCGACCGTGGCCGCGTCGAACGTGCCGTCGGCGAAGGGCAGCGCGAGCAGGTCGCCCTGCACCCATTCGACGGCGGCCGACTTCCGGCGCGCCCGCGCCAGCATGCGGGCCGAGAAGTCGAGCCCGGTGACGCGGGCCGCGCCGGCCCGCAGGTCGGCGAGCGCGAGATCCCCGGTCCCGCACGCCGCGTCGAGCACCCGGTCGCCCGGCCGCACGGCCGCCTCCGCCGCCAGGCGGCGCCAGCGGAGGTCGAGGCCCGCGGTCATGACGCGGTTCATCACGTCGTAGACCGGCGCGATGCGGTCGAACATCGAGCGGACCGCGTCCGGCGCCAGCGTCATGCGTCCCCCCAGCGCGGGACGAGCGCGTTCTCGAGCCCCAGCTGGTCGAGGATGCGGCCGACGACGAAGTCGACGAGGTCGTCGACCGTCTCGGCGCCCGCGTAGAACCCGGGCGCGAGGAAGAGGATCGTCGCGCCGGCGCGGCGCAGGGTCAGCATGTTCTCGAGGTGGATGGCCGAGAGCGGCGTCTCCCGCGGGCAGAGCACGAGCTTCCGCTCCTCCTTGAGCGCCACGGACGCCGCCCGGTGGATCAGGTTCTGCATCGCGCCCGAGGCGATCGTCCCGAGCGTCCCCATCGAGCAGGGGCAGATCACGTACCCGTCCACCTTGGCCGAGCCCGAGGCGTACGGTGCGCGCCAGTCGTTCGGCTCGTGGACCGTCACGGCGTCGCCGGCGCCCTCGGTGAGCCGCGCCAGCACCTCGTCGCGCGAGAGCCGCGCGTCGCCGTAGAGCTCCGTCGCGAGCACCTCGATCGCCGCACCCGACACGCTGACGCCGACCTCGCAGTCGGCCGCGGCGAGGGCGGTCAGGAGGCGGCGTGCGTACGGAGCGCCCGACGCGCCGGTGATGCCGAGAAAGACGCGCACTGGTCGTTACAGCCTACGTCCGCTCGCGCGAGAGCGGCTGCAGGCCTCAGTGTTTGACGTTGCCCTTGGAGGCCTCGAGGAACACCGCGAGCTTGCGCAGGTTCTCCGGCCCGAGGCCCGCGAACGACGGCATCGGACTGCCCGGGTTGACGCAGGCGGGGCACTTGAGGTGGGCGACCTGATACGCGACCCCGAGGTTCTTCGAGCCGATGTCCGTGAGCACCGGCGCGCCGAGGTTGTGGCCGCCGTCCGACTCGTAGGTGTGGCAGTTCAGGCAGCCCGACTCCGCGAACAGCTTGGCGCCCGCGATCGCCGTCGGGTTGTTCTGGAAGCCCTGCTTCTGCGCCCAGCTCGGCACGTGCCCGACGATCTCGCTGCCGAGCGCCTCCTTCGCCGCCGCGCCCTTGTAGGTGAGGACGCCCATCGAGACGACGACGAGCGCCGCCGCGACCAGCGCCACCGGACGGCGCAGCAGCCGGCGCTCGAGGCGCACGTCGAGGAACGGGATCGCGAGCAGGAGGACGAGGCAGATCGTCGGGATGCCGATCGTCCCGAGCAGGACCGAGTTCGGCCACTTGAAGATCCGCAGCAGGTAGAAGAGGAAGTAGAAGTACCAGTCGGGCCGCGGGACGAAGTTGATCGTCCCCGGGTCGGCCGGCTTGTCGAACAGCGGGCCCAGCCAGCCCGGCGAGGTCGACGTGTGGTCGCCCGGCGTCGACCACTTCCAGACGCACGCGAGGCCGATGATCACGGCCACGACGACGAGCGACATGATCGTGTCGTGGAGCATCGCGAACGGGTAGAAGGGCTTCCCGCGCTCCTTGACGTCGGTCTTGTACTGCTGGAAGACCCGGCGGCGCTCGACGAGGCGTTCCGATGCCATGGCCTAGAGGTCCCGCCCCCGGCGGGTGATCGGGCGCATCAGGCCGGCGCGCTTGCCGTTCGCCGAGACGTCGTCGAGCGGCCCGGTGCCCGCGGCCTCCTTCGACCACGGCGGCGAGGTGACGCCGAGCCGGACGACGAGGTACAGGTGCAGGCCGATCAGCGCGGCGATCGCGCCCGGGATCAGCAGCATGTGGATGGCGTAGAAGCGAGAGAGCGTGTCCGGGTTGATGTACGTCCCGCCCTGGAGGAACTGCGCCAGGAACGGCCCCAGGAACGGCGCGGTGCCGTTGATGTTGATGCCGACGACGGTCGCCCAGTACGCCGTCTGGTCCCACGGCAGCAGGTAGCCGGTGAAGCCCTCGCCGAGGCCCATCGCGAGCAGCAGCACGCCGATGATCCAGTTCAGCTCGCGCGGGTACTTGTAGGCGCCGAACAGGAACACGCGCCCCATGTGCATGAACATGAGGATGATGAAGACCGAGGCGCCCCAGCGGTGCATGCCGCGGACGAGCCAGCCGGCCCACACGTCGTTCGTGATGTTCTGGATCGAGGCGTAGGCGCTGTTGGCGTCCGGCTTGTAGTACATCGCCAGGATCGAGCCCGTCAGCGCCTGGACGAGGAACGCCGTCAGCGTCGCCGACCCGAGCGTCTGGAACCAGTTGATGTCGCTCGGGACGTTCCGGAAGAGGAAGTAGCGGGTGGCGCCGACGAGGCCCGACCGCTCCTCGAGCCAGTCGAGGGGGTAGAGGATCGTCTGCTGGAGCTGCTGGCTCCGGGTGAGTCTGCGTGTCGCCAAGGTCTGCTCGATCGATCAGTGGGGAGGCTGCACCGGGTAGAGCCAGGACTCGATGCCGTTCACGTGCTCGCCCGGGAACGCGAGCGTCCACTTGTGGACGACGGCGGTCGCGCCGGCGCCGTCGACGTGGGACACGGAGAACGGATGGCCGATGAACAGGTGTCCGTTGCGGATGGAGTACGCGTAGCGGTCGAGGGCGCGGACGGGCGGCCCGGAGACGCGGTTGCCCTCGGTGTCGTACTGCCCGCCGTGGCACGGACAGCCGAAGCCGGCGATCGACACGGTCGGGACCAGCGCCACGTCCTGGTACTCGCTCGCGGCCTTCTGGTCGAGCGGCCCGTTCGGCTGGACCGGGCAGCCGAGGTGGGCGCAGTGGTTCGAGATGATCGTGAAGCTCGGCTGATCCTTGACGTTGCCGTTGTACCGGACGTACGCGGTGCGCCGCGAGACGACGCCCTGCTTCGGATCGGAGATGAACGTCGTGACGACGTACTTGCCCTCCGGGAACTTGGTGAGCGGGCCGACGTCGACGTCCTTCTCGCCCTGCTTGAGGAAGGCCGGCGCGACCATGAAGCCGAGCGCGGGCGCCGTGACGAGGCCGCCGATGACGCCGCCGAGCCCGAGCGTCGAGAACTCGAGGAACTTCGAGCGCGAGAAGCGATCGTCCGCGGGGGCGGCGTGGGCGCCGCTGTCCGCCGGCGTCGGCAGCGGGGCCGCGGCGGCGCGCTCGGGCTCGACCTCCGGCGCCTGCGCGAGCTCGGTGCCGGTGGTCAGGTCGCGCACCCAGAGGAACGCGAAGAAGAGCGCGACGACCGCGCCGACCCCGACGACGACCCACGAGACGACCAGGCCGACGAGCAGGACGACGATGCCGACGGCGAAGCCGACCGGCCAGACGCTCGGGCCCGGGACGTGCGGATGGTCGTCGTGCGGCGGCAAGGGCTAGACGAGAGTGTTGCTCTTGGGGTCTCGGGCGGTCAACGTCGTAACAGCCGCCGCGAACTCTGCCCGATCGGGGCGGACGGTGCGGAGGGAACCGCACCGATCCCGTATTCGGCCCACCGCTCGTCGACCAGGCGCCGCACCTCGTCGCTCATCTCGATCTCGGGCGGCCACTCGCGCGCGCCCTCCAGCGGCGACTTCGCGGTGGCGTCGATCCCGATCTTGCCGCTGACGAACTGGAGCGTCGGCGCGTGGTCCAGATGGTCGGCCGGCCCCTCGGTGAGCTCGACGTCCCGCTTGGGGTCGACGTTGGCCCCGACGTAGAACATCACCTGGGCGTAGTCGTGGACGTCGACGTGCTCGTCGACCACCACGATGCCCTTGGTCAGGCTCAGCATCCCGAGCCCCCACAGGGCGTGCATCACCTTGCGCGCGTGCCCGGGGTAGGCCTTGCGGATCGAGACGATGCAGAGGTTGTGGAACGCGCCGGCGACGGGCAGGTCGTAGTCGACGATCTCGGGCACGGTCATCCGCACGGCCGGCAGGAAGATCCGCTCGGTCGCCTTCCCGAGCCAGGCGTCCTCCTGCACCGGCTTGCCGACGACGATCGAGGGGTAGATCGCGTCGCGCCGCATCGTCAGGGCGGTGACGTGGAAGACCGGGAACGGCTCGACGGGCGTGTAGAAGCCCGTGTGGTCGCCGAACGGCCCCTCGTCGGCGAGGTCGCCGCGCTCCACGTAGCCCTCGAGGACGATCTCCGCGTGGGCCGGCACCTCGACGTCGACGGAGACCCCCTTGACCAGCTCCACCGGCGCGCCGCGCAGGAAGCCCGCCACCATCAGCTCATCGATGTGCTTCGGCAGCGGCGCGCTGGCCGAGTACGCGCTGATCGGGTCGAGACCGAGCGCGACGGCGACCTCGAGGCGGCCGTCGGTCATGAGGTAGTCGGCCCGGCCGTCCTTGTGGATCTGCCAGTGCATCGCCGTGGTGTTCCGGCCGAGCACCTGCATCCGGTACATGCCGACGTTGCGCTGGCCGGTGCGCGGGTCGTGGGTGATGACCGCCGGCAGCGTGATGAACGGGCCGCCGTCGCCCGGCCAGCAGGTCTGCACGGGCAGGAGGCCGAGGTCGACCTCGTCGCCGCGGAGCACGACCTCCTGGCAGGGACCGCTCCGCACCGTGCGCGGACGCGAGTCGGCGATCGACTTGAGCGTCTTCAGGCCGCGCACCTTGGCCGCGAGCCCTTCCGGCGGCTGCATCTCGAGCACGTCGGCGAGGCGCGCGGCGACGTCGTCCAGCCGCTCCACCCCGAAGGCGAGGCACACGCGGCGCTCGGTGCCGAACTGGTTGACGAGCAGGGGGCGGTCGCTGCCCTTCGGGCGCTCGAAGAGGAGCGCGGGGCCGCCGGCCTTCACCGTCCGGTCGACGATCTCCGTCACCTCGAGGTGCGGGTCGACCTCGGCGGCGACGCGGACGAGCTCGCCCTCGCGCTCGAGCAGCGCGATCCACTCCCGCAGGTCGCGGACCGGCACGCGCTCGGCTAGTACGCGTTCCGCCGGGCCCGGCGGCGCACCGCGCGGCGGTGACCGGCCCAGTGGACGAGCTCGCCGAGGAGGATCGTGGCGAGGAAGATGCCTCCGACGATCAGCATCCCCCGGATGACGTCCAGGCCCTCTTTCGCGGCGTCGAAGACGATCACTCTGCGTTCACCTCGGGGGCGACTCTAGCGCAGTGACGGGCGAGGGCGAGATCGACCTCGTCGGGTCGCGGGTCTCCGCCCAGCCGCCGTGCGGTGTCGACCCACGCCTCGCCGTCGCCCGGGCCGCCGTCGGCGCGGAGCGCGGCGCAGCGCGAGATCAGCTCGGCCATCGCCGCGACGGCGTCGACGCCGCCGGCCTCCGCGATGCGGACGAGCCCGTGCGCGTAGAGGTAGTCCCCGAGCAGCACCGCCTCGTCGGCGTCGGGCGGCGCGAACAGCCGCGGGCGGCCGTAGTGGACGAGGTAGGCCTCGTACACGGTCTCCAGCCCGAGCCCGAACTCGGGCGGGGCGAGCGGCGAGAAGACCGGCTCCCATTCGTCCGGGCGGCGCAGGGCCTGCACCCAGAGCGCGCTCTCGCCGCGCGCCTGGGCGACGATCGCAGCCGCCTCAGGCGCCGAGGACATCCGCCGCGGCCTCGATGGTGGCGTCGATCTCTGCGTCGCCGTGCGCGAGCGACGGGAACAGGCACTCGTACTGGCTCGGCGCCACGTACACCCCGCGCTCGAGCAGCCCGCGGAAGAGCTCGCCGTAGGGCGCCGTGTCGAGCTGCTCGAAGCGCGTGACCGGGTCGTCGCGGCCCGCGAAGAGGGTCAGCATCGCGCCGACCCGCTGGACGCGCCCGAGGCGCGCGAGCCCGTCCGCCAGCCGCGCCGAACGCCGCTCGAGCTCCTCGTAGACCGACGGGTCGCGCAGCCGTCGCAGCACCGACACCCCAGCCGCCGTGGCGAGCGGGTTCCCGCTCAGCGTCCCCGCCTGGTAGACGTCGCCCGCGGGCGCGAGGCGCTCCATCACGTCGCCGCGGCCGCCGAACGCGGCGAGCGGCAGGCCGCCGCCGACGATCTTCCCGAGGACGGTCAGGTCGGCATTCACGCCGAAGCGCTCCTGCGCCCCGCCCCGGGCGACGCGGAAGCCGCTGATCACTTCGTCGAACACGAGCAGCGCGCCGCTCGCGTCGGCGAGCATCCGGAGCGCCTCGAGGAAGCCGGGCTCCGGGGGGACGCAGCCCATGTTGCCGGCCACGGGCTCAACGAGGATCGCCGCCAGCCCCTCGCCGTACCGCGCCACGGCCGCGGCCGCGGCGTCGACGTCGTTGTACGGGACGACGATCGTGTCGGCGGTCACGCTGGTCGGGACGCCGGGGGAGCTCGGGATGCCGAGCGTCGCCAGGCCCGACCCCGCGTCGGCGAGGAACGGGTCGGCGTGGCCGTGGTAGCAGCCGGCGAACTTGAGGACGCGGTCGCGGTGCGTGAACCCCCGGGCGAGCCGCAGCGCCGACATCGCGGCTTCCGTGCCGGACGAGACGAGCCGCACGAGCTCGATCGAGGGGAACGCGTCGCAGATCTCCTCCGCCAACTCGAGCTCGCGCTCGGTCGGCGCGCCGAAGGTCGTCCCGTCGAGCGCCGCCGCCCGGACGGCCTCGACCGTCTCGGGGTCGGCGTGCCCGAAGAGCAGCGGGCCCCACGACTGCACCCAGTCGACGAGCGTCCGGCCGTCGGCCGTCTCGACGGTCGCCCCCTCGCCCCGCCGCACGAAGAAGGGCTCGTCGAGGCCGACGCCGCGCATGGCGCGGACCGGCGAGTTGACGCCGCCGGGGATGAGCCTCTTCGCCCGGGGCCAGAGCGGCGAGCTCACGCCCGCGTTCAGAGCAGCCACGACGCGACGTCCCGGACCCAGTACGTGAAGATCAGGTCGGCGCCGGCGCGCTTGATCGCCGTGAGCGACTCGAGCGCGGCGGCGCGCTCGTCGAGGTGCCCGGCGGCTGCGGCCGCCTTGACCATCGCGTACTCGCCGCTGACGTTGTAGGCGGCGACCGGCAGGTCGAACCGCTCGCGCACCGCCCGCACGACGTCGAGGTACGGCAGCGCCGGCTTGACCATCAGCACGTCTGCGCCCTCGGCGACGTCGAGCTCGCACTCGCGCAGCGCCTCGCGGACGTTGCCCGGATCCATCTGGTAGCTCCGCCGGTCGCCGAACGACGGCGCGCTGCCGGCGACGTCGCGGAACGGCCCGTAGAACGCCGAGGCGTACTTCGCGGAGTAGGCGACGATCGGCGTGTCGGGCAGCCGCTCGCGGATGGCCCCGACGCGGCCGTCCATCATGTCGCTCGGGCAGACGGCGTCCGCGCCCGCCTCGACGTGGGACACGGCCGTCCGGGCCAGCAGCTCGACGGACGCGTCGTTGTCGACCTCCCCGTCGTGGACGACGCCGCAGTGGCCGTGCGCCGTGTACTCGCAGAGGCAGACGTCGGTGAGCAGGAGCAGCTCCGGGAAGCGCGGCCGCAGCGCGCGCAGCGCCTGCTGGACGATCCCGTCCTCGATCCACGCGCCGGAGCCCTCGTCGTCCTTCGACTCGGGGATCCCGAAGAGGATCACCGCGCGGGCGCCGATGCGGACGAGCTCCTCGCACTCGCGGACGACGCCCTCGACGGTGAACCGCTGCAGCGCCGGGAGAGCGTCGTTGCCGAGCGCCTCGGGCGCCACGAAGAGCGGGAGCACGAGGTCGTCGAGCGACACCTCGGTCTCGCGCACCAGGTCGCGCAACGGTGCGGTGCGCCGCAGGCGGCGGAGACGCGCTGCCGGGTAGGTGCTCACGCCTCCACGCTAGCGCGAGGGGGTGGATCGACGAGCTCCACCTCGACGGGAACGTCGCCCGCCGCGGGCGGGCCGCCGCTCGGGTCCCACGGCTCGAGGCGGATGCGGTCGCCGAAGAACTCCCAGATCGCCCGGACCACCGCGAGGAACGGCAGCGCGATCAGCGCGCCGGGGAGTCCGTAGATCTCGGCGCCCGCGGCGAGCCCGAAGATGACGAGCAGCGGATGCAGCCGGAGCGCGGTGCCCATCACCTTCGGCACGACCACGTGCCCCTCGAGCTGGTGGATCGCGAGGAAGAGGATCACCACCCACAGCGCCGAGAGGGGATGGACGACGAGCGCGTAGGCGACCGGCGGGATGGCGCCGAGCCACGGCCCGAGGTAGGGGATCAGCTCGGCGATCGCGACCCACGCGCCGAAGAGCAGCGCGTACTGGCTCCCGTGCGGCAGCAGCCCGACGAGCCCGAAGATCCACAGGCCGAGGCCGGCGGTGGCGCCGATGATCAGGCTGAGCAGGAGCTGGCCGCGGACGTACGAGGCGAGCGCGTGCTCGATCCGCCGGAGCAGCGAGTCCTCGCCCGGACGCGGCGGGAACCGCCGGTCGACCGCCCGCTCGAGGCGCGGCATGTCGAGCAGCATGTAGATCGAGATCACGAGCAGCAGGACGAGCGCGAACAGCGTCTTGCCGATCGAGATCGCCGCGCCCTCGGCGAACGTCACGACGCGGTGCGTGTACTTGCCGATGTCGCGGCGGCGGATCTGGCGGACGAGCTTGTGGCCGCGCTGCTGGATCCGCACCGTCTTCAGGTGGTGCGTGTCGAGCCAGTGCTGGAGGCGGTCGACGTCGCGGTCGGCGGAGGTCTGTCCGGTCCCCGCGCGAGGATGCGTGAAGTAGTCGTTCAACCGGTTGGCCGCCGTCGTGGTCTCGCCTGCGACGGAGGTCGCTACGGCGAAGATGACGAGCCCCAGCGCCGCCAGGAAGCTCAGGTACACGAGCGCGACCGAGAGGCCGCGAGGGAGTCGCAGCCGCTGGAGGCCGCGCGCGAGCGGGTCGAGCAGCAGCGCCACGAGGGCGGCGACGCCGAAGACGAACACGACGTGACCGGTCGCGCGGACGACGATCCACGCCAGGACCAGCACCAGCGGCAGCCCGACGAGCTGGATCCAGCGCGGGATCACGATCCGCCGCTGCCCGGCGGGGGCCGCCTGCCGGCCGCGCCCGGCGGGCGGCTCGGGCGCGCCTACGCCACGGGCGGTCACAGCCCCGATCGTACCGCCGTCGTCCGCGCGCTCCGGCCGCCCGCCTGGGACTGGTCCCTTGCAGCCGACGGCGCGCTGGCGCTCGACCGCCACGAGCTCTGGGACGAACCCGTGGAACGACGCCCGTTGCACGCGTCGCACGGCCGGTTGAAAGCCCGGGCCACCTCCGCTACGGTGCCCCGGATGTCGCCCCCCGCCCCAGGGCGCGAACGGAGCGTGCGCGCGCGTCACGGACAGCGCACCGCTCCGCAGCGCAGCCGCGCCGCGCGCCGCCGCGACCACGAGCGCGAGCGCCGCAGGCGGCTGGGCGCCGTCCTCGTCCTGCTCTCGGCCGTCGTCGCGGTCGTGCTCCTGCTCTCGGCGTTCGGCGGCTCCGGCGACCGGGCGGCGACGGCGCCGCTCACGGCGAGCTCGACCCAGCTCCTGCCGGCCGGCCCGCCGCAGCCCGAGATCGTGGCCCGGATCGGGACGCTCCACCTCCAGCTCCCCGTCAGCCAGTCGCGCGTCACGGCGATCGGCTACGCGGGCGGCTCCGACGGCGCGCTCGCGCTCGCGCCGCTCGGGCGCCAGGCCAACGAGGGCCTCCTCAAGCGCCTCGTGCACGGCCTGGTCGGCGGCTCGAGCAGCGGCCCGCGCTGGTACCAGCTCTCGGGCGGCGGCTCGGGCAGCACCTCCGCCCTCGACGTCGGGGCGCCGGCCGGCACCGACGTCTACGCGCCGGTGGACGGCACGGTCGTCGCGATGGACCGCGTGATCCTGAACGGCCGCCGCTACGGGTCGACGCTCCAGATCGAGCCGACCGGCGCGCCGTCCCTGGTCGTCGACGTGTCGCACATCAGGCTCGACCCGTCGCTCGTCGTCGGCTCGCCCGTGTCGGCCGGCGCGACCCATCTCGGCCAGCTCCTCGACTTCTCGCGTGCCGAGCACCAGGCGCTCGCGCACTACACGAACGACTCCGGGAACCACGTCGTGATCGAGGTGCACCAGGCCGCGACGCTCCAGTCGCCCTAGCGGCGGCGGAACGCCGTGCGGCTCCTCTTCGTCGCCGACGTCTTCGGCTCCCCCGGCCGGCGCGCCGTCGAGCAGCGGCTTCCGGGGCTCCGCACCGAGCTGGACGTCGACTTCTGCGTCGTCAACGGCGAGAACGCGGCGGCCGGCCGCGGGATCACGGCCAAGATCGCCGACCGGCTGCTGGCGAGCGGCGCCGACGTCGTCACCCTCGGCAACTGGGTCTGGGGCCAGCAGGGGTTCGCCCCCTACCTCTCCGGCACCGACCGCGTCCTGCGGCCCGCCAACCTGTCGCCGCACACCCCGGGGAAGGGCCTGGCGGTCCACGACGGCGTCGCGGTGATCAACCTGCTCGGGATGTTCGCGCTCGACCCCTTCGAGAACGCGTTCGTCGCGGCCGACCGCCTCGTCGCGGAGGCCCGCGAGCGGACGCCGGTGATCGTCGTCGACTTCCACGCGGAGGCGACGAGCGAGAAGGTCGCGCTCGCCCGCTACCTCGACGGGCGCGTGACGGCCGTCCTGGGCACGCACACCCACGTGCAGACGAACGACGCGCGCGTGCTCGCGGGAGGCACCGCGGCGGTCACGGACGCCGGCATGACCGGCCCGCACGACTCGGTGATCGGCAGCGTCGACGAGGGCGCGATCCGCCGCTTCGTCACCGGCCAGCCCGTCCGCCTCGAGCCGGCGACCCGCGACGTGCGGATCGAGGGCGTGCTCGTCGACTACGGCGCGGACGGACGCGCGACCGCGTGCCGGCTCGTGCGCGAGCCGGTCGAGGTCTGAGGCTCCGGCCAGGCGAGCAGCACGAGCAGCGCCACGACGACGAGGTCGCGGGCCAGGACGACGCCGGCGATGCCCCGGTCGAGGTCGACGAAGCGCCAGTAGCGCAACGGGAACCAGACCTGGGTGAGCACGAGCGCGGCGGCCAGCGCCGCCGCGGCCGCGAGGCCGCGGCGGCCGCGGACGAGCGGCACGAGCGGCACCAGCCAGATGAGGTACTGGGGCGAGAAGACCTTGTCGAAGGCGACGAACGCGCAGACGGACGCGGCGGCGAAGCGCAGCAGGTCGTCGCGCGTGCGCCGCCCCCGCGCGAACCCGGCCCACAGGGCGGCGAGCGAGGCCGCTTGGAGGAGCGGCAGGATCGCCGCGGCGGTGTCCGCGTGCGGGCCCACGAGGTTCTGCGACCCGTGCGAGGTGGCGACGCCGCGTGCGTCGCCGGCGACGATCAGCAGGGCCGAGCCCAGGCTCTCGATCTGCAGCGGCCGGTCGGCCTGGCCGCGCACGCTCTCCCACACGCCGTGCGGGGCGAGCACGAGGAACGGCACGAAGACCGCGACGAGCACGGCGGTCAGCAGCCCGGCGCAGAGCGCCGCCTCGCGGCGGCCGCGCCGCCGCCACGTCCATGCCAGGGCGAGCGGCAGCAGGACGGCCGGCCAGATCTTCGCCGCGATCGCGATCCCGAGCACGGCCCAGCCGAGCCGGTCGCGCTCGTGCCAGAGCGCCGCGAGCGCGGCGACCGCCAGCAGCGTGGGCCAGAGGTCGAAGCGCGAGAGGACGTGCGACCCCACGAGCACCGGCAGGAACGCGGCATAGGCCGCGGCGCGCCAGGAGACGGCGGCGACGACGAGCACGGTCGCGACGCCGCAGGCGGCCATCGACCAGGCGAACGCCGCGGCGTAGCTCGAGCCGAGGAACGTCGGGAGCACGAAGGCCGGCAGCGCGCCCGGCGGGTACTCGACGGCGAAGTCGCGGTAGGGGACGAGCCCGTGGCGGATCGCCTCGCCGTACTCCCGGTAGGTCGGCGTGTCGACGAGCTGGCCGTGCGCCCAGAACCAGCGGTGCACGAGGCCCCACGCGACGAGGAACCCGCCCGCCGCCGCGCAGGCGGCGAGGAAGCCCCGCCCGTCAGGCTGCGACCAGCGCTCGCTCGGTGCTGTCGTCATCGTCGAGGGCGCCGGCCGGGGCCGCTCCCGGGCGCGCGCCCGGGGCGGCGACGAGCGCGAGCGCCGCGAACGGGAAGAACCACGGCAGGTAGAGGTAGATCCAGTAGGTCAGCACGAGCTGGAAGCCGATCAGCAGCGCCGCGGTCAGCGCCGCCAGGCGGAGGGGCGACCGGACGCGCGGCCACCAGGCGCACGCGACGGCGCCGACGACGAGGGCCACCTCGAGCACCTGCTGCACGAGGTGCAGGTTCGGGAGGCCCTTCGCGTGGTACTGCCGCCAGTCCCAGATCGACCAGGGGGCGCTGCGCGCGGTCTGGAACCCGATCGTCCGGTCCCAGAAGACGCGCGCGGCGTGGAGGGGCGACGGCTCGAGCAGCAGCACGAAGAACACCGCCAGCGTCGCCACGGCGAACGCGAGCCAGTAGCGCGCCAGCGTGCGCGGACGGCGCGCCTCCGGGTAGCCCGACCACAGGGGCGCGACGATCAGCGACGCGAACTTCGTCCACCCCGACAGCGCTGCGAACACGCCGCGGCCGACGTCGCTCGTGACGAGCAGGAACCCGAACACGAGGAGCACCGGCCCGATGGTGTCGTTCGTGTTGGAGCTGGCGGCGTACTGGGTGAACGGCCACGCCGCCCAGGCGAACGCGAGCGTCGCCGCCAGTCGAGGCCCGCCGAAGCGGCGACCGACCAGCGCGAGACCGACCAGGGCGAGCAGGTCGAAGCCGATCGTGGTCGCCTTCACCGCGGGCAGGCTGTCCCACATCCCGCTCCAGCCGAAGGCGAGGTACCCCGGGACGTACGCGAGGTAGGCGACCGGCCCGTAGGTGTCGCCGAGCGGGTTGGCGTTCTCGCAGCGGCCGTTCGTCTGGATGCGGTCGCGCACCTCGCCGGAGCCGTCCGGCGGGCCGCATTTCGGCAGGTTGTCCTCCTGCGGGAAGTGCCCGTATGGGCTCTGTCCCTCGTGGACGATTCGCTCGGCGCCGATCACGCCCGAGTAGCCGACGTCGATCACGTTCGACGCGCGGACGTCGAGGCCGATCCGGAACCCGGCGAGGAACACCGTGGCAGCGGCGAGCACCCAGACCGGCCAGACGGTCGCGCCGCGCGCCGGCCGGTCCGAGAACGCGACCCAGATGCAGCGCACGAGCAGCCAGACGAGGACCGGCACGACGAGCGACGCCGACGCGAAGACGTGCCCGTGGTTGAAGAACCACAGCGGCACCGAGAAGGCGAGCAGGGCGAGGAGGTCGAGGTTGCGCAGCGAGAGCGGCCGCCGCCAGTCGACGAGGCCGACGAGGAACGCCGCGCAGAACCCGAGCCAGACCGGGTAGCTGTTGATCTTCGTCCCGCCGAAAGCGCCCGGGTAGCCGCGGGCCATCCGCCATGCCACCTGTGCGCCGGTCCAGGCCTCGACGACGGTCCCGTCGCTGTCGGAGACGGTCCCGGTGGCGATCTCCCCGGCATTGCCGGAGTAGACGTTCACGGTCCAGTCGCCCTTGGAGAAGGTCGCCTGGGTGACCGGGTTCTTCGGGTAGCGCTTCAGCCAGGACGCGACCTTGGGGTCGCGCAGGAAGATGCGCGTCACCCGCTCCGTCGTCAGCTGCGGCTGCAACTCGCCGGGCACGGGGCTCGGCGGCGCGAGCGGGTTCGTCGTCGTGGCCGTCCCCGCCTGCGTCGCCGGGTTCGTCGTCGTGGTCGTCCCCGCCCGCGCCGCCGGCACCAGGGCGAGTGCCAGAGCCGCGACGAGCGCGAGCCTCACCGACGGAACGACCAGAGCTTGTTGCCGAGGAAGTTCAGCGGGGTGACGAGCACGATCGCGATCGCCTGCGAGAGCACCTTGCGCCACTCGAGCCAGTCGACGAACACGACCAGCCAGAGCTGGTTGACGCCGAACGCGGCGAGGGAGACGACGAAGAAGCGGGCGCCTTGGATGCCCACGTGGCTCTTCGCGTGCGCGAACGTCCAGTGACGGTTCCACCAGTAGTTGCTCGCGGCGGAGACGACGAACGAGATCGCAGCCGCGACGTGCGCGCCCCAGCCGACGAGGGCCGCGAAGATCGCCAGGTTGATGGCATAGCCGCTGACGCCGACGACCGCGAACTTCGCGAGCTGGATCCAGTTGTGCGGGCGCCGCAGCGCGCGGGCTGTGCGGGCGGCGATGGCGGACACGCCCGGCGAGGCTAGCACTCCCGGGCGTTCGAGCTATGCGGCGTTCGCCGCGTCGCGCAGGGAGCCGTCGGCGTCGACCCACGGGTCGGCGAGCGGCAGGTCGGCGAGCCGCCGCGTACGCGGGCGGTAGTAGTCCAGGTCGCGCTCGTCGAGCAGCGTCAGCGCGGAGTCGATCGCGATCTCGTCGTCGCGCACCTCGAGCACCGCGAACGGCACGAAACGGCGCGCGCCGTCGCCGCAGTGGAGCTCGAGACCCACCACGCGATCGGCCTGCGCGTCGACGAGCGCGTCGATCGGGCGCGCCAGATGGATGCCGTGGACACGGACCGGAAGCTTCAGGAGCTCCGTCACCCGACGACCCCTCGACGGCCCGACCGAGACAGGGGGTCTCGACCGGAGCACCCTGCCAGCCTAGCGGGCTGGCCAGGCTCCGCTGACGAGGGGCACGAAGCGCACGGTCGTCGACCCGTGCAGGCGCGGGCCGCTCGGGGTGCGCTCGAGCGCCACGAGCCGCTGGCCGCCGGCGAGCTCGAGGGGGAGGACGATGCGCGCGCCGACGGCGAGCTGCTCCCACAGCGCCGGCGGCACCTCGGGGGCGGCGGCGGCCACGGCGATCCCGCCGAACGGCGCCCGGTCGCGTGCGCCGAGCGCCCCGTCCCCGACGCGCACCTCGACCTGCTCGTACCCGGCCTGCCGCAGGGTCTCGGCCGCGCGGTCGGCCAGCTCCGGGATGCGCTCGACCGTCACGACCGAGGCGGCGAGCTCGGCCAGGACGGCCGCCGCGTAGCCCGAGCCGGTGCCGACGTCGAGCACGGTCTCGGTCCCGTCGAGCGTCAGGAGCTCGCAGGTGAGGGCGACGATGTACGGCTGCGAGATCGTCTGGCCGTGGGCGAGGAGCAGAGCGGCGTCGTCGTAGGCGTGCGCCCGGGCGCCGGCCGGCACGAAGAGCTCGCGGGGCACTCGCGCCATGGCGTCGAGCACCCGCTCGTCGCGGATGCCGCGTGCGCGGAGCTGCCGGTCGATCCAGGTGGCCACGGCGCGGCTCCTACCCCGTTCGCCGCCGGGTCAGGCGGCCCGCTCGGCGCCGAGCAGGTGCTCGACGACGAGCGGCTTGATGCCGGTGATCGAGGCAGGCGGCTCGTCGAGCCCGACCGTGAGCATCGGCACCTCGGAGTCGGCGGCCTCGAGCGAGCCGTGGCTGCCGCCGCCGAGGTGGTGACGGCCGGCCAGGTCGACGAACTCCCAGCCCGGGGCTGCCGCGACGACGACCTCGCCGGCGTTGGGGTTCCGGAGGGCGGCCTCGGCCCGCGCGCGGCCGTCGGGCACCCCGTCGAGGAGGGACAGGTCCTCGTCGCCGTCGCGGCGGACGACGAGGCGGTCGTCCTCGAGGAAGGCGACGAGCCCTGCCGACGGCTCCGCGTCGAGCTGCTCGGCCGCGCGGCGCGGCTCGTCGGTGTAGACCATGGCGGCGCGGTTGGATGCCGTGACCAGCGCGCCCTCGACCTCCAGTCGCGCCGTCCGCTCGACGCGCGACTGCCCGTGGTCGGAGCAGACGACGACGGCGTAGCGGTCGAGGAACGCATCGGGCCCGCCGGCCGCGTCCATCAGGGCCGCGACGGACGCGTCGCTCCGCGCGAGCGCCTCGTGTGCGGCGTCGGGCCCGGCGAGGTGCGAGGCGAAGTCGTAGTCGGGGAGGTAGTGGACGAGCAGGTCGAAGCCGTCGCGGGTGACGAGCCAGCGGCCGACCGCGGCCGCGTACGCGTCGATCGACCCGAGCGAGCGGTTGCGGACGGCGATCGGCGCCCCGGTCCGATCGCTCTCGTAGAGGGAGTAGAAGAAGAAGCGCCTCGGCCCGTTGACGGCGGGAACCCCCGGGATGGTCGCGAGGTGCCGGTGCCGGCCGCGGTAGCAGGTGATGTTGATCGCCGCGGTGGTGAGCCCGGCGTCCTCGAGCGCCTCGTAGATCGTCTCCGCCCCGCGACCGAGGTGCCGGGCGTTGAGGTCGATGATCGTGTCGCGCAGCGAGCGTGCGAACCCTGCGGCCCGGATCGCCCCGAACGACGACCCGTACTCGACGAGCCGCTGCTCGCCGCGGTGCCACCAGACGAGGTGCGGGATCTCGTGCACGTCCGGATGCGCCCCGGTGGCGATCGCGGACAGGCACACCGGCGTCAGCGACGGGAAGGTCGAGGCCGCCCGGCGGTACGTCCCGTGCTCGGCGAGGAACCGCAGCGCCGGCGTCTCCGCCGCCTCGAACATCGACGGGGTCAGCCCGTCGATCACCACCAGCACGACGGGCTTGGCGGGCATCGGTTGCTAGTCCCGGGCCAGCGAGCGGAGACCGGCGTGCCGCTCCGGCGCGCGCTGCCGCAGCCGGAGGCCGAGCGCGACGACGGCCAGCGCTTCCAGGTAGCCGACCGCAGGGACGAACGCGAGCGCGGCGCCGACCACGGCCGCCACTGCGAGCAGCGTCGCCGTCCCGCCGCGCGTCCCGCCACGGCGCAAGGTCCCGCTCACGAGCGGTCCGGCGCCGACGGCGCCGCACATCGCACCGACCGCGCCACCGACGGCCTGCTCCCAGTGCCAGACGAGGAGTCCGACGACGACGGCGACCGCCGCGCCGACGAGGGCGCCGAGCGGGATGCGGCGCAGCGCACCGGTCCCTGCGACCCCGAGTGCGACGCCGAGGCCGACGAGGATGCCGATCGTGTACCAGTCGCCCATCGCCGGCGGCAGTGTAGAGGCTCGCTCACGGCCGAGGTTTCGGCGGAGCCGCTTTCGGGGCATACCGTGCCACGTCAGACAACACAACCCAGGAGGCCTCGTGAGCGACGACCCCCGTCCCTTGCTGCTCTTCTTCTCCTCGAATCGCTCCGGCCCGGCCCGACGCATGGAAAGCCTGCTCGCGCACCTCGCGCGCAAGGAACGGCACCGCCTGCGCGTCCACCAGGTGGACGTCGACGAGCGCCGCGACCTCGCCGCCAAGCTGAAGGTCGACTCGGCCCCGACCATCGTGCTCGTGAAGGGCAAGCACGTCGTCGCGCGGATCGTCGGACGGGCGAGCGCGCCGCAGATCGCGGCGCTGCTCGACCAGCACCTCGACGGGGTCGCCGCGCCGGTCTAGGAGAGGTCGCCGGACTCGAGCCGTCCGATCACCGCGAGCGCGAACGCGGCCGCCCGGGCCCCGTCGACGACGCGGTGGTCGAACGTGACGCTTACGTTGCCCATCGGGCGCACGACGACCTCGCCGTCTCGGACAACCGGACGCGGCGCGATGCGGTGCACGCCGAGGATCCCGACCTCGGGGTGGTTGACGAGCGGCGTGACGAGGACGCCGGCGAGCTTCCCGGCGCTCGTCACCGTGAAGGTCGACCCGCGCAGATCCGCCGCGTCGAGCTTCCCGGCGCGGGCGGCCTCGGCGAGGCGGTCGACCTCGGCGCGCAGCTCGCCGACGCTCCGCGTATCGCATCCCCGGACGACCGGCACGACCAGCCCGCCCTCGGTCTGGACGGCGATGCCGAGGTCGTAGCGGTCGAGGTAGACGATCTCGTCTCCCTCGAGCCGCGCGTTCAGCTCGGGAAACGCTCGCAGCTCGAGCGCCGTCGCCCGCAGCACGGTGGGCAGCAGCAGCTTGAGGTCGACCTGGGAGAAGTCGCACTCCTCGACGAAGGTGACCGCGGGAACCTCCCGGTGCGCACGGGTGAGGTTCTCGACGATGAGGCGGCGCACGCCGCGCACGGGCTCCCGCCGGCCTTCCCGCTCGTCGTGCGGCGCCGGCGTCGGGCTCACGGCGGACCCGGCGCCGCCCCCCGCGGCGGCGCGAACGTCGGCCTCGGTGATGCGGCCGCCCGGCCCCGTC
>DASZWI010000033.1:0-9677 GCA_035546715.1 Gaiellaceae bacterium | reverse complement strand
GGTGACCGTGAGGCCGTAGTCGCCGTTGAACCGCCGCCAGACGCCCGTCACGAGGCCGAGGACGACGACGACGCTCGAGCTGACGACCGCCGCAGCCGCCGCGGGCGAGACGAGCGCGACGACGATCAGCGCGACGAGGAGGAGCACCACGAGGACGCCGCCGAGGCTCAGGGCGATCGACGCGACGAGCAAGGGCGTCGCGAGCGAGACGAGCCGCCGCTCGTCGATCCAGGACGGGGTCTGCGGCTCGTCGTCGTCCACCGCCGTCCGGTCGGAGCGCGCGGCGAGCCGGAGCAGCTCCTCGCGCACCTCCTCCGCGTGGCCGGCGGTGAGGTAGGCGAGGCGCGCCGACCCTCCGCTCGAGCCGCCCATCCGCAGCCGGAGCTCCGAGAGGCCGAACAGCCGGGCGAGGCCGGGGCGGACGGTGTCGATCGCCTGGATCTGGGCGAGCGGGTAGCGCAGCGAGCTGCGGCGGATCAGGCCCGTCTCGATGCGCAGCGTCCCGCCCTCGACCCGCCAGCGGGTGACGACCCAGCTCACGAGCGCGAGGAACGCGATCACGAGGACCGCGCCCAGGTGGCCGACCGCGTCCCAGAGCCCGTTCGACCGGCCGACGAGGCTGAACGCGAGCACGAAGAAGATGCCCGCGAGCAGGCGTCCCGAGCGGACGACCGGCGACAGCGGGTGCAGCCGGTGCCAGCCGTCGTCGGTGAGCCGGTGCGTCGTCACAGGCCGGCGGCGCGGGCCTCGCCGAGCGAGGTGAGCTGGTCGCGCAGCCGCGCCGCCTCGCCGGCCGCGAGGCCGGGGATGCGGGCGTCAGTGGCTGCGGCCGCCGTGTGGAGCCGCACCGTGGCCAGGCCGAACGACCGCTCGAGCGGCCCGGCGACGACGTCGACGAACTGCATGCGGCCGTAGGGCACCACCGACAGCCGGCGGACGAGGAGGCCGCGCTGCACGAAGAGGTCGTCCTCGCGCTCGAGGTAGCCCCACGCCCGCACGCGACGGCCGACGAGGACGTCCGCGACGAGCGCGGCGGCCGCGGCGCAGGCCGCGACGAGGACGCCGACCCAGGTCGCGACGGCGAGTCCGAGCACGAGCCCGCCGGCGACGGCCGCGAGCGCGCCGAGCGTCGTCACCTCGAGGCGTCTCAGCGTCCGCAGCCGGGGTGACGGTCGGCGCCAATCCATCGCATCCGAGTATGACGACGACCGCTGTTGACTCGTTAGTCAATGCGCGAGGTACGCTTCCCCCGGATGCGCGAGGTCGTGTTCGTGGACGGCGTGCGGACGGCCTTCGGCCGGGCCGGGTCGAAGGGCGCGTTCTGGCGGACGCGGGCCGACGACATGGCGGTCAAGACGGTGCGCGAGCTGCTCCGCCGCAACCCCGCGCTCGACCCGGAGCGGATCGACGACGTGGCGTGGGCCGCCACCGCGCAGGTCGGCGACCAGGGCCTGACGCTCGGGCGCGACGTGGCCCTGCTCGCGGGCCTCCCGCACACCGTCCCGGGCTTCGCCGTCGACCGGATGTGCGCCGGGGCCCTCACCGCGGTCACCTCGGCGGCGGGCGAGATCGCGACCGGCGCGGCCGACGTCGTCCTCGCCGGGGGCGTCGAGCACATGGGCCATCACCCGATGGGCGACGACGTGGACTTCAACCCGCGCTTCCTCGCCGAGCGGCTGATCGACCGGAGCGCGGCCGTCATGGGCAGCACCGCCGAGAACCTGCACGACGCCTTCCCCGACCTGACGCGCGAGGACGCCGACGCCTTCGCGCTGCGCTCACAGCAGCGCGCGGCCGCCGCCTGGGCGAACGGCGCGATGCGCGAGACGGTCGTCCCGATGGCGGTGTTCACCGACGACGGCTGGGCGGTCGCCGACCGCGACGAGTTCCTCCGCCCGGACACGACCGCGGACGGCCTCGCCGCGCTCGAGCCGGCCTTCCGGCCCGGCGGCCGGGTCACGGCGGGGAACAGCGCCGGTCTCACCGACGGCGCCACCGCGGGCCTCGTCGCCTCCGCCGACGCGGCCGAGCGGCTCGGCCTCGAGCCGAAGCTCCGCCTCGTCGGCTACGCGTACGCGGGCGTCGAGCCGCACCTGATGGGCCTCGGGCCCGTCCCCGCGACGCGGCGCGCGCTCGAGCGCGCCGGGCTGACCCTCGACGACATCGGCCTGTTCGAGCTGAACGAGCCGTTCGCCGTACAGGTGCTCACCTGGTGCCGCGAGCTCGGTGTCTCCCCCGACGACGAGCGCCTCAACCCGTACGGCGGCGCGATCGCGTGCGGGCACCCGCTCGCGGCGACCGGCATCCGGCTGATCGCGCAGCTCGCGTACGGCATGCGCGAGCGCGACGTCCGCTACGGCATTACCGCGCTCTGCATCGGCCTGGGCATGGGCTGCTGCGTGATCTGGGAGCGGGTGTGAGCCAGACGGTCTTCAAGCTGCGCCGCTGGAACGACGTCGCGCTGGTGACGATCGACAACGGCGAGGACTGGACGAAGCCGACGACGTTCGACCGGGGCGCGCTGGAGTCGCTGGCCGCCTGCCTCGACGAGATCGAGGCGCAGGAGTGGCGCGCGCTCGTCCTCACCGGCAAGCCCTTCGTCTTCGCGGCGGGCGCGGACATCCGCCAGTTCACGGGCGTCACGGCGGAGGACGCGCGCGCCGGCTCGCGGGCCGGACACGAGCTGTTCGCGCGGATCGCGGCGCTGCCGTTCCCGACAGTCGCCGCGATCAACGGCGCCTGCCTGGGCGGCGGGGTCGAGATCGCGCTGCACTGCGACGCGCGCACGATCTCCCCGGCCGTGCGGCACTTCGCCGCGCCCGAGTGCTTCCTCGGCCTCTTCCCCGCGTGGGGCGGCACGCAGCTCGTGCCGCGGCTCGTCGGCCCGCAGACGGCGGTGAGCTTCATCGTCGAGAACGCGATGCGCCAGAACAGGATGCTCGACGGCCGCACCGCGTTCGAGCTCGGCTTCGCCGACCGGCTGCTCGACCCGGTCGAGCTCGTCGACGAGTCGATCGCGTTCGCGCTCGAGCTCGCCGAGGCGGGCGGCATGCACCGGGAGCCCGCCGACCTGTCCGGCCTCCCCGAGGCGTGCGCGCGGGCGCGCCGGCAGCTCGACGACGCGGTGCACGGCGCGGCGCCGGCGCCCTACGCCGCCCTCGACCTGATCGAGGGCGCCGGGCGCTGGACCCTCGAGGAGGGCTACCGGGCCGAGGAGGACGCCGTCGCCGAGCTCCTGCCGGGCGACGAGGCGCAGGCCTCGGTCTACGCGTTCGAGCTGGTCGAGCTCCGGCAGAAGAGGCAACCGGGCATCCCGACGGCGGAGCCGCGGCGCATCCGCAAGGTCGGCATCGTCGGCGCCGGGCTGATGGCGACCCAGCTCGCACAGCTCTTCCTGCGGCGGCTCGAGGTGCCGCTCGTGATCCGCGACGTCGACCAGGCGCGGGTCGACGAGGCGCTCGACACGCTCCGCTCGACGGCGAAGGTCCCGTTCCACGCGACGCTCGTGTCCGGCACGACAGGCTGGGACGGGTTCGCCGACTGCGACCTCGTCCTCGAGGCGGTGTTCGAGGAGCTGCGGGTGAAGCAGGAGGTCTTCGCCGCCGCCGAGCAGGTCGTGCGGCCGGACTGCATCCTCGCGACGAACACCTCGTCGCTCTCGATCGGCGAGATCGCGAGCGGGCTCGAGCACCCCGAGCGCGTCGTCGGGATGCACTTCTTCAACCCGGTGGCGGTGATGCCCCTGGTCGAGCTCGTCCGGCACGACGGCGTCGCCGACGAGACCCTCGCCACGGCGGCCGCCGTCACAAGGAAGCTGCGCAAGCGCGGCGTCCTGTGCGGCGACGCGCCCGGGTTCGTCGTCAACCGCGTGCTGACCCGGATGACCGGCGAGCTGATGCGCGCGCTCGAGCACGGCAACACGGTCGAGGAGACCGACGAGGCGATCCTGCGGCTCGGCATGCCGATGGCGCCGTCGGTGCTCCTCCAGATGGTCGGCCCGCGGGTCGCGAACCACGTGCTCGAGACGATGCACGCCGCCTTCCCGGAGCGGTTCCCGCTCTCGCAGACGCTGGCGAACTACGCCGAGGGCCGGGAGGAGATCGCCGCCGGCGAGCACGCGCCCGTGGCCGTCGAGGCGATCACCGACGCCGTGCTCGAGGCGCTCGCCGACGAGATCGGCCACGTGCTCGAGGAGGGAGTGGTCGCCGAGGCGGCGGACGTCGACACCTGCCTGCTGCTCGGCGCCGGCTTCCCGTTCTGGCTCGGCGGCATCACGAAGCACCTGGACCAGCGGGGCGTGTCGCAACGAGTGCTGGGTCGTCCGCTGGCGGACGTCCGCGCCGCGGCCACGGCCTAGCCAGCAGCGCCAGCACGACCGGGAACACGGCCGCCGTCCCGGCGGCGACGAGCACCACGACGGACGCGACGAGGCCGACCGTCGCGGCGCCGCGCGCCGTCCCGCGGAGGAGCCGCACCCCGGCGGCGGTGCCGGCGACGTACACCGCCACGAGGCAGGCCGAGCAGCCGCGCGTCAGGAACGAGACGCCGACGGCGCCGTGGTCGAGCAGGACGATCATGGCGACGCCGTAGAGCGCCAGCGCGGGCAGCGCGAGCCGCGGGAAGCGGGCCGGGAGCACGCGCTGCTCGGCCAGCGCGCCGACGAGGCGCAGGCCGCTGGCGATGTACGCGTTGACGGTCCCCATCGTGAGCATCGCCGCCAGGACGACGGTGATCGACCGTCCGGCGCCCCCGAGCCCGGTGCGCGCCAGGTCGGCCACCGGCACGACCGACGAGCCCGCGTGCGCGAGCACGCCGATCGTCGCGACGACGAGCCCCACGTAGAGCACCGTCGTGACGACGAACGCGGCGACCATCGCCCGCGGCAGGTCGCGGCCCGGGTCGCGGAAGAGCGCCACGAGCTGCGCGACCGCCTCCCAGCCGAAGAACGAGAACATCACCAGGGTCGCCGTCGAGACGACCGCGTGCGTCCCGTGCGGGGCGAACGGATGCCACGCCGACGAGTGGACGTGCGGCAGCGCCGCGCCGACGACCACCACGAGCAGGAGCGCGAGCCCGGCGCTCAGCGCGCGCTGGAGCCGTAGCGTCACGTGCAGCCCGAGGGCGTTCGCGGCGACGACCGTGAGCAGCATCGCGACCGCTGCGATCGCCGTCACCCGGCCGGAGCCGCCGGCCAGGTCGGCGACGTACGCGCCGCCGACGTGCACCACCGCGGGCGCGCCGATCACGATCGCCCCGAGGAACAGCCAGGCGGTGACGCGCGCGAAGCTCGCGCCGAAGGCCGCCTCGGCGTACGCGGCGACGCCGCCGTCGGTCGGGTGGCGGACGCCGAGCGCGGCGAACGTGACCGCGAGCGGGACCGACGCCGCGAGCAGCGCCACCCAGACGACGATCGACGCCGGTCCCGCCTGCGCGAGCGCGAGGCCCGGCACGAACAGCACGCCCGGCCCGAGCAGGGCGCCGACGTAGATCGCCGCGCCGGTGGCGGCTCCGATCCGGTGCTGCGACGGCGAGGCCATGCCTCCATCGTCGTTGCAGGGCTCTGGCAGATGCTGGCGTCCCGGCCTCCCAGAGCGGGTGTCTGTGCAATGATCGTGCGCAGATGGACGTTCTGGCGCTCGATTCGGTCGACCGCGCCCTCCTCGAGGTCCTGCAGCAGGAGGGGCGGATCACGAACGCCGAGCTGGCGACGCGCGTCCAGCTCTCCCCATCCGCGTGCCTGCGCCGCGTCCGCGCGCTCGAGAAGCGCGGCGCGATCGAGGGCTACCGCGCGGTGCTCGCTCCCCGCCGGATCGGCCTCGGGCTGACCGTGTTCGTCGAGATCAAGGTCGAGCGCCACTCGACCAACCGGGCGGCCTCCTTCGAGGAGGCGTTCGCCTCGATGCCCGAAGTCGTCTCGGCGCACATCGTCTCCGGGGACGCCGACTTCCTGCTCGAGGTGGTCGTGCCCGACCTCGAGGCGTACCAGCAGTTCCTGCTCGGCACGCTGCTGCAGCTGCCGGGCCTGACGGACGTCCGCAGCAACATGGCGATCAAGACGCTCCGCTGCCGCGAGCCGCTCCCGCTCAACCATCTAGAGTCGTAGGCGGATGCCCGACGACTGGCGCCTGCGAATCGAGCTCGGCGACGAAGCGGCCGGAGGCCTCGCCGCGCGGCTCGGACTCGTCGACACCGAGGTGGACGAGCTCGCCGAGGAGCTGCGCGACCGCAAGCTGGCGGTCACGCACGACGGGCCGACGGTCTACGTCTACGCCGACTCGGCCGCCGCGCTGGAGGCGACTCGCAGGGTGATCGACCGGGAGCTCGCCGAGCTCGACGTCGCGCCGCTGATCGTCGTCGCCGAGCACTGGCTCGCCGGCGAGGACCGCTGGGACGACGAGGCGCCCGGGCCGGACGACGACGACGAGACGCTCGAGGAGGGCTACGCGCCGTGGGAGGTGCGCATCCCGTGCCGCAGCCACCACGAGGCGAACGAGCTCGCCGACCGCCTCGCGGAGGAGGGCTACGGGGTCGTGCGCCGCTGGCGCTACGTGATCGCCGGCTGCGCCTCCAAGGAGGACGCCGAGGCCCTGGCCGCGCGCCTGCACGGGGAGGTCGAGCCCGGAGGCGAGCTGGTCTGGGATTCCGCGCGGACGAACCCGTTCGTCGTCTTCACCGGCATCGGCGGCGGCGGCATTCCGGTCTGACGCGGTTTCGGCTAGACTGAGAGCCGCGTCCCGCCGCGAGGGGAACCGAAGGCAGAGGCGGACGCGCCCTTTGAGGAGGCGGCACGGTCAGGCACGCGCCGCACGCATTGGCAGAAACGATCACGCATTCTCCGAACGAGTCGGAGGCGACAGAAGCCTTGGCGGCTGACGCGCTTCGCGCGGAAGCCTGGGCCGGGGAGCCGTTCCTCCGCAGCGACGAGGACGCCGAGAGCGTCCTCGCACCAGGCACCGCCCGGCGGCGCGCGCTTGACGATGCCCTCGCCGAGATCGAGGCGGGCCTGCGCGAGCCGTCGTCGGCCTGGCGGGTCCACTACGCGCTGATGCTCGGCCTCGAGCGCGTCCTCACGGAGAAGCCGCCGCACCTCGCCTCCGGCACCGAGCTGCGCCGCCACCAGGTGGACGCGCTGGCCGGGATGCTGACCGAGCTGATCGCCGCCAACCAGAAGACGGCCGAGAACGGGAACGGCAACGGGAACGGGCACGTCGAGGAGCCCGAGGAGGACGACGAGCCCGAGGACGACCTCGCGCTCGCCGGCTCCGACGACGACCCGAGCGAGGAGGCGGAGGACGAGGCGGACGCCGTCGCCGACGACCCGGGCGCCGTGCGGCGCTACCGCTTCCGCCACCCGACCGCCTCCGGCAAGACGATCGCCGCCGCGGGCTTCGTCGAGGCCGCGCGCACCGAGGGCGTCCTGATCCTCACCCACCGCCGCCTGCTCGTCGACCAGTTCCGCCGCGAGCTCACCGACCACGGCTACGGCGACCGCTTCCACGACGCCGTCCTGATCGGCCACACCGCGCCGCGCTGCTCGAACCCGATCACGATCCAGACGTACGCCTGGTTCGCCCGGCACGTGGACGAGGTCGCGGGCGACGCGTACCAGCTCGTGATCTGCGACGAGGCGCACACCGCGCTCGGCGACAAGACCTCGGCCGCGATCCGCAAGCTCGACGAGCCCATCTACGTCGGCATGACCGCGACGGAGGAGCTGATCGCGAAGCAGGTCTCCGACGTCTTCCCGGCCTCGGTCGACGACCTGCCGCTGGCCGACGCTGCCCGGAGGGGCCTGATCGCGCCTTTGCGGTGCCTGCGGGTGCCGCCCGTGGCGGCGATCAACCAGGTGCCGATCGTCGGCGGCGACTTCGAGGAGCGCGCCCTGGCGCAGGCCCTCGACCACGAGGCGCTCAACATGGCGGCGGCGACCCTCTACCGCGAGCGGTTCGGCGACACGCCGGGCATCGTCTACGCGGCCGGCGTCGACCATGCCTACAACCTCGCGACGGCGTTCCGCGCCGCGGGCATCAAGGCCGAGGCGGTCTCGGGGCGCACGCCGCCCGTGCGCCTCGCGGAGATCCTCGCCGCCTACGAGCGGGGCGAGATCGACGTGCTGATCAACGCGATGCTGCTCGCCGAGGGCTGGAACTCGCCGCGCGCGACGGTGGTCATGCACCTGGCGCCGACGGCCTCGAAGCGCGTCTACCAGCAGCGGATCGGCCGCATCATGCGGATCCATCCGCGCAAGGAGGCGGGCGTCGTCGTCGACTTCACGCCCAAGGCCGCCACGCACAACGAGCGCGTCGTCTCGCTGCACTCGCTGCTCGACGCGGACTTCTACCGCGAGGGCGCGCGCGTCACGCCGGCGCCGCGCCGCCGCATCCAGCGCCGCGCGCGCCGCAAGCTGACCCCGGCCTCGTGGCTCGTCCCGGTGACCCCGGACGTCCTGCGGCGCCAGATGGTGATCGCGCGGGAATGGCAGCGCGTCGACCCGAAGTTCCTGGACGAGGACGAGCAGGAGTTCTGGGGCCGGATCGCCGGCCGCCAGCTCCGCTTCGAGGAGCGCACCGCGTTCGTCGAGAAGCTCACGCAGCGCGGCGCGTCGAAGCGAGCGATGGAGACGTTCCTGTCCACCGCGGCGGCGGAGAACGGGAACCGGCGCCTGCGGCTGATCGCCCTCGCCGATCGCGTCTCGATGCGCGTCGAGCGCGCCGACTTCGACGACCTCGTCACGCTCGTCACGCAGGCGCCGCCGTGGGAGAAGGACCGCGCCGCCGGCGTGCGGACGCTGCTCAGGGCGATCGCGGAGTCGAAGCCCGACGCGCCCGACCAGATCCTGGCGCGCTGGACGTGGCGCCTGTCGAAGGCGGTCCGCAAGCAGCTCGACCGCAAGGCGTCGGCGGAGTATCCGGACGCGAAGCGGCTGCTCGGCGCCCTCGCCAACTCACGCGGCCACCGGCACGAGGAGAACGCCGCCAAGCTCGTGAACGCCGCGCTCGAGATGCCGCACGAGGTGGCCGCCGCGCTGCTGGCCTCGGCCGAGGGCTACACGCCGCGCGCGACGCAGCTGCTCGACGCGGCCCGCGAGCGGCTCGGGTCGATCCAGGAGGTCGCCGGCTGGATCGCCGACAACCTGCCGCAGCCGAAGAGCGGGCCGACGCGCACGCGTCGCCGCCGCCGCCGCAAGAAGAAGGGCGCGACCCCGGAGACGGCGGTCGAGACGGTCGAGGGCACGGAGGCAGCCGAGGCCGTCGAGGGCGAGGCTCCGGCCGAGCCGGCCGCGGACGGCGAGGCGGACGCGGCCCCGGCGCCGAAGAAGCGCCGCCGCCGGCGGCGCAAGCCGGCCGAGGCGACAGCGCCCGCCGACGGCGAGGCAGCGCCGGCCGAGCCCGAGGCGGCGCAGCCCGCCGAAGACGCCGCCTAGGGCGGCTGCCCCGGGGGCCCGAGCCGAGGCCCGGCGGGACCGGGCGCAGCTCGCGTGACACGGGCGTCGACGGCAGCCTCGGGAACCGCCCTGAGACCACCTAAGAAAACCATTACGGGCCCTGCCGCGAACCTCTTCCGAGAGGGAGACTGCACGGCGTGATCCTGCTCATCGGCATCGGCCTCGTCGCCGGGGTGGCGACGGCTGTCTCCCCCTGCGTCCTGCCCGTGCTGCCGCTGCTGCTCGCCGGCGG
>DASZWI010000032.1:0-6737 GCA_035546715.1 Gaiellaceae bacterium | reverse complement strand
GCGCCATCCCGGGCAGCCTCGCGGCGCCTCTCTCCAAGGCGCACGCCCGCTCCGTCGGCCGCCACCGCAGCGACCTGAGCGCGGAGCAGCTGGCGGACGTGGTCGCCGAGGCGGGCGAGCTGCTCGAGCGGCTCGGCTACGCCGTCGCGTAGGCCGGCGCTCCGGCTCAGCCGAGCGCGAGGCCGCCGCGGCGCACCGCCGCCGACTGCCCGAGGACGTTCCCACGGGCGTCCAGCGCCTGCACGGCGACGTACGGCTCGATCGTGGTGACCGTCAGGGTCGTCTCGAAGCCCGTCTTCGGCCCGCCGCCCACCTCGTGCAGGCTCTCGGCGGACGGGCCTGCGACGACGCGCCAGCGCGCGACCTGCGTCGCGCCGTTCCAGCTCGCGTAGACGGTGCCGTCGTCGGCCACAGCGATCGCCGGCCGCGTGGTGGGCTTGCCGACCCACGGGAAGCGGTAGTCGCGGTACGAGTCGTCGCCCGCGGAGAAGGTCGCGTCGTAGACGATGCGACCCTTGGCGTCGAACTCCGTGTAGCGCGGCACGGCGCCCCAGCCGACGAAGAGGTCGCCGTTCGGGAGCTGCTGGGCGTTGCCCTGGCTGGGCGCCAGGACGCCGGGCACGAAGTCGGCATGGACGAGCGTCGCGGTGTGTGCCTTCGCGTCGAGCCGCAGCCGGATCGCACGCGAGGCGGGCGCCTCCGGCGGCGTCGACTCGTCGTCGAAGATCGTGAGCGTCCCGTCGGGATGGAAGCGGGCGTCGTGCTGCCAGGCGAAGCGTGTCCCCTTGCCCATCTCGAAGCTGGTCTTCTTGCCGCCGAGCCGCCAGAGCACCTTGCCGGTCTTGCCGTCGATCTCGTAGACGGCCCACGTGTTGCGGGCGGAGATCAGGTAGTTCCCGTTCGGCTCGAGCTCGACCGAGTTGATGTGGAAGTAGTCCCACACGGGCGCGGACGGGGGCGCGTCCTTCGCCGGCACCGGGTCGTACGACTCGGCGAAGCCGACGTGGCCGATGCTGTGCCAGGTGAAGAGGACCTTGCCCGTGGCGACGTCGACCTCCTGGAACATGCTGTCGGCCACCCGCGCGTCGGTCGGGCCGCCGATCGACGACAGGTCGCCGTGCACGATCCGGTACGCCGTGAGCAGGGCCGTGCCCTTCGGCGTCAGCTGGAACTCGTGCAGGTCGCCCGAGTCGCGGCCGAACCCGGCCTGCACGTGCGCGATCTCGCGGTACGAGCTGTCCATGATCACGTAGCTGCCGAAGCCCGTCCCGAGGATCGGCGCGCTCGACGGCCCCTGCCACCACGTGAGCACGGGCTTGCCGCGATACGTCTGCACCCGGAAGTCCGTGACCTCGACGCCCGGGTGGAACCAGACGGGCTGGCCGGCGCCGTCGACGATCTCCGCCCCGTACTGCGGCGCGCCCATCTTCGGCGCGATGAAGATCAGGCCCTTGCCCGCCTGGGCGGATTCCTGGAGCACGTGCACGACGGGCGGCTGGAGGTCGGGCCGCGAGTGGAAGCTCATCGTCGCCGGGGCGGGCGTCGACGAGCTGCCGCAGCCCGTGGCGACGCCCACGGTCGCGAGGGCGATCGCGAGGGGGAGCATGCGACGTACGTGCCTGCCGAGCACTGCGCGGGAGACTCTCTCAGAACGGAGCTGGGTCGCGCCTAAGGAAGCCGCCGGAGCCGGCCGTCGTCGAGGATCCGCCACGTCGCGGCGTACGCCTCGGGGACGACCGGCTTCTTGCCTGCGAGCCACGCCTTCACGTCGTGGCGGCGCACGTAGGGACGGTTGGCGGTCGTGTTGGCGACGTGGGCGACCGGCAGGGCGACGACGTAGATCGGCGCCGCCGCCACGGCGCGGTAGCTCGCCTGGAGGGGGCCGATCACGACCGCGCGGGCAGGGACTTCGGTCCGGAGCTCGTGGATCGTGGCCACCGGCAAGGCGTCCGGATCGGTCGGATGCGCCGGGCGCCAGTGCGAGAACCCGTGCACCGCGACCGGGAGCACGAGCAGGGCGACCGCGAGCGCCGCCCGGGCGCCGTGGTCGGTGGGCAGGCGCCGGCGCAGGACGAAGCCGGCGGCGAGCGCCGCGGCTCCGCCGGCGAGGGCGATCCACGTCGCGAGCCCCGGCCCGCCGTGGCGCAGGCCGTAGTCGAAGTCGCCCGGCCACAGGAGCTGCAGCAGGATCCCGGCGCCGAGCCCGAGCGGCAGCACGAGGACGGATCGGGCGAGCAGGAGGGCGGCGCCGACGAGCGCGAACACGAGGGGCGCGAACCCGACCGCCCGCCGTGACTGGGAGAGCGAGATCGCGTCGGAGAGGTGGACGAACAGCCACGGCACCTCCATCAGCGCGAGCATCAGCACCGTCCCGCCGACGGCGAAGGCGGCCCAGCGCTGCCGCGACGCGAGCCCGGCGACCGGAACGGCGAGGAGCGCCGCCACCGCCAGCGCGCCGGCGCGACCCGGCACCGACGCGGCGAGGCGGTAGTGGTGGTCGTTCGTCACGACCAGCTCCGAGGCGTACTGCCGCAGCCCGTTGGCGAGCGCGGTCCCGTTCGGGTTGCGGCTGAGCGTCTCGTCGGCGATCGGCTTCAGCCACAGCACGACGAGCCCGGTCGGCACGAGCGCGGCCGCGAGGGCGGAGCTCCAGCGGCGCCACTCCGCCGGACGCAGCGCCGCGGCGGCGACGAGCGGCACGAGCAGGAAGAGCGCGTACGTCGGGTGCACGAGCGTGAGCGCGCCGAAGATCGCGCCGATCGCGGCCAGCGTGCCCCAGCGGTGGTTGTGCACCCAGAAGAAGACGATCGCGATCGCCGCCGGCACGAGCAGCTGGCGGGCCGCCGTTCCCGGCAGCGCGAGGGTCGCGAACGAGCCGCCGTTCCCCGGCGCCAGGCAGAACCAGCCGACCTGCACGAGCACGACGCCCAGGCCGGCCCACGCCGAGCCGAACACGGCGACGCCCGCCTCCCACGCCAGGACGCAGGCGATCGGCACGAGCACCGAGGGCTCGCGCCGCAGGACGACCTCGGGGTCGAGCCCGCTGAGCCACGAGACGACGGCGAGGAGCTCGTGCCAGAGCGGGAACGCATAGCCCGGGTGCAGGCCGCCGTCCTTGAACTCGTCCAGCGTGCGCAGGTGCAGGTGGCCGAGGTCGACGAGCTTCCGCACGCGCGCCTCGTGGAAGAGGCCGTCGCCGACCACCGCGCCCTCGACGTGCAACAGCGCGAGGCCGAGCACCGTCCCGGCCGCGGCCACGATGGTCCGCTCGCGCGGAGGCCACGTCGGCCGCCGGCGGCCCCCGACGCCGAGCGCCACGGACGCGATCGCGGCGAGCACGAGGACGGCGTAGAGGATGGAGCCGTGCAGGGCGAAGACGAGCGCCCACGCGGCGAACAGCGACGCCATCGCCCAGGCGAGCGTCGAGGCCAGGGTGCGCTGCCCGAGCGCGCGCGCGACGAGCTTCCCGGGGAGCAGGACGAGGCCGGTCGCCACGACCAGCCGCACGTAGTCGAGGATCACCGCGACAGGAGCGTGCCCACGTCGCCGGATGCCAGGAACCGGGCGCCGTCGCGGTACGGCGCGCCGCGCGCGCCCCGGAACGCGAGCGCGCGCAGGCGGAGCGACCAGAGCAGGAGCCGCCGGAGGCGCTCGGCCTGCCGGCGGCCGCGGTGCTTGTCGAACCACCGCAGGTGGCCGCGCAGGTTCTCCACGTACAGGCGGCCGCCGTGCGACGCGCCGCCGACGTGGACGACCTCGGCCTCCGGGGTGAACAGCACGCTCCAGCCCGCCCGGCGGAACCGCGTGAGCCAGTCGACCTCCTCGCCGAACATGAAGTACGACTCGTCGAACAGCCCGACCGCGTCGGCCGCCTCGCGCCGGACGAACAGCGCCGCGGCCGACACCCAGTCCGACTCGCGCTCCCGCTCGTGGTCGAAGCCGCCGACGTAGAGCGGGTTGAGGAGGTTCGTCCGCGGCGCGAGCTTCCGGATGAACAGGTACTCCGTCGCGACGCGCCACAGCGTCGGCTCGGCCCGGACCGAGCGCTGGAGCGAGCCGTCGGGGTTCCGCAGCCGCGGCCCCAGGACCGCTGCCTCCGGGTGCGCGTCGGCGACCGCGGCGAGGCGCTCGACCCCGTCGCCGCTCACCCAGGCATCGGCGTTCAGCAGCAGCCAGTAGCGACCGCGCGCCAGCCGCATGCCGGCGTTGTTGCCCGCGCCGAAGCCGAGATTCGGCTGCTCGACGAGCCGCACCTCGGGGAACTTCTCGCGGACGAGCTCGAGGGTCCCGTCCGTTGAGCCGTGGTCGACCACGATCGTCTCGTACCCGCGCACCGAATCCAGACACCGCTCGAGCCACGGCAGCGCGTCGTACGTGACGACGACGACGGAGACGTCGTCACGCATCGGGGACGGGAGCCCGGCGGCCGACCACGCTTTCCCAGAGGAGGATGCCGAGTCCGGGCAGCGCCAGCAGGACGGTCATCACGAAGAAGAGGAAGCCGCACGCGAAGGCCGCGTCGGCGCCGATGTCGAGCTTCCCGAGGAAGTTGACGAAGAACGCCTCCCGGACCGCCAGGCCGTTGATCGTGAACGGCACGAGCATGACGAGGAAGAGCAGCGGCCCGAGCACCACGTACGGGACGAGCGAGAGATGGATGCCGACGGCGCGCCCCGACGCGTAGATGGCGACGATCCGCGTCATCTGCATCGAGGCGGTGATGAGAGACACGCCCATGAGCGTGCGCGGATGGCGCCGGTAGCCGTGGATGCCCTCGTAGACCGCCCGGGCGGGGCGCTCGACCCTGAGACGGCGGGACCAGGGCACCGCGAACCGCAGGTGCCCGCGCACCCGCCGCGAGAAGAACACGACGCCGGCGGCGAGCGTGCCCACGACGAAGAGGAGCTCGACCCAGAGGTAGGCGCCGATCTCGTAGCGGCCGATCGCGAGCACGAAGCCCACGCCGGCGAGCAGGAGCGTCACTGCGCCGCCGAGAGCGCGCTCGAGCAGCACCGAGCCCGTGACGGGCGTCCCGCCGCCCGGATTCCGGCGCGACGTCTCGAAGATGCGCGAGGCGTCGCCGCCGACCGACGTCGGGAGCACCTGGCCGACGGTGTACGAGACGAAGTAGGCGCGGATCAGCCAGCCCAGCGGCTCGTGGATTCCACGCGCCGCGAGGAGCTGCTGCCAGCGCCACGCCATCGGCGGCACCGTCACGAGGGTCAGCGCCGCGGAGAGGACGACCCACGGGATGCTCGCCGAGCCGATGACGTGCGCCGTCTTGTGCACGTCGATGTGGTCGAGGATGTACCAGAGCGCAGCGGCGAGGACGACGATCGAGCCGACGATCCGCACGTACGGCGTCCGGCCGATCGCGACGACGCGCGCGAGACGCGTCCGCGGCGCCGACGCGTCCGTGTCGAGGCCGCTCATCAGGCGAACGACGCGTGCACTCGCCGGAGGGCGGCGATCGCGTCGCGCACGTCGTCGTCGGAGTGGGCCGGCGACAGCGGCAGCGACAGCACCTCACGGCCGGCCCGCTCGGTGACCGGAAGCGGCGGCTGCCGGGGAGCCAGGCGGCCCGAGTAGGCGCTCAGCCGGTGCACCGGCAGGAAGTGGATCGAGGTGCCGATGTTCTCCTCGGCGAGCGCGATCTGCACCTCGTCGCGCGTGGCGCCGAACCGCTCCGCGTCGATCCGCACCACGAAGAGGTGGTTCGCGTGCACGTCCCGCTCGTCGCGTGCGACCGGCGTCACGCCCTCGAGCCCGGCGACGCCTTCCGCGTAGAGCGCCACGTGGCGGCGGCGGATCTCGGCATGCGCCTCCACCTTGTCGAGCTGCACGAGGGCGATCGAGGCGAGGACGTCCGACAGGTTCGCCTTGTAGCCCGGAACGGCGATGTCGTAGAGGGAGCCGTGCCCGCGGCGCATGACGCGCAGGTCGTCGAGCGCCTCGGCGAGATCGTCGCGGTCGGTCGCGATCAGGCCGCCCTCGCCCGCGGCGATGTTCTTCGTGGCGTAGAGCGAGAAGCAGGTGAGGTCGGCGATGCTGCCGACCTTGCGGCCCCGGTAGCGCGACTCCGCCGCGTGTGCGGCGTCCTCGACCACGGGGAGCCCGAGCGCGAGCAGCGGGTCGAGGTCGCAGGCCTGGCCGTACAGGTCGACGGGGACGATCGCCTTCGTCCGCTCGCTGATCAGCTCGGCGACGCGCTCGGGATCGATGTTGAGCGTGTCGTCGCGGACGTCGGCGAAGACGGGAGTCGCGCCGCAATGGACGATCACGTTCGCGGTCGCCGGCCAGGTCAGGGAGCTGGTGATCACCTCGTCCCCGGGCCCGACGCCGAGCGCGACGAGGGAGAGATGGAGCGCCGCGGTGCAGGACGAGACGGCGAGCACGTGCTTCGCCTCGAGGTAGTCGCGCATGCGCGCCTCCAGCTCGGCGGTGCGCGGCCCGGTCGTCAGCCAGCCGGAGCGCAGCGTCTCGGCGACCGCCTCGATCTCGGCCTCGTCGAGCGCAGGCGGCTGGAACGACAGGAACGTCTCGCGCCGGGTCGTCTCCATCGCGCGGAAGGGTACCCCGGTCGTCGCGAGGGCCCGCTCCGCGCAGGTGCCTGGCGCTCGGCGCGACGGCGGCGAGGGCGAAGCTCCCGTACCCGGGACATCGCACGAGACGCGCCTCGTCGGGTCGCCGCGATCCCCTGCTGAAGCGCCTCGACGAGCCCTTTGGCCAACCCCTCC
>DASZWI010000031.1:0-19261 GCA_035546715.1 Gaiellaceae bacterium | reverse complement strand
CCGCCCTGGATCGCCGCGCCGACGGCGACGACCTCGTCCGGGTTCACGCCCTTGTGCGGCTCCTTGCCGACGACGTCCTTGACCTTCGCCTGCACCGCCGGCATGCGGGTCATGCCGCCGACGAGGACCACGTGGTCGATGTCCGACGCGGACAGGCCGGCATCCGCCAGCGCCTGCTTCGTCGGGCCGACCGTGCGCTCGAGCAGGTCGTGCGCCAGCTCCTCGAGCTTCGCCCGGGTGAGCTGCAGGTCGAGGTGCTTCGGCCCCTCCTGCGTCGCGGTGATGAAGGGCAGGTTGATCTGCGTCGTCATCGTCGACGACAGCTCGATCTTCGCCTTCTCCGCCGCCTCGTAGAGGCGCTGCAGGGCCATCGGGTCGGCCCCCAGGTCGACGCCCTGGTCCTTCTTGAACTCGCCGATCATCCAGTCGACGACCGCCTTGTCGAAGTTGTCGCCGCCGAGGTGGTTGTCGCCGTTCGTGGCCTTCACCTCGAAGACGCCGTCGCCGAGCTCGAGCACGGACACGTCGAACGTGCCGCCGCCGAGGTCGAAGACGAGGATCGTCTGGTCGGCGCCCTCCTTGTCGAGGCCGTAGGCCAGCGCGGCCGCGGTCGGCTCGTTGATGATGCGCACGACGTTGAGGCCGGCGATCTTGCCGGCGTCCTTCGTCGCCTCGCGCTGGGCGTTGTTGAAGTAGGCCGGGACCGTGATGACGGCGTCCTGCACCGACTCGCCGAGGAACGCCTCGGCGTCGGCCTTGAGCTTCTGCAGGATCATCGCGCTGATCTCGGGCGGGGCGTACTCCTTGCCGTCCGCCTCCACGCGCACGTCGCCGTTCTGGCCCTTCACGACCTTGTACGGGACGATGGTCATCTCCTCGTTGACCTCGTCGAACTTGCGCCCCATGAACCGCTTGATCGAGAAGATGGTGTTCTGGGGGTTGGTGACCTGCTGCCGGCGCGCGGGCGCGCCGACGAGCCGCTGGCCGTCCTTCGTGAACGCGACGACCGACGGCGTCGTGCGGCCGCCCTCCGCGTTCGCGATGACGGTGGGCTCGCCGCCCTCGAGCACGGCCATGCACGAGTTCGTCGTGCCGAGGTCGATGCCGATCGTCTTCGCCATGCGTTTCGTCTCCTTCCGGAACCTAGCCCTACGGTGTACTGAGAAAACTTGAGTCCTGTTATAGCAGATGTTCGGGCGCGTTGCCGGTCGGCGCGGCGCGCCTGCGTCGCTAGGGGCGCGGCCGGCGCACGAGCCGGACCAGCGCCGCGGCGGCCGCCGGCTCGGCGAGCGCGATCCCGCCCATGATCACCGCGCAGCCGAGCCAGCCCCAGGCGCCGAGGCGGTCGCCGGCGATCGTCGCGCCGAACAGCGCGGCCCACACCGGCTCGAGCGCGAAGACGAGCGCCGTGCGGGTCGCGCTCGTGCGCTGCTGCGCCCAGGTCTGGGCGAGGAACGCGAGCGCGCTCGCGAGCACCCCGGTGACGAGCAGCGCGCCCCAGACCGTCCAGCCGTGCGGCCAGGCGACCTCGCCGGCCGCGACCGCGACGACGGCGACACCGGCGAACGCGACGGCCATCTCGACGAGGGTGAACGCGAACGGGTCGTAGCGCGGCGCGTACCGCTCGAGGAGCACGATCTGGAGCGCGTAGACGGCGGCCCCGCCGAGCACGAGCAGGTCGCCGGCCGCGCCGCCGGCGTGCACGCCCGAGAGCAGGCCGAGACCGGCGGTCGCGAGCAGGACGCCGCCCCACGCCGCGCGCGGGACGCGGATGCGGAAGCACGCGAGCGCCAGCAGCGGCGTCAGGACGACGTACATCCCCGTGACGAACCCGCCACTCGAGACGCTCGTCCGCTCGAGCCCGGCCGTCTGGAGCGCGTACCCGGCGCCGAGCAGCCCGCCGGCGAGCGCCCCGGCCGTCCAGCCCGACCGGCCGAGGCTGCGCAGCCGCGGCGCGGCGGGGACGGCGAGCGTCGCGCTCGCGATCAGGAAGCGGGCCGAGAGGAACGCGAACAGGGGGTAGAGCGCGACGGCGTCCTTCACCTGGACGAAGGTGATCCCCCAGACCGCGGTCACGGCGACGAGCACGAGGAGCGCGAGCACCCGCGGAGGTCTACCCGCAGACCGTCGAGTCGCGTGCCCCTCCGGCCGGCGTGGGTGCCGGGCCGACAAACGGGGTCAGACCCGGGTCTGACCCTGCCGTACGCCAGCGGCGCACCCTTCCTCCCCCGACAGGGTCAGCGGCAGACCGGCTCGACCGGGCGCAGCAGGCCGAAGCCGTAGACCACGTCGCCCGTCGTGTAGATCGCCGTGACCGTGCTCGCCTTGCGCAGCGAGAGGGCGCCGTAGCCGATGCAGGTGCGCCAGGCGAACTTGGCGTAGAAGAGGCGCACGTGGTCGATGCCCTCGCCGACGCGGAGGCCGTCCGAGGTGCGCCAGCCGATCGGGGCACCGAGCGTCGACACGGCGCTGACGCGCCCCTGGCGGAAGGCGACCGCGAGCCCCGGCGAGGTGTCGGTGCGCGTGTAGTACCAGGTCGCCCGCGCGCACCTGGCGCACGGCTGGTAGCGGGTGCCGAGCCGCGCCTCGACCTGCGCCGGCGTGTCGCCGAGCCGGACGCCCGCGAGCGAGCGGAAGGGGACGAGGACGCCGTGCGTCGGCAGCCCCGCGGCGACGGGCCGGGCGAGCGCGAGGACGAGCAGGAGCGGCAGCACGGCGACGGAGAGAGAACGAGGCGGCCGGGCGAAAGGCTCCGCCCGGCCGCCTCGCCGTCGAATCACGCCTCGGCGAGCACCGCGCGCACGCGAGCCGGCGTCATGGGATACGCCGTCATGCGCACGCCCGTCGCGTCGAAGAACGCGTTGGCGATCGCCGCCGGGACGGGAGCCGTCGTCGGCTCGCCGGAGCCGCTCGACTTCTCCTTCTTGTTGTCGATCACCGACACCGTCACGTCCGGCGAGTCCTTGAAGCGCAGGATCGGATAGGACGCCCAGTCGAGGCTCGTCACCCGGTTCTTCGTGGACACGACCTCCTCGAGCAGCGCCCGGCTGGTGCCCTGCACGAGGCACCCCTCCATCTGCTGCTCGATCAGCGACGGGCTGATCGCGAGGCCCTGATCCTGAGCGGCGTACATGTGCGTCGCCCGGATCTTGCCGGTCTTCATGTTCACCTCGATCTCGGCCACCACCGCGGCGTACGTGCTGGCGAAGCCGCCGATCGCGACACCCCGACCCGTCCGGATGTTGCCCGTCTGGGAGACCGAGTTGGCGACGCGCGGCTGCCAGTTCGAGATCCGCGCGACCTCGTCGAGGACGCCGAGCCACCGGTAGTTGTCGATGTTCTGCTTGCGGAACGCGATCGGGTCCATCCCGGCCGCGTGCGCGAGCTCGTCGATCATCTGCTCGGTCGCGTGGAGGGCCTGCGGCGCCCCCGGGGCCCGCATCCACACGACCTTCGGGACGCCGCCGTTCACGTTCGGCAGCGAGCGGCTGATCACCCGCCGGTTGGCGAGCGCGTACTGGGCGCCGCTGTTGTCGAGGTCGGCGTTCCCCGTCGCGTTGGGCACGACGGCGCCGTTCTGCTCCTCGGCCGTCTCGGTCGACATCCAGCCGGGCTGCGTCGACGCGTACGAGAAGGCGGTGATGTTGCCCTTGTCGTCGATGCCGGCCGTGATGTCCGTGAGCTGCGCCGGGCCGTAGTTGTCCCAGCCGTGCTCGTCCCAGCGCATGTACTGCACGCGCACCGGGGCGCCCACGGCCTTCGACATCAGCGCCGCCGCGAGCGCGGCGTCGTCGTACGCGCTGTGCCCGTAGCAGCCGGAGCCCTCGATGCGGATGAGCCGCACCTGCGCGGGGGTCTTGCCGAGGATCTTGGCCACCTTGTCCCGCTGGCTGTAGGGCAGCTGCGTGTGCGAGAAGACGGTCGTGATCCCGTTCTCCTGGTAGTCGACGATGGCCGCCGACGGGCCGATCATCCCGTGCGTCTGGAACGGCGCCAGGTAGGTGCGGGTGAACGTCTTGCTCGCCTTCGCGAGGCCCGCCTCCACGTTGCCCTTGTTGAACGTCGTCCTGTCGGTCGTCTTGGCGTTCCGGAACGCCTCGCCGATGTTCCCGATCGCCGTCAGGGTCGGCGACTCCTGCCACTTCACCTTGAGCTGCGACGCCGCCTGGATCGCGGTGTACTCGTCCTTGGCGACGACGCCGACGAAGTTCCCGACCCGCACGAGCTTGACGCCCGGCAGCTTCGCGATCGAGCTCTCGTCCACCGAGAGGGGGACGATCGGCTTGCCGTACTCGCCCTGGCCCTGCGGCCTGACGATGCGGCCGTGCAGCATCCCCGGCACCCGCACGTTGTGCACGTACGTGTACGTGCCGGTGACCTTCGCCGGGATCTCGACCCGCTGGACGCGCGTGCCGACGAGCTTGTACTGGTCGATCGGCTTCAGCGGCGCCTTGCCGGTGAACTTGGCGTTGAACCGCTGGTCGCCGAGCAGCTCGCCGTAGGTGACGGTCTTGCCACCGCCCGAGACGACGCCCCTGTCGACGGTGAGCTGCGACACCGGGACGCCGAGCCTCTGCGAGGCCATGGTGAGCAGCGCCAGGCGCGCCTCGGCGGCCGCCTGCCGCACCTGCGGCCCGCCGCCCGAGATCGACGACGAGCCGGCGGTGAAGCCCTGGTCGGGCGTGACGCCGGTCTCGATGCGCTGCGAGCGGATCTGGTCCATGCCCAGGTCGAGCTCCTCGGCCGCGATCATCAGCAGGCCGGTGGGCGAGCCCTGACCGAGCTCGACCTTGCCGTGGTAGATCGTCGCCGTGTTGTCGGCGTGGATCGCGATCCACGAGTCGATCGAGTTGGCCGCCGGCGCGAGCGTGCTCTGCGTCGCCGCGTTCGCGCTGCCCGCCTTCGTGAGGGCGCCGAGCGCCGTGAAGCCGACGACCAGCGCGCCGCCCGCCTTGAGGAAGGACAGGCGCGACATCTCCTTCTCGTCCACGAGCCGCACGAGGCCGTCGGCCAGCGGCTCGACGGCCGGCATGGCCCGCTCGACCGCGTCCGCGACGAGGCGGCGGCGCGAGCCCGGTTCGTTCAGGAGGCCGGTCATGACGCGCTCCGCATGGTCTGTGCGGCCTGCTTGACGGCCTTGAGGATGCGCGGGTACGTCCCGCAGCGGCAGAGGTGCCCGTTCATCGCGCTCTTGATCTGCGCGTCGGTCGGGTTGTCGTTCTTGGTCAGCAGGTCGACCGCCTGGATCATCATCCCGTTCTGGCAGTAGCCGCACTGGGGGACCTGCTGGTCGATCCACGCCTGCTGCACCGGGTGCAGCTGCTGCGTCGCGTCGGCCGACTGCTCCTTGCGGCCCGCCCACAGCGCCGGCAGGCCCTCGAGCGTCGTCACCTTCTTGCCGGCGACGAGCGCCACCGGGGTCACGCAGGAGCGGATCTCCTTGCCGTCCGCCAGCACGGAGCACGCCCCGCACTGGGACAGGCCGCACCCGAAGCGAGGGCCGTGCAGCCCGAGCTCGTTGTGCAGCACGTAGAGCAACGGCGTGTTCTCGCTCGCTTTGACCGCGTGCGACTTGCCGTTGACGGTGATCGTCGTCGCCAAGTGGGCACCCCCTGGTGGCCGTGGTGGTGGTGGTCCAACGGATAGTGGACCGGTCAAGTTTACGCCGCCGGTCGGCCGTGTAAAGGGGATGCCTAGGCGGGTGGTCTCGTTGCCATGCCGGTTGTCGCGGCGCTCGCCTACGCAGCCAAGCCCGGCTACCGTTCGGACCGCATGGATGCACGCGACACCCTCGGCCGTCCTCTCCGCGACCTGCGCATCTCGGTCACCGACCGCTGCAACTTCCGCTGCGTCTACTGCATGCCCAAGGAGGTCTACGGGCGCGACCACGCGTTCCTCGACCGGCGCGAGCTGCTCAGCTTCGAGGAGATCGCCCGGGTCGCGCGCACCTTCGTCGGGCTCGGCGTGACGAAGCTGCGGATCACGGGCGGCGAGCCGCTCGTGCGCCGCGACCTGGAGCGCCTGGTCGAGCTGCTGGCGCCGCTCGGCGCCGAGCTGACGCTGACGACGAACGGCGCGCTGCTGCCGCAGAAGGCCGCGGCGCTCGCCCGCGCCGGCCTGCGTCGCATCACCGTGAGCCTCGACTCGCTCGACGACGCGACCTTCCGCGCCCTGAACGACGTCGACTTTCCCGTCGCGCGGGTGCTCGAGGGCATCGACGCCGCGGCCGCCGCCGGCCTCCCCGTGAAGGTGAACTGCGTCGTGAAGCGCGGCGTCAACGACGGCGAGATCGTCGCGCTGGCCGAGCGCTTCCGCGGCAGCGGGCACACGCTGCGGTTCATCGAGTACATGGACGTCGGCTCGACGAACGGCTGGCGGCTCGACGACGTCGTCCCGGCCGCGGAGATCGTCGGGGCGCTCGACGGGGCGTACGGGCTCGAGCCGGTCGAGCCGGGCTACCGCGGGGAGGTCGCCCGGCGTTGGCGCTACGCGGACGGCGCCGGCGAGGTCGGCGTCATCGCCTCGGTGACGCAGCCCTTCTGCGGCGACTGCACGCGCGCGCGGCTGTCCGCGGAGGGTCGCCTCTTCACCTGCCTCTTCGCCGTGCGCGGCACCGACCTGCGCGCCGTCCTACGCGGCGGCGCCTCCGACGAGCAGCTCGCCGAGACCGTCGCAGGCGTCTGGGCGGCCCGCGCCGACCGCTACTCGGAGCTGCGGGCGCGCGCGACGCCCCGCGACGACCTCCCGAAGGTCGAGATGAGCTACATCGGCGGCTGACGGGGCGCGGCAGGCAGGTTTCGAGTTCCCCAGCCTCCGCTCTCGTCTCTAGAATGTGTAGGTCGTGTCCGCAGTCGCTGCAGTTGGGCGGCGGTACTTGCCGCGTGGTTGGGGGGATCTAGGCCGTCAGATCGCCATCTGGTTCGGCTTCTTCGTCGCGTACCAGATCGCCCGCGGCTGGGCGGATCGGAACCAGGCGAAGGCCTTCGCCAACGGCCACCGCGTCGTCGACTTCGAGGTCCGGATCACCCACCGGCTCTACGAGCTGACGTTCGAGCGCTTCGTCGACCAGCGGCACCTGCTCGAGACCGCCGTCTCGTGGACGTACTGGAACTCCGAGTTCACCGTCGTCGGGCTGGCGGTGCTGTGGGCGTACCTGTTCCGCCACGAGGCCTTCTACGGCTTCCGCAACTCGATCCTGCTCGCCAACGTGATCGGGCTGCTCGGCTACGTCCTCATGCCGATGGCGCCGCCGCGGTTGCTCGGGGTCGGCTTCGTCGACCAGCATCGGGACGGGCTCGTCCAGCTCGCCGCCAACCCCTACGCCGCGATGCCGAGCCTGCACGCCGCCGACGCGCTCATCGTCGGCGTGGTGCTCTTCTCGGTCTGCCGCCACTGGTGGTCGAAGGCCGTCTGGGCCCTCTGGCCCGCCTGGGTCTGGTTCTCGGTGATGGCGACCGGCAACCACTTCTGGCTCGACTGCGCGGCCGGCACGGTCGTGGCGCTCGTGGCGATGGCGATCGTCTACAAGACCCGCGTCCGCGGCGCACTCGCCGCTCGTCGGGCGTAACCGACCGCCCGGCGACCGGCGCGGCCGAGCCCGCTGAGGGCGGTGCTACGGTCGGCCCCGTGACCAGAGCCGCTGCGATCAAGCAGGGCTATACGACCGGCGCCCGCGGGCTCGCGAGCCGGTCGGTGGTCGGTCTCGCCCGCACCCGGGTGACGCCGAACATGCTCACGACGAGCGGCGTGCTGCTCTGCGCCGTCGCCTCCGTCGTCGTGCTCTTCGAGAGCCGCGACGAGATCCTCTTCTACTGGCTGGCGGCCGTGGTGTTCGTCCTCGGCTCGCTGCTCGACATCCTCGACGGGGCACTGGCCCGGGCCGGCGGCAAGACGACGCCGTTCGGGGCGTTCCTCGACTCCACCACCGACCGCGTCAGCGAGGGCTTCATGCTGACCGCGGTCGCGTGGATCCTCGCGCGGCACCACCACCCGACGTTCGTCGCCGTCGCCATGGCGGCGATGGCCGGCTCGTTCCTCGTCTCGTACACGCGCTCGAAGGCCGAGGGACTCGGCCTGCGCGGGGACGTCGGGATCGGGTCGCGCGCCGAGCGCGTCGTGGTGATCACCGCCGGCCTCGTCCTCGCACCGTGGGGCGTCCTGCCCTGGGCGCTCGTGCTCCTCGCCTGCACGGCCTGGGTCACGGTCGGCCAGCGCGTCCTGCACGTCCGCACGCAACTTCGTCACCGGGAGGAACAGACACTGTGAACGACACCGGCCGCACACGGCAGACCGAGAAGGTCCGCGTCGCGCTCGTCGGCGTCGGCAACTGCGCGAACTCGTTCATGCAGGGGCTGACCTACTACCGCGACGCCGCCCCGGACCAGTTCGTCCCGGGCCTCATGCACGTCGACCTCGGCGGCTACCACATCCGCGACGTCGAGGTCGTCGCCGCGTTCGACGTCGTCAAGGGGAAGGTCGGGGTCGACCTCGCCGAGGCGATCTGGGCGCACCCCAACGACACGATCAAGTTCGCCGAGGTCGGCCGCACCGGCGTCACCGTCTCGCGCGGCATGACCCACGACGGCCTCGGCAAGTACCTCTCGGAGATCGTCGAGAAGGCACCGGGCTCGACCGACGACATCGTCGGCATCCTGCGCGACCGCGAGGTCGACGTCGTCGTCAACTACCTGCCGGTCGGCTCGGAGATGGCGACCAAGTGGTACGCCGAGCAGATCCTCGAGGCGGGCTGCGCGATGGTGAACTGCATGCCGGTCTTCATCGCGCGCGAGGACTACTGGAACAAGCGCTTCCGCGACGCGGGCGTGCCGATCATCGGCGACGACATCAAGTCGCAGGTCGGCGCGACGATCACGCACCGCGTCCTGACGACGCTCTTCCGCGAGCGCGGCGTGCACCTCGACAAGACGATGCAGCTGAACGTCGGCGGCAACTCGGACTTCCTCAACATGCTCGAGCGCGACCGCCTCGAGTCGAAGAAGATCTCGAAGACGAACGCCGTCACGTCCATGCTCGACTACGACCTGGGCGCCAAGAACGTCCACGTCGGCCCGTCGGACTACGTGCCCTGGCTGACCGATCGCAAGTGGGCGTACATCCGCCTCGAGGGCTCGAGCTTCGGCGACGTGCCGCTGAACGTCGAGCTGAAGCTCGAGGTGTGGGACTCGCCGAACTCGGCCGGCATCGTCATCGACGCCGTCCGGCTGGCGAAGCTGGCCCTGAACAACGGCATCGCCGGCTCGCTCGAGGGCCCGAGCTCGTACCTGATGAAGTCGCCGCCCCGGCAGATCCCGGACGACGACGCGGTCGAGCTCGTCGAGGAGTTCATCGAGCGGAACCGCCGCGGCGCCCGCGTCGCAGCCGAGCTCTAGGCGACAGCTCGAAACCCCCGTACCTGGTACATCGCCCGACGCCGTCCCGCAGGGCGGTCGGCTCGAGGCGATGTACCAGGTACGCGAGTGCCGGCGTTCGCCGGGGCGACGCCACCGCGGCGGCCTTCCGCGCACGAGGCGCTCGCGGCCCTCGGCTACGCTCCGGGACGCATGCGGATCTGCCTGGTGACGCCGTTCGCGTGGTCGCAGCCGCACGACGTGAACGAGCACGTCGCCGGTGTCGCGGCCGGCCTGCGCGCCCTCGGCCACGGCGTCACGGTGCTCGCCCCGTCGACCCGGGCGGCCGACCTGCTCGCCGGCCGGCGGGCGCTCGAACGGCGCGAGCAGGCCGACGTGATCGCGGTCGGGCCGGCCGTCCCGATCTCGCGGCGCTCGCAGATGGGCGTGCCGGTCGGCGTCCGCGCGGCGCTGTCGCTCGCGCTCGCCCAGGGCGGCTACGACGTCGTCCACGGGTTCGAGCCCGGGCTGCCGTCGCTGTCGTACCTGGCGCTCCGCGACGCCGCCGGCCTCGCCGTGGCGACGTTCTCGTCGCCCGCCCGGCTCGGATATCCGCCGGCCCGCTCGCAGCGCGAGCGGCTCCTCGCGCGCGTCGACGCGCTGGTCACGCTCTCCGAGAGCGCCCGCACGGCGGCGGAGGAGCGGTTCCCCGGCGACTACCGCGTGCTGTCGCCGGGCGTCGACACGGCGCTGTTCGCCCCCGCGGCGAAGGGCCGCACGATCGTGGTGGAGCTGCGACCGAACGAGCGCGCGGTCGCGCGCGGCGTCGTGCACCAGCTGCACGAGCTCGAGGGCTGGGAGGCGATCCTCCTGCGGACGAGGCCGCTGATCGGCCGGCCCGCGATCCCGCGCTCGCTCGTCGGCCGCGTCCACGTGCGCACGGCCCGCGACGGCGCGTCGCGCGCCCGGCTCCTCGCCGGCGCGGCGGTGTTCGTGCCGGGTCTGGAAGGCCTCGCGCGTGTCCGGCTCGAGGCGATGGCCGCCGGCTGCGCGAGCGCGGCGCCCGCGGGCGTCGGGACCCCGCCGGAGCTCGCCGCGGCCGCGGCGGCCCGCCGGGCGGAGGACGAGGAGCTGCGGACACGCGAGGGCGCGGCGAGTCGCGCAGAGGCGGAGCGGCAGGACTTCTCGTCCGTCGCCGCGGAGCTGGACGCCCTCTACGGCAGCCTCGCCAAGCGGCGCCGCCGCAAGCGTCCACTCGCCGACCCGCTTGCCGATCGGCGGCCGTGGATCGTCGCCGACCTGCACATGCACACGTCCTGGTCGCACGACTGCTCGATCGGGGCCGAGGAGCTTGTCGACCACGCCGAGGCCGAGGGGCTGGGCGCCATCGCGGTCACCGACCACAACGCCTTCGGCGGCGCGCTCGAGGCGGCGGATTACGCGCGCGGCCGCGACCTGGTCGTCATCCCGGGCGAGGAGGTGAAGACCGACACGCAGGGCGAGGTGATCGGCCTGTTCCTCGAGGACGAGATCCCGCGCGGCATGAGCTTCGGCGACACGATCGCCGCGATCCGCGAGCAGGGCGGCCTCGTCTACGTCCCGCACCCGTTCGACCGGCTGCACGCGATCCCCGATCCGCGCACCCTGCACCGCCACCTCGCGGACATCGACGTGCTCGAGGTGTACAACGCGCGCCTCCTCTTCGAGGCGTTCAACGACGAGGCGTTGCGCTTCGCCCGGAAGTACAACCTGACCATGGGCGCGGGCTCCGACGCGCACGTCCTCCAGGGCGTCGGGACGGGTGCGCTGCGCATGCGGGCGTTCGACGGGCCCGAGGAGTTCCTCATCTCCCTGCGCAGCGCAGAGGTCCTGCGACGGCCCAAGAGCCTGGCCTATCTCCAGTCGCTCAAGTGGGTCGCGCAGGTCAAGGAGAGGGTCCGCTAGCGCCGAAAGGACCCTCTGCCTCGTGGCTACCGCCGTGACGACAGACGAGATCTACGAGCGTTACCTGCGGAAGGCGATCGACGAGGTCAATCGCCTGTCGCACGACATCGCCCACGCCGCCGACGGGGCGCCGACGGCGCTGCCGACGGGACATCCGCTCGCGTCGATCTTCCTCTTGAAGTACGGCCCGCAGGCGCAGGAGCTGCAGGAAGGCGTGGCGTTCCACGGGCGCGCCGGCGCGGCGCTGATCAAGTCGCTCCAGCGGCTGAGCATCGACGCCCTCGAGGTCTACGGCACGAACTGCGTCAAGTTCGCCGGCTGCGACGTCTCGGTCGCGCGCGACTGGCTGGCGCGGGAGCTGCGCATCGTCCAGCCGCGGCTCGTCGTGGCGATGGGCGACGACGCGCTCGAGTTCCTGAACGACCTGCATTTTCCCCTCTCCGAGCCGGTCGAGGCTAAGGTGGGCGAGCTTCAGCGCTTCACGCCGACGATCGAGGCCCTCACGGTCCCCGACATCGATCTCTCCCTCGACGAGCAACCCGCGAAGACCGCATTCTGGAACGCCTTCAAGTCCGTCGGCTCCTGGTGGGAGGCACACCCTCCGTACTGAGCCCCCGTGCGGCGATCGGCGGCACGCTGTTCGTGCTCCTCGTCGTGTACTACGAGATCTCGACGCACCTCTGGGTGACGAGCGAGTGGTGGAACGTCCTCTGGCTCGGGGCCGTCCTCATGCCCGCCGTGTTCGGGCTCGAGCTCTGCGCGCTGCGGCTGCGCGACTCGCGCCACCTGCTGCCGGTGGGTCTCGCCGCGGCGGCGCTCGCGGCCGTCCTGACCGTGGCGGACGCGGACGTCTGGGCCAACTTCGCCCGTCTGGCGGCGACGGTCGCGATCGGCTGGTGGTTCCTCGGCTACTTCGAGACGGTCGGCTGGACCGTCCTCGTCGCCTGCATCATCCCGTGGATCGACGCCTACTCGGTCTGGCGCGGGCCGACGAAGTCGATCGTCTCCCACCACGTCGACGTCTTCAACGTGCTCTCGTTCGCGTTCCCGCTGACCGGCCGCGTCGTCCCGTACGGACTCACGGTCGCGGCCGACGCGATCGGGCGCGGCGAGCCGCTGAGCGAGCACGGGCTGGCGCAGATCGACGGCCTGGCGCCCTTCCAGGCGGCGGCCAACCTCGGCGTGCCCGATCTCCTGTTCTTCGCGCTATTCCTCGCGGCCGCGGCGCGCTTCGGCCTGCGCGTCTACTGGACGTGGGCCGCGATGGTCGCCCTCCTCGCCGGGACGATCGCGTTCACGGTGTGGCTCGACCTCGACGGCCTCCCGGCGCTGCCGGCGGTCGCCCTCGGCTTCCTCGTCCCGAACGCCGACCTGCTGTGGCGGCGGCTACGAGGGGAGCCCGGGCTCGGTGACCGCCCGCAGGTAGCGGTCGACCGACCGGCGCACGACGCCTGAGCCGTCGCTCGGCACGACCCTCCCCCACCAGGCGCCGTAGATCGTCTCGAAGTCGAAGGGCTCGAGCGCGACGCCGATCCGCCGCACGACCGAGGGCGGCAGCGGGATCAGGTTGGGGTACGAGTACATGAAGGAGACGTAGCGGCGGTCCGGGATCACCTGCACGATGTCGCCGCTCAGGAGCGCGCGGCGGTCGGCCCAGTGGAGCACCTGCCCGCCCGCGTAGTGACCGCCGCAGCGGACGAGCGTCAGCCCGCCGCCGAGCCGGTGCGTCTCGCCCTCCCAGAAGCGGACGGACGGGTCGGGCCGCATCACCCACTTGCGCTCGGACTCGTGCAGGTAGATCGGGCAGGCGAAGGCGTGCGCCCACTCGACCATCGCGGAGTAGTAGTGGGGGTGCGAGATCGCGATCGCCTGGAGGCCGCCCTCCGCCTCGATCCGGCGGCGGATCTCGTCGTCGAGCAGGGTGATGCAGTCCCAGAGCACGTTGCCGGCGTCGCTGGGGACGAACAGGGCGCGCTGGCCGATCGCGAAGCTCGGCTCGCAGCCGAAGCCGAGGATCCCGGCGTCCTCGCGGATCTCGGCGCGGTGCGCCGAGCGGACGTCGTCCCAGGTGAGCCAGACCTGCCCCTCGTCGTGCGGGACGTACTGGCGCGGGTCCTCGCAGATCGGGCAGGCCCCGGGCGGCTCGTCGCTCGGCGGGTACTGCGTCCCGCACGCCTTGCACACCCAGGTGGTCACCGTCCGAGCCTACCGAGGACCCGACGCTCGTACCCGGTACGCGGGCTACGCGGCCGGCACGAAGTCCGGGTCGCGCTCCAGCAGCGCGACGCACTCGACGTGCGGCGTGTGCGGGAACATGTCGACGGGGCGCGCCTTCACGAGCCGGTAGCCCCACACCTCGGACAGGCGCTTCAGGTCGCCCGCGAGCGTGGTCGGGTTGCAGGAGACGTAGACCACGCGCGGCGCGCCGATCTCGCCCAGCCGCTTCAGCGCCTTGCCGGCGAGGCCGGCGCGCGGCGGGTCGACGACGACCACGTCCGGGTCGCCGGCGCGGTCGCGCAGCTCGCGCAGCACCTCGCCGACGTTCCCGGCGAAGAAGGCGGCGTTGCCGATCGAGTTCAGCTCCAGGTTCTCGATCGCGCAGGCGACGGACTCCTCGCTGATCTCGATCCCCCACACGGTCAGCGCCTGCGCGGCCATCGAGAGGCCGATCGTGCCGATGCCGCAGTAGAGGTCGTAGACGGTCTCGCCACCCGAGAGCGCCGCGTACTCGCGGGCGATCGCGTAGAGCTGCTCGGCCATCTCGGTGTTCGTCTGCAGGAAGGCGTTCGGCCGGACGCGGAAGCGCAGCCCGCCGATCTCCTCCTCGATTGCGTCCTCGCCCCAGAGCAGCTCGGTCGGCAGGTTGGTCACCTCGGCGACGCCCCGGTTGACCGACCAGTGGATCGAGCGCACCTCGGGGATCTCGCGCAGCACCTCGATCAGGCGCTCGCGGTCGAACCGCTCGCCGCGGGCGGTGACGAGCTGGACGAGCGCCTGCCCGGTGCCGCGGCCCTCCCGGACGACGAGGTGCCGCAGGTAGCCCTCGTTCGTCGCCTGGTCGTAGGCGACGAGGCGCTCCTCGCGCGCCCAGTCCGTCATGCGGTTGCGGATCCGGTTCCCGACGTCGGTCGTGAGCCAGCACTGCTCGATCGGGAGCACCTCGTCCCAGCGGCCGGCCTTGTGGAGGCCGAGCGCGGGCCCCTCGGGCGTCTGCGTGAACGAGTACTCCATCTTGTTGCGGTAGTGGAACGTGGAGGCCGACGGGACGATCGGCTCGAGCGGCGGCTCGGCGAGACCGGCGATCCGCTGCAGCGAGTCGCGCACCCATTGCTCCTTCGCCTCGACCTGCGCGTCGTAGGCGAGGTCCTGGAAGCGGCAGCCGCCGCAGGCCGGGTAGTGGACGCACGGCGCGTCGACGCGGACGGGGCCGGGCTCGAGCACCGCGGTCGCGATCGCCTCGGCGTGGCGGCGCTGCACTTTGGTGACGCGGGCGCGCACGGTGTCGCCGGGCAGGCCGGCGCGCACGAACACGACGAAGTTGCGACCGTCCTCGAGGGGCAGGCGCGCGACGCCGTTTCCGCCGAAGGCGAGGGAGTCGACGGTGAGCTCGAGCTCCTGGTCTCGCTGGACGGGCGCCGGCATCTGCGCCAGGCTAGCGCCCGACCCCGTGCTGCACGCCTTCGACCTGCTCGGCACGTTCGTCTTCGGACTCTCCGGCGCGCTGCTCGCCGTCCGCAAGCGGATGGACGTGTTCGGCGTCGTCGTGCTGGCGATCGCGGCCGGGCTCGGCGGCGGGATCGTCCGCGACGTGCTGATCGGCGCGACGCCGCCCGTGGCGGTCGCCCACTGGGAGTGGGTCACGGTCGCCGCGGCCGCCGGGCTGGTCGGCTTCGCCGTCCCGCAACAGGTCGGGCGCGCCTGGCGGGCCGTGCTCCTCGCGGACGCGGCCGGCCTCGGGCTCTTCGCGGTCGCGGGCGCCGCGAAGGCGCACGCCCACGGCGTGTCCGCGCTCGGCGCGACGGTGATCGGCACGATCGCAGCGGTCGGCGGCGGCATCCTCCGCGACGTGCTGGCGGGCGACTCGCCGCAGATCCTGCACAGCGAGGTCTACGCCACGCCGGCGGCGGTCGCGGCGGCGATCGTCGCCTTCGGCTCCCGCTCCCCGGCGGTCGAGGTGGCGGCGGCGCTGCTCGCGACGGCGCTCCGGGTCGCCGCCCTCCGCTGGGACTGGCGCGCCCCGAAACGCCGCGTCTCCTAGACGCCGCCGCTCTCCACAACCCGGCCCTTCGCAGACGCGTCCGCGAGGGCCAAACCCGTGGTCAGACCAGCGTCACAGAAGTGTGACGGACAATCCACGGACACGAAAGCCCCTGCACATCGACGTTTCGTCGGCCGCCGCGGACACGTCCGCGAGGGGCGATTTCGTGGTCAGACCAGGGTCACGGAAGTGTGACGAACGCTCCACAGGCTGACACGCCCGGCCGGGCGAGCCGCTCGGAGGCTCAGTGGACGGCGACGGGCGCGACGGCCGCGAGCTCGCCCCGCGCCGTCTCGAGCAGCAGCAGGACGGTGTAGGACCCTGGCTTCGTGAACGTGTGACCGGCGAAGCTCGGCGGGGCGCCCGTGCGAACGGTCTCGAGGCCGTCGCCGAAGACGAGCCTCCAGCCGTTGACGTGCAGGGTGGGGGCGACCCGGAGTCGGAACGAGACCTTCAGCGGCGCGCGCCCCGAGGAGACCGACGGCGCGACCGAGGCGACCGGGTCGCCGGCGGACACGGCGACCGTCGCGGTCGCGAGGAAGGTCGCGGTCGCGAGGTCGTACGGTGCCGCCGGGAACACCGCCAGCAGCGCCGTGTACGTCCCGCCGGCCGCGTAGCGATGCGCGACCGTCGTGGGCGGCGGGCCCGCCCCGCCCGCCGTCTTGCCGTCGCCGAACAGGATCTGCCAGTGGACGATCGGGACGCTCAGCCGGGCCGCGACCGCGAACGTCGTCGCCAGCGGCGCGTCGCCGGCGTCCGGGTCCGGCGTCAGCGACAGGGCGACCTTCGTCGCCGTGCCGGGACCGCCGGTCGCCCAGCTCGGGAGCTCCCCGGCCAGCGGGACGATGCAGTCGGCGTACGCCTTGCGGCTCGCCGGCTTCGAGGCCAGGTCGAAGATCGAGCCCGGCTTGCTCTCGTAGAACTCCTCCGTCTCGACCGCGTTGCGCTTCAGGAAGGTGCACATGTCGGTCACGAACCGGCCGTCGTCGACGCCGAAGAGCCCCCACTCCGGCACCGCGAACGGCTTGCCGTGCGCGCCCGCGAAGACCCGGAGCGCGTCGAGCGCGTTCCACGGCGGCGCGCTGCCCGCCTCCTTGTAGATGTCGCCTCCGACGACGTCGACGTAGGCGTTCCCCGGGTAGTACTCGGTCGGGTCGTTCGAGGCGCTGCGCGGGCTTCCGCCCGCGAGCGGGCTCCACACGACGCGCAACCGCGGGAAGGCGTTCTCGGCCAGCGCGGGCCCGCGGTACGGCGGCTCGCCGAGCTCCCGCAGCCGCGCGGCCACCTGGGCGGGCGTTCCGCCGTGCAGCAGCACCGCGATGCGGGCGAACGCACGCCGGTACTGCGCGGGCGTGTAGGCGCTGCCGCGCGACGCGCCGCTCGACAGGAAGCCCGACCACGGGTTGCCGCTGTTGTTCATCTCGGCCATCGGCCGGACGTAGATCGCCTTGCCCCAGCGGGAGATCGCGGCGTTCAGGGCGGCCAGGTAGCCGTCGCCCGCGCCGGTGGCAATCGACCCGGGCGTCACCGCCGCGGTCTTGCCGCCCCGCCCCTGCGTGCTCAGGTGCAGCATCGGCACGGGCCCGAGCGACTGCAGGAGGACGCCGAACGGGGAGCCGTACGACTGTCCCTGCCCCCAGCCGAGGAACGCCTGCCGCACGACGGTGTCCTGGCCCACCTGCGACTTGAAGCGATCGGCCGAGCCGGTCAAGCCGAGGATCGGCGCGGCCACCGCCGTCGCGCCCAGAGCGAGCGCGGCGAGTCCCACGGCGGCGAGGACGGCTCGGCGCATCAGACCGTGATCATCCCTACGAGTGCGCCCACGTCTAGCGGAACGGGCTACTGCAGGACGGTGACGTAGACCTTGCGGTCGCGCGGACCGTCGAACTCGCAGAAGAAGACGCCCTGGTAGGTGCCGAGCGCGAGGGCCCCCTCGCGGAGCGGGATCAGCACCTGCGGCGACGACGCGAGCGACGCGCGGGCGTGCGACGGGGCGTTCGGACCGTCCTCGTCCTCGTGCTTCCAGTCCCAGTCGTCGCCGACCACGCGGCCGAACGCGCGCTCGAGGTCGTCGACGAGCTCCGGGTCGATCCGCTCGTTGATCGCGATCCCCGCCGTCGTGTGCGGCACGTAGACGAGCGCCGCCGCCCCGGCGCCCTCGCCGACCGCCTCGCGGACCTGGTCGGTGATCTCGATCAGCTGCGTCCGCCGGTCGGTCTTCAGGGTGAGCTCACGCACGGGGCCGTATCCTAGGCGTCGTGTCAACCGTCCCGCCGAGCATCCGCGAGATCGACGCCGTCCGCGACCAGGCCGACCGGTTCGTCGCCGAGCTCGACGAGGAGTACTACCTCCATTTCGCCGGGCACAAGGAGACGCTCGAGCTCGAGCCGATCTACGAGCGGTACGCGGAGCTGACCGAGCTCGACACCGCGAAGCGGCTCGAGGGCGGCCCGACCGAGCTCTGGCGCTTCGCCTGCGAGGGCTTCCTCGGCGGGCTCACGCGCGAGCACGCCGAGAAGATCGCCGCCGCCGAGTCCGGGCTCGAGGCGACCGTCGACGGCGAGACGATCCCCTACCGGATGCTCCGGGTCGTCATGGCGAACGAGGCCGACCGCGACACGCGGCAGCGCCTCGAGGAGGCGCGGATCCGGCTGCTCGACGAGCACATCAACCCCATCCAGCTCGAGGCGGCGGAGATCGACCGCCAGGCTGCCGCCCAGCTGGGCGCCCCGAACCTGTACGAGCTCTACAAGCGCTTCGGCTACCGGCTCGACGAGCTGGCGGACGAGTGCCGTGCGCTGCTCGACGAGACCGAGCGGCTGTGGGAGCGCGAGGGCGACCGGCTCATGCGCGCGCGGCTCGGCCTCGGGCTCGACGAGGTTCGCCCGTGGGACATGGCGCGACTCTTCCGCGCGCCCCAGCTCGACCAGCTCTATCCCCCGGACCGCATGCTGCCGGCGCTCGAGTCGACGCTGAGCGACCTCGGCATCGATCTGCGCGCGCAGGCAAACGTCCACCTCGACATCGAGCAGCGCCCGAACAAGTCGCCGCGCGCATTCTGCGCCCCGGTCGAGGTGCCCGGCAAGGTCATGCTGGTCATCCAGCCGACGGGCGGCAAGGACGACTGGGAGGCGCTCTTCCACGAGGCCGGCCACGCGGAGCACTACGCGCACGTCGACGCCGACCTGCCGGTCGAGGCGCGCCGCATGGGCGACAGCGGGATCACCGAGGGCTGGGCGGCGCTCTTCGAGAACCTCGTCACCGAGCCGGCGTGGCTCAACCGGCGGCTCGACGTGCCGCGGCCGGGCGACCTCGCCCAGGGCGGCGCGGTCACCTCCCTCTTCTTCGCGCGCCGGTACTCGGCGAAGCTGCTCTACGAGATCGAGTTCTTCCAGACGGACGACGTCGCGTCGATGCGGCCGCGCTACGCCGAGCTGCTCGGCGACGCGCTCAAGCTGCCGGTGCACCCGGAGAGCTACCTCGACGACATCGACGGCGGCTACTACGTGATCAGCTACCTGCGCTCGTGGGCGTTCGAGGCGCAGCTGCGCGACTTCCTGCGGAGCGAGTTCGGGAACGAGTGGTTCGCGCGGCGCGAGGCGGGCGACCTGCTGCGCGAGCTGTGGGCGCTCGGGCAGGGCCCGACCGCCGACGAGCTGCTGCGCGACGTGACGGGCTCGACGCTCGAGATGGCCTCGGTCGCCGACCGCGT
>DASZWI010000030.1:0-3081 GCA_035546715.1 Gaiellaceae bacterium | reverse complement strand
GACTCGACGGTGATGGGCATCCACGGCCCTCGCGCGCAGGAGGCGCTCGGCGACCGGCTCGCCTCGACGCACGAGCTGCCCGCAGGCGAGGCGGCGAAGCAGCTCGCGGTGGTGGAGCGCCTCTGGGGCGAGCTCCGCCTCGACCGCGGCGGCACGATCGTCGCGCTCGGCGGGGGTGCGGCGACCGACGCGGCCGGGTTTGCCGCCTCGGCCTATCTGCGTGGGGTCGCGTGGGTTCCGGTGCCGACGACGATCGTCGGTCAGGTCGACGCCGCCATCGGCGGGAAGACCGCGATCGACCTCCCGGCCGGGAAGAACCTCGTCGGCGCCTTCCACTGGCCGGCCCGGGTCGTCGTCGACCCGAGCCTCGTCGAGACGCTGCCCGAGCGCGAGCGGCGGCAGGGCGAGGCGGAGCGGCTGAAGACGGAGCTGCTCGCCGGCCGGCCCGTCGACGTGCGCGGGGCGGCCGCCTACAAGGCGGCCCTGTGCCTGCGCGACCCGCACGACCGCGGCCCGCGCAACTGGCTCAACCTCGGCCACACGTTCGCGCACGCGCTGGAGGCGGCGGCCGACTTCGACCTGCCCCACGGCGAGGCGGTGGCGATCGGGCTCCTCGCGGCGCTGCGGCTCTCGGGCCGCGACCCCGCGCCGGTCGTCGACGCCCTCGACCCGCAGCCGGTTCGCGTCGACCGGGAGCGGGCGTGGCAGGCGCTGCTGCGCGACAAGAAGCGGGCCGCGGGGGCGATCAACCTCGTCCTGCTGGGCGACGACGGCCCGCGCGTGGAGGCGCGTCCCGCGGACGAGGTGCGGGCGGCGCTGGATACGCTCATCGCCGGCTGATGCAGATCACCGTCCTCAACGGCGTCAATCTCGACCAGCTCGCGCGCCGCGACCCGACGCTCTACGGCGGGCTGAGCCTCAACGAGCTCGAGAGCCAGATCTACGCGTGGGCGCACGCGCTCGACATCACGGCGCGCTGCCGCCAGACGAACAGCGAGGGGGAGTTCGTCGAGTGGATCCACATGGCCTACGACGACGCCGACGGCGTGATCGTCAACCCTGGCGCGTGGAGCCACTACAGCTGGGCGATCCACGACGCCCTCGACGTGCTCCAGGTGCCGATCGTCGAGGTGCACCTGTCGAACATCCTCGAGCGGGAGGAGTGGCGTCGCCACAGCGTGATCGAGGACATCGTGGCCCGCCGCGTGATCGGCAAGGGCCCGGAGGGCTATCGCGAGGCGCTCCTGTTCCTCGCCGGGAAGGAGGACGGGTGACGGCGCGTCTCGAGGCGCTCGCGGCCGCGATCGACGAGCCGTTCCTGGTCACCGACCTGACGAACGTCCGCTACCTGACGGGGTTCGCGAGCTCGAACGCCGCGGTGCTCGTCGAGCCGGGCGGCGGGGCGACGCTCTACACCGACTTCCGCTACATCGAGGCGGCGCGGGCCGTGGACGGGGTGACCGTCGAGCAGGCGCAGCGCTCGGTGATCCAGTACCTCGCGTCGCGGCTCACCGGCCGGATCGCGGTCGAGGCGGACGCCCTGACCTACACGCAATGGCAGCAGCTCGGCGAGGGCGGCCTCGAGCTGACGCCCACGACGGGCGTCGTCGAGGCGCTGCGCGCGGTGAAGGACGCCGACGAGCTCGCCGCCATCGCGCGCACGGCGCGGATCGCCGACCGGGCGTTCGAGGCCCTGACGGCGGAGACGTGGGTGGGGCGGAGCGAGCGCGAGCTCGCGTGGCGCTTCTTCGAGCTGCTGCACGCGCACGGCGCCGACGGCGTCTCGTTCGAGACGATCGTCGCGTCGGGCCCGAACGGCGCCCGCCCGCACGCCCGGCCGACCGACAAGCTGATCGAGCCGCGGACGCTGGTCACCGTCGACTTCGGCGCCCGCGCCGGCGGCTACTGCTCGGACTGCACGCGCACCGTCGCCACCGGCCCGCTGCCCGCGCGGCTGCGGGAGATCTACGACCTGTGCCTGGCGGCCCAGGAGGCGGCCGTCGCCGGCATCCGCGCCGGGCTGACCGGCGTCGAGGCGGACGCGCTCGCCCGCGACCCGATCGAGGCGGCCGGCTACGGCGCGAACTTCGGCCACGGCCTGGGGCACGGGGTCGGCCTCGAGGTGCACGAGGCGCCGACGCTGTCGCAGACGTCCACGCACACGCTCGCCGCCGGCCAGGTCGTGACGATCGAGCCCGGCATCTACCTCGAGGGCGTCGGCGGCGTGCGGATCGAGGACCTCGCCGTCGTCCGCGAGGACGGCGTCGAGGTGCTGACGAGCTTCCCGAAGCGGCTCATCACCGTCTCGTAGGGGCGCCGTCTCGTGGCGGCACCCGGCTAGACTGGCGCGCCGATGGCCGAGGTCGTCTCCACCAACCAGTTCCGCAACGGCATGCACATCGAGCTCGAGGGCCAGACGTGGCGGATCGTCGAGTTCCAGCACGTGAAGCCGGGCAAGGGCGGCGCGTTCGTGCGCACGAAGCTCAAGTCGCTCGGCAGCGGCTCGGTCGTCGACAAGACCTTCCGCGCCGGCGAGAAGTTCCCGCGCGTGCGCACCGAGCAGAAGAACATGCAGTACCTCTACGACTCGGGCGACGAGGTCGTGTTCATGGACGAGGGCACGTTCGAGCAGCTCTCGATCCCGCACGCGGACCTCGAGGACGAGCTGCCGTTCATGCAGCCGTCGTCGAGCGTCCAGGTGATGTTCGTGGGCGGCAATCCGTCGGGCGTCGAGCTGCCCGCGTCGGTGATCCTCGAGGTGACGGACACCGAGCCGGGCATCAAGGGCGACACCGTCTCCAACGTGACGAAGCCGGCGACGCTCGAGACGGGCGCCGTCGTGCAGGTGCCGCTGTTCGTGAACGTGGGCGACAAGATCAAGGTCGACCCGCGCGAGAAGCGGTACATCCAGCGCGCCTGACCTTCGTCCAGGGCGCTCCGGCCGACGGTCGGCGTAAGCTGGCCTTACACGTGTCCTGCGGCGCGTGGCGCAACCATGGTGAACGCGCTACGGCATCCGCTTCGCTACGGCCCCGCTCTGAGGGTGCTCCTGGGGGCCAAGCGCGTGCCCGCGGACGCGGG
>DASZWI010000029.1:0-29754 GCA_035546715.1 Gaiellaceae bacterium | reverse complement strand
TTCCGCCTGCACGACCCGCTGAACGACGTCGACAACCTGCGCGAGGCCGCCTCGGCGATCGTCGACGCGGGCAAGGAGTTCGACGCCGGCCTCCTCTACGGGAGCCGGCAGCACGATGCGCTGGTCGAGGCGGGACGGCGGCTCCCCGAGCTCGGAGCCGCGCGGATCCTGCTCCACGACCCGGCGGCGCTGCTCCAGCCGCACCGGGCGAGCGAGCTGGTCGCCGAGCTGCGCGACGTCTCCGGCCTGCCGGTGGGGCTGTACGCGCAGGGAGCGGTCGGCAACGGGCTCGCCGCGGCGCTCGAGGCCGCGCGGGCGGGCGCCGACCTGATCGCCACCGCGGTCTATCCCGTGGCGCTGACGCTGCACCGGGTGTCCGCCGAGTCGGCCGCGCAGGCGCTCGCGGGGATCGGCATGGATCCGGGCGTCGACCTGCCGACGCTCTGGCAGGCGGCCGACCTGGTCGACGAGCACATCGGCGACGAGCCCGTCTCGCCGCTCGCTCCCCGGATCGCCGTGCGCGCCGCCGAGCACAAGATCCCCGTGGGGCTCGTCGCGGCCACCGACGCGCAGCTCCGTGCCGTCGCCGTGCCCGAGCGCCTGCCCGAGGTGCTCGACGAGATCGACCGCGTGCGTGTCGAGATCGGCTCGCCGCCCCTGGCGGCGCCGATCGGGCAGATCGTCGGCTCGCAGGCGCTCCTGAACGTGCTCTCGGCCAATCGCTACGGGACCGTCGTCGACGAGGTACGGGACCTCGTGAGCGGGCGCTTCGGCCGCACACCGGGGCCGGTCGACCCGGGTCTCGCCCGTGCGGTCGAGACGCTCGAGGACGGGCGGGAGCCGGAGGAGCCGGTCGACCTCGACGCCCTGCGCGCCGACGCGCACGGGCTGGCGGCGAGCGACGAGGAGCTCCTGCTCCTCGCCCTCTTCGGCGAGGAGGCGGAGCCGCTGCTCCGCTCGATCCGCGAGCGGGCGGGCGGGGAGGACTCGTTCGGGGCTGCGGGGATCGAGCAGCAGCGCGCCGAGCGGATCCGCGAGGTCGTCCGCATCGTCCAGGAGACGGGCGTCGGCGAGATCACGATCGAGGAGGACGGGATGCGGGTGAGCGTCCGCCGCCAGCCCGATCCCGGCCAGGTCGTCGCACCGGTCGTCGCCGCTCCCGCGCTCGAGCTGGGCGATCCGTCGCAGGGCCCGGTGGCGCCGCGCGACAGCTCCCTCGTCCGCATCGAGAGCCCGATGGTCGGCACCTTCTACCGCGCGCCCGCGCCGGGGTCGGCCCCGTTCGTCGAGGAGGGCGACGCGGTCGCGCCCGGCCAGACCCTGTGCATCCTCGAGGCGATGAAGCTGATGAACGAGGTCAAGGCCGAGATCGAGGCGATCGTGCGCCGCGTGCACGTCGACAACGCGCAGCCGGTCGAGTACGGGCAGCTGCTGTTCGAGCTGGAGCCCGTCGGCGGCCGGCCGCTCGACGCGGTCTAGTCTGCCGGGCATGTTCAGCCGCGTCCTGGTCGCGAACCGCGGCGAGATCGCCGTCCGGGTGATCCGCGCCCTGCACGAGCTCGACGTCGAGGCGGTCGCGATCTACTCGACGGCCGACCAGGACGCGCTCCACGTGCGCATGGCCGACCACGCGGTGCGGATCGGGCCGCCGCCGGCGTCGGAGAGCTACCTGCGCATGGACAGCGTCATCGCCGCCGCGGTCACGACGGGCTGCGAGGCGGTGCATCCGGGCTACGGCTTCCTGTCCGAGAACCCCGCCTTCGTGGAGGCCTGCGCCGACAACGACCTCGTCTTCGTCGGGCCGCCCGCGGGCGTCATGGCGACGATGGGCGACAAGATCTCGGCGAAGCAGACGATGCGCGCGGCCCAGGTGCCGACCGTTCCCGGCACGGAGGGCGAGAGCAGCGTCCTGGCGGCGCGCGCCGCCGCCGACGACATGGGCTACCCGGTGCTGCTGAAGGCGAGCGCCGGCGGCGGCGGGAAGGGCATGCGGCTCGTCCACGAGCCCGGCGACCTCGAGGACGCGTTCGCGACCGCAGCCGCGGAGGCGCAGGCGGCGTTCGGCGACCCGCGCCTCTACGTCGAGAAGGCGCTCGTGCCGGCCCGCCACGTCGAGATCCAGGTGCTCTGCGACGACCACGGCAACGTGCTGACGCTCGGCGAGCGCGAGTGCTCGATCCAGCGACGGCACCAGAAGCTGATCGAGGAGTCGCCGTCGGCCGCCCTCGACCCGGAGCGGCGCGAGGCGATGGAGGCCGCGGCCGAGCGTGCGTGCCTCGCCGTCGGCTACCGCAACGCCGGGACGTTCGAGTTCCTGCTCGGCCCGGACGGCAGCTTCTACTTCATCGAGCTGAACGCCAGACTGCAGGTCGAGCACCCGGTGACGGAGCTCTGCACCGGCATCGACATCGTCCGCGAGCAGCTCCGCGTCGCCGCGGGCGAGCCGCTGTCGGTCGCCGGGCGCGCGCCGCGGCGCGGCCACGCCATCGAGATCCGCCTCAACGCCGAGGACCCCGAGCGCGACTTCATGCCGTCGCCGGGGCGCATCTCGCTGTTCGCGCCGGCGCAGGGTCCCGGCGTGCGCGTCGACACGTTCCTGGAGAGCGGATCAGTCGTCCCGCCGTTCTACGACTCGATGATGGCGAAGCTCGTCGTCTGGGACAACGACCGGCCCGCCGCGATCGCCCGCGCGATCCGGGCGCTCGAGGAGACGGCGATCGAGGGCGTGCCGACGACGCGCGAGCTCGCCGTCGAGGTGCTTCGGAGCGAGCCGTTCTCGTCGGGCGCCTACTCGACCTCGACCCTCGACGCGCTGCGGGCGGCGGCGGTGGCCTGATGCCGCTCACGCGCCGTCAGGCCAGGCGCCAGGCGCTCTTCCTGCTCTACCAGTGGGACCTCTCGGGGCAGGAGCTCGGCTCGCAGTACGCGGGCGAGATCGACCCGTGGGCGCGCGGGCTGGCGCAGGAGGTCGCCGCGCACGCCGGAGAGCTGGACGAGCGGATCACCGCCGCGTCGGAGGGCTGGACGGCCGACCGGCTGGGCGCGGTCGAGCGGAGCGCGCTGCGGGTGGGCGTCCACGAGCTGCGCGGCGCCGGCGACGTGCCGCCGGAGGTCGCGATCAACGAAGCTGTCGCCTTCGCCAAGCGCTACGCGTCCGACGAGGCGGCGAGACTGGTGAACGGCATCCTGGGGCGCATCCAACGAGAGGAGGCGGCATGACCGCCGAGGAGTCCTTGAACAAGGCGGAAGACCTGCTGGCGCGGCTCGAGGCTGCCCGCGGCCGGCTCGACGAGACGCAGGAGCCGGAGCAGGCGATCGCCGTGCTCGAGGAGCTGGCGGAGCTCGCCAAGGAGGTCGAGGCCGAGCTCCAGCGCGCGAAGCGCGCCGCCGAGACCGAGGCCGCCGCACCGCTCACCGACCCGCATCCCGATGCCCCTGCAACCTGATCGGCTGCGGGCGCTCGTCGAGAGCTACCTCGACGAGCTCGACTTCGCGCCGGAGCTCGGGTCGCTCGCGGAGCCGATGGCCTACGCGCTCGGGGGCAAGCGCGTGCGCCCGGTGCTGTGCCTCGCCACCGGCGACGCGGTCGGCTACCGCGTCGAGGATCTGCTGCCCGCCGCCGCCGCGGTCGAGCTCGTGCACTCGTTCTCGCTCGTGCACGACGACCTGCCGTGCATGGACGACGACACCGAGCGGCGGGGCCAGCCGACGGTCTGGGCGCGCTACGGCGAGGCGGCGGCGCTCCTCACGGGCGACGCCCTGCTGACCGAGGCGTTCCGGCTCGCGCTGTCGTACCGCACGTCGGGCGTCGCCCGCGAGCTCGCGGGCGCGACGCTCGGGATGATCGGCGGCCAGTGGCGCGAGCTCGACGGCGACGGCACGCGCGAGCAGATCCACCGCCTGAAGACGGGCGCGCTGTTCTCGACGTCGATCGGCTGCGCGCTGGCCGCGATGGAGATGCCGCCCGACGACCAGCCGCCCTGGCGCGCGTTCGCGGGCGAGCTCGGGATGCTCTTCCAGGTGGTCGACGACATCCTCGACGGCGACGGCTACGTCCTCGACGTCGGCGCCGACGGCGCCCGCCGCCTGGCCGACGAGGCCGCGGAGCGCGCCCACGCCCGCCTCGCGGAGATCGACGGCGACACGGACGTCCTCGCCGGCATCGTCGACGGCCTCGCCTCCCGCACGGTCTGACGCGGCCCGCGCGGAGCGCAGTCCCGGGGCGAGCCGTCGACCCAGACCTTGTGTTGAGTCAACACAAGGTCTGGGCCAGGCGGTTGCGGCGTCGGGGCGCTAGGCCGTCACGGCGGCGTAGCGCTCGCGCATCTGGTCGAGCGTGAGCGGCTCGTAGTCGCCGGCGTGGCCGGCCTGCCCGAACTGCTCCATGCGCTGCTTGTAGACGGCCTTCATCGACTCGCGGGCCGGCTTCAGGTAGCTGCGCGGGTCGAACTCCTCGGGGTGCTCGACGAGGACCTCGCGGATCGCCGAGGTCATCGCGAGGCGCGCGTCGGTGTCGACGTTGATCTTGCGCACGCCGTGGCGGATCCCGAGCTGGATCTCCTCGACCGGCACGCCCCAGGTGGGCGCGATCTTGCCGCCGAACCGGTTGATCTTCTCGACGAGGTCCTGCGGCACCGACGACGAGCCGTGCATGACGAGATGGGTCGTCGGGAGGCGCTCGTGGATCTGCTGGATGAGGTGCATGGCGAGCACCTTGCCGTCGGGCGGCTTGGTGAACTTGTAGGCGCCGTGGCTCGTGCCGATGGCGACCGCGAGCGCGTCGATGCCGGTGCGCTCGACGAACTCGACGGCCTGGTCGGGATCGGTGAGGTGCACCTCGCCCGAGCCGACGCCGTCCTCGATGCCGCCGAGCGTGCCGAGCTCGCCCTCGACGGTGACCCCCTTGGCGTGGGCCTTCTCCACGACCTCGCGGGTGACCGCGACGTTGTACTCGAAGTCCGACGGCGTCTTGCCGTCCTCCATGAGCGAGCCGTCCATCATCACGCTCGTGAAGCCCTGCTCGATCGCCGAGAGGCACGTCTCGGGCGAGTTGCCGTGGTCCTGGTGCAGGGAGACGGGCACGTCGGGGTAGAGCTCGACGGCGGCCGTCATCAGGTGGATCAGGAAGCGGTCGTTCGTGTACGAGCGGGCGCCGCGGGAGGCCTGCACGATCACCGGGGAGCGCGTCTCCTGGGCGGCCTCGAAGACCGCCTGGATCTGCTCCATGTTGTTCACGTTGAAGGCGCCCACCCCGTAGCCGCCCGCGGCGGCCTCGTCGAGGAGCTGGCGCATCGAGACGAGTGGCATGCCTCCGAGCGTACCGTTCTGCGGATGAAGAAGCGGCTCGACGTGCTGCTCGTGGAGCGGGGGCTCGCGGAGACGCGCTCCCAGGCGCAGGCGCTCGTCATGGCGGGGCGCGTCCCGGGCCACGCCAAGCCCGGCGAGCAGGTCGACGAGGCGGCGCCGCTGGAGGTCGAGGCGCCGCCGCCGTACGTCTCGCGCGCCGGCCACAAGCTGGCGAACGCCCTCGACGCGTTCGCGGTCGACCCGGCCGCGCTCGACTGCCTCGACGTGGGCGCCTCGACCGGCGGGTTCACGGACGTCCTCCTGCAGCGCGGCGCCGCACGGGTGATCGCGCTGGACGTGGGCTACGGCCAGCTGCACGGCAAGCTGCGGGCCGATCCGCGCGTGACGGTGCTCGAGCGGGTGAACGCGCGGTCCCTCGAGGAGTTGCCGTTCGCGCCGCAGCTCGTGACGTGCGACGTCTCGTTCATCTCGGTGAAGCTTGCGCTGCCGCCCGCGCTCCGGCTGGCCGCGCCGGGCTGGCAGGCTCTCGTGCTCGTGAAGCCGCAGTTCGAAGCAGGCCGGGCCGAGGCGCCGAAGGGCGTCGTGCGCGACGCCGCCGTCCGCCGGCGGGTCGTCCGCGAGGTCGCCGAGGCGCTCGCCGCCGTTGGTGGCGCGCCGCTCGGCGTCGTAGACTCCGGCCTCCCCGGCCCCAAGGGCAACCATGAGTACGTCCTCCACCTCGTCCAGCGGGACGACGCCAGCGTCCCGGCCAGCTTCGACCGATGGGTCGCCGATGCCGTCGGTTGAGGCTGTCGCGGTCGTCACCCACGGCCGTCCGGAGGTCGTCGTCGACGGGATCGCCCGGTTGCAGCGCGTCGCCGACGAGAAGGGGGTGACGCTGCTCCTCGACGCGGACGAGGCGCACAAGCACGGCGTCGAGTCCGCGAACGGCCGGAATCCGGATCTGGCGATCGCGCTCGGCGGCGACGGGACGATGCTGCGCGCGCTCACCCGGTTCCTCGGCACGGGCGTGCCGGTGCTCGGGGTCAACTTCGGCCGGGTCGGCTTCCTGACCGCGATGTCCGGCGCCGACCTCGAGGCCGGCGTGCGGCGCGTGCTCGACGGCGACTACCGCACGGTGGAGCTCGCCACGATCGAGGTCGAGGTCGGCGGGCGGAGGCATGTCGCCGTCAACGACGCCGTGATCACGAGCGCGACGCTCGGCCGGATCATCGAGCTGGGCTACGCGATTGGTGGCGAGGATCTCGGCGCGCAGCGCTGCGACGGGCTCGTGTGCGCGACGCCGCCGGGCTCGACCGCGTACAACCTCTCGAACGGCGGTCCCGTGCTCGTCTGGGGCCTCGACGCGATGGTGCTGACGTTCGTCGCGCCGCACTCCCTCCACGTGCGGCCGCTCGTGGTGCCGCGCGGACCCGACCTCGAGGTGACCAACCGCTCCGAGGGGGTCCCGACGACCGTGGTCGTCGACGGGCACGCCGTCGCGGGCCTCCTGCCCGGCCAGACGGCGCGCCTGCGCGTCGGCGAGCAGCGCAGCCTGCTCGCGACGCTGCCGGAGGTGACGTTCTTCCGCCGCTACGGCGACACGTTCGGCGCGACGTTCGGCCGCTGACACGCGAAACGCCCTGCAAACGGCCGCGTCGAGGCGGCGAGACACGCTTCCGGCGCACGCCGGACAGGCCCCGGGGCTCACGGGACACGGCCGGGACGGCCATGGGCGCCCACTGGGGCACGCCGTACGATGACGGCGTGCTGCGCCGGCTGCGCATCGAGAACCTCGTCCTCATCCGGACGGCCGACCTGGAGCTGTCGCCGGGGCTGAACGCCGTCACGGGCGAGACCGGCGCTGGCAAGACGATCTTCTCGGGGGCGATCGGGCTGCTGCTCGGCGCGCGCGGCGACGCGGCGCTGATCGGGGCGGCCGGGGCGGAGGCCTACGTGGAGGCCGAGTTCGACCCGGTCGACGACGAGCTGCTCGGGCCGCTCGCCGACCTGCGACCCGAGGGCGAGGAGACCCTCCTGCTCGCCCGGCGGATCTTCGCCGACGGCCGGACGCGCGCGTACGCCTGGGGCCGCGCCGCGGCCCGCGAGGACGTGGCCGCGGTCGCCGAGGAGCTGATCGCCATGTCCGGCCAGTTCGAGCAGCGGCGGCTCGCCCGGCCGTCGTACCAGCTCGAGGTGCTCGACTCCTTCGCCGCCGCCGGGGAGCTGCGCCGCCGGGCGCGGGGCGCCTGGCGCGACCTGCAGGCCGCCCGCCGCGCCCACGACGAGCTCACCCGCGACGCGGCGACCGTCCGGGCGCGGCTCGAGGACCTGCGGGCGCTCGCGGCCGACACCGAGGGGCTCGCCGCCGGCCGGGAGGACGAGCTGCGCGCCGAGCGCGAGCGGCTGCGGCACGTCGGCGAGCTGGCGAGCGCCGCCGTCGCGGCCGTGGCGGCGCTTGCCCCCGAGGAGGGGCAGGGCGCCGGCGACCTCGTCGCCGAGGCCGAGCGGATCGTCGCCCCTCTCGAGCAGCTCGCGCCGGAGCTCGCCGCGAGCGGCGCCGCGCTCCGCGAGGCCGAGCTCCAGGTCCGCGAGACGGCCAGCGAGCTGCGGGCGTTCCTGCTGACGCTCGAGGCCGAGCCCGGCCGGCTCGAGGAGGTCGAGGCCGAGCTCGACCGGTTCGCCGACCTGCGCCGCCGCCACCGCGCCCAGACGTACGCGGAGCTGCTCGAGCGCGGGGAGGCGGCCCGCAAGGAGCTGGCCGCGCTCGACGAGGGCCACGACCCGGTCGCCGCCGCCGAGGAGAAGCTCGCGGCCGCCCAGGAAGAGGTGCACCGCCTCCACGTCGAGCTGCACGCCACGCGCCGCGAGGCCGCGGGCACGTTCGCGGAGGCCGTCGCCCGCGAGCTGCACGGCGTCGGGATGGGGGACGGCGAGTTCCGGGTGGAGCTGCGCGAGCGCGACCCGTCCGCCACCGGGATCGACGACGTCGTCTTCCTGATCCGCCCGAACGCCGGGCTGCCCTTCGGTCCCGTCGCCGAGACCGCGTCGGGCGGCGAGCTCTCCCGCGTCGCACTGGCGATCGCCGCGGTTGCCGGCGGCGAGACGATGGTGTTCGACGAGATCGACGCCGGCATCGGGGGCACGACGGCCCACGCGGTCGCCGAGACGCTCCGCCGCCTCGCCGAGCACGCCCAGGTCGTCACCATCACGCACCTGCCGCAGATCGCGACGCTCGCCGACCGCCACTTCCGCGTCGAGAAGGTCGCCGGCGACCCGACGCACACCCGCATCGCGCCGCTCGACGACGCGGAGCGCCGCGACGAGCTCGAGCGGATGCTCGGCGGTCGCGACTTCCTCGCGACTCTCGATCGTTGAGTGACGCTCGATCGTTGAGCGGCTCTCGATCGTTGCGCGCCGCCTCGCTCGAGCTGCTGGCGCCGCGGGCCGACGTCTGGGCGTTCGTCGCCGAGCCGTACCACCTCACCGACTGGTGGCCCGGTCTCACCGGGGTGGAGCCCGACCGGCTGGGGTTCGCGCCGGGCGCCCGCTGGAAGGCGATCGTCCGCGTGCGCAGCCTCCTCCTCGGCTCGCAGCGGAAGGAGACGCTCCTGCTCGTCAAGGCCGTCGAGCCGTACGGAGCGGTTCGCGTTCCACCTGCTCGCGACGAAGCTCGAGGCCGACGTGCGGCTCCAGGCGCCCGCAGCCGACCGCACCCGCGTCACCGTGACGGCGAGTCGCGGCGGGGCGAGCCTGCCGCGCACGGCGGTGAAGCGGCTCTACGACCTCGTCCAGACCGCCGCGTCGCCGTGACGCGGGAGGCCGGTCGTCTGACCCCCTTGCTATCGTGAAATCCCGTGAGTCGGGTCGCGGGTCGGGGGGGTCTTTGAGCGCGAAGTACGTCTTCGTGACGGGCGGCGTCGTCTCGTCCCTGGGCAAGGGCATCACCGCCGCCTCGCTCGGCCGGCTGCTGAAGGCGCGCGGCCTGAAGGTCCAGGTCCAGAAGTTCGACCCGTACATCAACGTCGACCCAGGGACGATGAGCCCGTTCCAGCACGGCGAGGTCTTCGTCACCGAGGACGGCGCCGAGTGCGACCTCGACATCGGGCACTACGAGCGCTTCATCGACGAGAACCTCTCGCGGGCGGCCAACCACACCGCCGGCGCCGTCTGGGACCGCGTGCTGCGCAAGGAGCGGAAGGGCGAGTACCTCGGCTCGACCGTCCAGGTGATCCCGCACATCACGAACGAGATCAAGGCGCGCATCCGGTCGGTCGCCCAGTCGAGCGACACGGACGTCGTCATCAGCGAGATCGGCGGGACGGTCGGCGACATCGAGTCCCAGCCGTTCCTCGAGGCGATCCGCCAGTTCCGGCGGGAGGTGGGGCCGGAGAACGTCATCTACCTGCACGTCACGCTCGTGCCGTTCATCGACACCGCGGGCGAGCTGAAGACGAAGCCGACCCAGCACTCGGTCAACGAGCTCCGGCGCATCGGTATCCACCCCGACGTGCTCGTGTGCCGGTCGACGGAGCCGCTCCAGCGCGAGATCCGGGAGAAGATCGCCCTCTTCGCCGACGTCGACGTCGACGCCGTGATCTCGAACGCCGACGTCCCCGACGTCTACCTCGTCCCGCTCGACCTCCAGGAGCAGGGGCTCGACGAGCTCGTCTGCCGCAAGCTCGGCCTCGACGCACCGGCGCCGGACATGGGCGCCTGGCGCGAGCTGACCGAGAAGATCGAGGCGCGCCGCGAGAACGTCGAGATCGCGCTGGTCGGCAAGTACGTGAAGCTGCACGACGCCTACCTCTCGGTGCACGAGGCGCTCAAGCACGCGGGCATCGCGGGCGGCTGCCGGGTGCACGTGCGCTGGGTCGACGCCGAGAACATGACCCTCGACGAGGCGCGCGCCGAGCTCGCGGGCGTCGACGGCGTGCTCGTCCCCGGCGGGTTCGGCTCGCGCGGCTGGGAGGGGAAGATCCTCGCCTGCCGGGTCGCGCGGGAGGACGGCATCCCGTACCTCGGCATCTGCCTCGGCATGCACGTCGCCGTCTCGGAGTTCGCCCGCCACGTCTGCGGGCTCGACGGCGCGAACTCGACCGAGATGGACCCCGAGACGCCGCACCCCGTCATCGACCTGCTGCCCGAGCAGAAAGAGGTCGAGGATCTCGGCGGCACGATGCGCCTCGGCGCCCAGGCCGTCGAGCTCGCCGACGACACGCGCGCGCGCGAGGTGTACGGCGGCGCCGCGTCGATCGCCGAGCGCCACCGTCACCGCTACGAGGTCAACAACGCCTACCGGCAGCAGCTGGTCGAGGCCGGCCTCGTCGTGAGCGGGACGTTCCAGGAGGGGCGCCTCGTGGAGATCGTCGAGCTGCCCGACCATCCGTGGTTCGTCGCGTCGCAGTTCCATCCGGAGTTCAAGTCGCGTCCGACCCGGCCCGCGCCGCTCTTCCGGGAGTTCGTCGCGGCCGCCCGGGACCGCGGCCGGCACCGCGCGCACGCGACCGTCGCCTGACGGCCGTCCCTGGGCCGGACGGGCAGGTTGTGCTTTCATGCTGTCTCGTGGCAACGCAGTCAGGAGCGCAGCCGCAGGACTCCGGGGGATACACGGTGCTGGTCGTGGACGACGAGGAAGCCGTCCGCCGCGTCGCCGCGCTCCTGCTCGAGGCTGCCGGCTACACCGTCCTCACCGCGGCGACGGCCGACGAGGCGCTTGGCCTCGTCCGCGAGCAGCCCGGGATCGACGCGGTGCTCCTCGACCTGATGCTGCCCGACCGCAGCGGCGCGTCCGTGGCCGCCGACCTGCGGCGCCTGCGGCCCGCCGTCCCGATCGTCGTGTCCAGCGGGTACGACGACCGCACGGTCGCGGAGCGGGTCGAGGGGATCGCCGGCGTGCGCTTCCTGCGCAAGCCCTACGCCGCAGACGATCTCATGGCGGCGCTCGTCGACGCGCTGCCCGCGTAGCTGCGTCCCCGGCCCCGAGTGCCCACGTAGGATCGCCGCCGGTGCCGTCCGACGTCGTCGACCTGTTCTGCGAGCTCGCCGCGGTCCCGAGCCCCTCCGGCGACGAGCGCGCGGTAGCCGACCGCGTCCTGCGCTACCTGCGCGACCTCGGCCTCGCACCCGACGAGGACGACGTCGGCGCCGAGATCGGCTCAACCATGGGCAACGTCTACGTCCGGCTCGACGCGACCGCCGCGGGCGAGCCGCTCCTCCTCTGCGCGCACCTCGACACGGTGCCGCCGACCGCGGCGATCGAGCCGGAGATCGGCGACGACGGCTTCATCCGGAACACTGCGGGGACGATCCTGGGCGCCGACGACAAGGCGGCCGTCGCGGTGCTGCTCGAGGCGACCCGGCGCCTGCTGGCCGAGGGGCGGCCGCACGCCGGCGTCGAGCTCCTGTTCACGCCGAAGGAGGAGGTCGGGCTGGTCGGCGCGTACGCGTTCGACGAGACGCGCCTCACGGCCCGGACAGGCTACGTCTACGACCAGGCGGCGCCGATCGGGACGATCGTCCTCGGCGCGCCGTACTCGCAGTCGCTCGAGGTGACCTTCCACGGCCGGGCCTCGCACGCCGGGATGTACCCCGACGAAGGGCGTTCGGCCATCGCGGCCGCGGCGCGCGCGATCTCGGAGCTGCGGCTGGGGCGGGTCGACGAGGACTCGACGGCCAACGTCGGCACGATCACGGGCGGCACCGCGACGAACATCGTCCCCGAGTGGTGCACGTTCGTGGCGGAGGTGCGCTCGCACGACGAGCGGAAGCTCGCCGACCTCGTCCGCGAGATGCAGGACGCGATCACGTACGCGGGCACGGTCTCGGACTGCGCGACGCAGACGCAGGCCCGCAAGAGCTATCGCGGCTACCGCTTCGCCCGGACCGACCGGGCGGTGGCGCTCGCCGCCGAGGCGCTCGCGGCGTGCGGCTTCGAGCCGTCGTACGAGCTGTCGGGCGGCGCGGCCGACGCGAACGTCTTCAACGAGCGCGGGCTCGAGGTCGTGAACCTCGCGAACGGGATGATCGACATCCACACGCCCGCCGAGCGGATCGCAGCCGCCGACCTCGACGCGATGGTCGACGTGACCCTGGCCCTGATCGAGGCGGCGCGCGCGTGACGATGGCCGAACGGCGCCTCGGGCCGGTCGTCGGCCTCGGGACGTGGAGCACCTTCGACGGCGACGCGGAGCTCGCGCGCCGCGTCCTCGACGAGGCGCTCGCGGCGGGGACGCTGCTCGTCGACACGTCGCCGATGTACGGCGGGGCGGAGACGGCGCTCGGCGCGGCGCTCGCGGGACGGCGGAGCGAGGTGCTCCTGGCGACGAAGATCTGGACCCCGTCGGTCGAGGAGGGAAAGGAGCAGCTCGTCCGCCAGCTCGAGCTGTACGAGGGGCGCGTCGACGTCGAGCAGATCCACAACCTCGTCGCGTGGCGCGAGCACCTTCCGTGGCTCGAGGGGGAGCGGGACGCCGGGCGCATCGAGCGCCTCGGCGTCACGCACTACCAGGCATCGGCGTTCGGCGAGCTCGCCGCGGCGCTGCGCACCGGCCGGTTCGACGTGCTGCAGGTGCCCTACAACCCGTGGGAGCGCGAGTGCGAGGACGAGCTGCTCCCGCTCGCCGCGGAGCTCGGCGTCGCCGTCATCGCCATGCGCCCGCTGGGCGGCTCCGAGGCGCGCCGCCGCCGGACCGTGACGCCGCCCGCCGAGGCGCTCGCCGAGCTCGGCGTCGAGACCTGGGCCCAGGCGCTGCTGTGCTGGGCGCTCGCCGACGAGCGGATCGACTCGGTCATCCCGGCCACGGGACGCCCGGAGCGGACCCGCGAGAACGCACGGGCGGGCGAGCTCCCGCCGTTCACCGACGAGCAGCGCCGCCTCGTCGAGAAGCTGGCCGGCGTATGACCCGCGAGGTCGCCTTCGACGGCGGGTTCCTGCAGGTGGTCGTCGACGACGGCAAGGAGATCGTCGTCCACGGCCCGGCGGTGGCGATCGTGGCCGTCGACCGCGACGAGACGGTCACGCTCGTCCGGCAGGCGCGGCCGGCGGTCGGCACGCACGTGCTGGAGCTGCCCGCCGGCGGCATCGAGCCCGGCGAGGAGCCGCTCGCCGCCGCCCGGCGGGAGCTGCGCGAGGAGACGGGTCTCCACGGCGGCGAGTGGAACGAGGCGAGCGCGTTCTTCACGACGCCGGGGTTCTGCGACGAGCGGATGCACGTGTTCGTCGCCACGGGCGTCGAGCCCGGGGACGCGAGCCCGGAGGACGGGGAGGACCTGGAGCTCGTGCGCGTGCGCGTCCGCGACCTGCCGATGCTCCTGCCGGAGATCGAGGACGCGAAGACGCTCGTCGGGCTCCTGACGTACCTGCGCGAGCGAGGGGGAGGCTGAGCCGCCGAGGAACCGTCCGCCGTCTCCGGCGGACTCGCCGCGGAGGGCGCGTGTATCGTCCCGGCCGATGCGGATCGGCGTCGCCAAGGAGATCAAGTCCGACGAGTACCGCGTCGCGTTGACGCCGGCCGGCGCGCTGGAGCTGATCCAGGGCGGCCACGACGTCCAGATCGAGACGGGGGCCGGCGAGGGGAGCGCGTTCCCGGACGAGGCGTACGAGCGCGTCGGCGCGCGGATCGTGTCGGTCGACGACGTCTGGGAGCGCTCCGACATGGTGCTCAAGGTCAAGGAGCCGATCGCCTCGGAGTACGGGCGGCTCCGCGAGGGCCTGATCCTCTTCACCTACCTGCACATCGCCGCCGACCAGCCCCTGACCGAGGCGCTGCTCGCATCGGGCATCACGGCGATCGCGTACGAGACGGTCGAGGTCGGCCGGACCCTGCCGCTGCTCGCGCCCATGTCGGAGGTCGCCGGACGGCTCGCGGGCCAGGCGGGCGCGTACTTCCTCGAGAAGCCGCTGGGCGGCCGCGGCCTGCTGCTCGGCGGGGTGCCCGGCGTCGCGCCGGGCAAGATCGTCATCGTCGGCGGCGGCGTGGTGGGCTACAACGCGGCGGTGATCGCCCTCGGGCTCGGCGCCCAGGTGACGATCCTCGAGCGCTCGATCGACCGCATGCGGCACCTCGAGGAGGTCCTGTCGGGCCGGGTGACGCTGCTGATGAGCTCGAGCCTCCAGATCGCGTCGTCCGTCGAGGACGCGGATCTCGTCATCGGCGCCGTGCTCATCCCGGGCGCGCTGGCGCCGAAGCTCGTGACGCGTGAGATGATCGCGGGGATGAAGGACGGGGCGGTCGTCGTCGACGTCGCGATCGACCAGGGCGGCTGCTTCGAGACGTCCCATCCGACCACGCACGCCGATCCGACGTACGTTGTCGACGGCGTCACGCACTACTGCGTGGCAAACATGCCGGGTGCAGTCCCGATCACGTCCACCAAGGCGCTCACGAACGCGACGCTCCCGTACGTCGAGGCGATCGCGTCGAAGGGCCTGGCGGCGGCGGTCGCGGACGACCCGGCTCTCGCAAAGGGGGTCAACGTCGTGGCAGGCAAGCTCACGTACGAGGCGGTCGCCCAGGCGCACAACCTGGACTACACGCCGCTCGCCGCGGCAGTCGCCGCCTGATGCGGCGCCTCCTCGCGGTCGTGGCCGCAATCGCGGTCGCGGCCACGCTGACCGTCCAGGCCGGCGCGGCGCGCAAGCCGACCGCGGCCGAGACGCAGGCCATCACGAAGGTGCTCGACGCCTACTGGTGCACCTACCTTCCCAAGGCCTACCGGCCCTGCTCGGACTGGCACGTGGCGGTGAAGGTCGTCCACGTGTCCACCGTCGTCCCCGGCTGGGCGCTCGCGCAGCTCGACGCGCACGGCCCGCAGCCGCCGACGCTCACGTTCACGCCGTTCCAGAACGTCTTCCTGCACCAGGCCCGCGACGGGTCGTGGCACACGGCCGGCTGGTTCGGCTCCCTCGTCTACCGCTCGTGCAAGGCCGCCGCGAAGGGCACCAAGGTGCCGGAGAAGGTCCTGGTCGACTTCGGCCTCTGCGACCACCTGACCTTCACGATCGGCTGAGCTAGGAGGACTGGGTGGGCTTCTTGCGCGAGCCGGGCGCCGGGCTCAGCTTGACCACCGTCCAGGTGACGGCCATCGCCAGGGTGATCACGCAGACGATGAAGAGGGCGATGCCCAGCAGACCGAGGACGTTCTCCACAGCGGAAGTAGGATAGCTCGGTGCCACGAGCGTGCGTCATCGTCCTGGATGCCGTCGGCGCGGGCGAGCTGCCCGACGCCGCCGAGTTCGGGGACGAGGGGTCGGATACCCTCGGCAACGTCGCGCGGGCCGTCGGGGGCCTCGACCTGCCGACGCTCGAGGCGCTCGGCCTCGGGAACGTCGAGCCGCTCGAGGGCTGCGCGCCGCAGCCGGGCGCCCCGGCGATCGCGGGCCGGCTGCTCGAGCGCTCGAAGGGCAAGGACACCACCACCGGCCACTGGGAGCTGATGGGCGTGGTCACCCCGCAGGCGATGCCGACGTACCCGTACGGCTTCCCCGACGAGGTGATCGACCCGTTCATGAACCGCACCGGCCGGGGCGTGCTCGGGAACCGCCCGGCGAGCGGGACGGAGATCATCCAGGAGCTGGGCGAGGAGCACCAGCGCACCGGCAAGTGGATCGTGTACACGAGCGCGGACTCGGTCTTCCAGATCGCCGCGCACGAGGAGACGATCCCGCTCGACGAGCTGTACGCGGGCTGCAAGGTCGCGCGGGAGATCCTGACGGGCAAGCACGCCGTCGGCCGCGTCATCGCCAGGCCGTTCGTCGGCTCGCCCGGCGCGTACGAGCGCACGCCGAACCGGCACGACTACTCGCTCGAGCCGCGCCGTCCGAACTACCTGTCGCTCGTCCGCGCCGCCGGCAAGAAGGTCTACGGCGTCGGGAAGATCGGCGACATCTTCGCCCACCAGGACATCGACGAGGAGCTGCCGACCACGTCGAACGTCGACGGCATCACGAAGACGGAGCAGCTCCTCCGCTCGGTCGACGACGGCCTGATCTTCGTCAACCTCGTGGAGACGGACATGCTCTGGGGCCACCGGAACGACCCGGTGAACTTCCACCGCTGCCTCCAGGACTTCGACCGCCGGCTCCCCGACCTCCTCGACGCGCTGCGTCCCGGCGACCTGCTCGTCCTCACGTCGGACCACGGCTGCGACCCCACGACGCCGTCGACCGACCACTCCCGGGAGCACGCGCTGCTGCTCGCCTACGTCGAGGGACGGAACGCGGCCGGGCGGATGCACCAGGGCGAGTTCGCCGACGTCGGCGCGACCGTCAACGCGTGGCTCGGCGGCGGCGCGGCCCCGCGCGGAGTCCCGGGAACCCCGATCGTCCAGCCCTGATGGCGTTCGAGGACCAGGTCGTCGCCGCGACCACGTGATCCGGCCTGCCGAGCTCATCCAGCGCAAGCGGGACGGCGAGGAGCTGCGCGCCGGCGAGATCCGCGAGCTCATCCTCGGCTACACGCGCGGGGACGTGCCCGACTACCAGATGGCGGCGTTCGCGATGGCCGTCTACTTCCGCGGGCTGTCGGCCGGCGAGACGTACGCCCTGACGGAGGCGATGATCGAGAGCGGGGAGCGGCTCGACCTGGGCGCGGCGCTCGGCCGGAAGGTGGTCGACAAGCACTCCACCGGCGGCGTCGGCGACAAGACGTCGCTCGCCGTCGGGCCGATCGTCGCGGCGTGCGGCGTGCCCGTGGGGAAGATGAGCGGCCGCGGTCTCGGGCACACCGGCGGCACGCTCGACAAGCTCGAGTCGATCCCGGGCTACCGCACCGAGCTGGGCCTCGAGGAGTTCGTCGACCAGGTGCGCGACGTGGGCCTCGCGATCGTCGGCCAGACCGCCGACCTCGTGCCGGCGGACAAGCTGCTGTATGCGCTGCGCGACGTGACCGCCACGGTCGACCAGCTGTCGCTCATCGCGGCCTCGATCATGTCGAAGAAGCTGGCCGGGGGCGCACAGGCGATCGTCCTGGACGTGAAGGTCGGCGACGGGGCGTTCATGAAGACGCTCGAGGACGCGCGGGCGCTGGCGGAGACGATGCAGTCGCTCGGCGTGCACGCGGGCCGCGAGGTCGTGTGCCTGCTCACGGACATGGACCAGCCGCTCGGCGCCGCGGTCGGGAACGCGCTCGAGGTGCGCGAGGCGCTCGACACGGTGCGCGGCCGCGGTCCCGCGGACTTCACGGAGCTCGTTCTCGACGCCTGCGCCAGGATGCTCGCCTTCTCCGATCTCGGCATCGGGGAGGCCGAGGGACGCAGGCGCGCCGAGGCTGCGGTGGCGGACGGCTCGGCGGAGGCGGCGTGGACGCGCTGGATCGAGGCGCAGGGCGGCACGGCCGACGAAGCCGCGCTGCCGGTCGCGCCCGTCGTCCGCGAGGTGCGGGCCGAGCGCGGCGGCTACGTCGCCCGGCTGGGCGCGATCCGCGTCGGCAACGCGGCCCTCCACCTGGGCGCGGGCCGGCGGACGAAGGAGGACGAGATCGACCACGCGGTCGGGGTCGTGTGCCGCGCGAAGCGCGGCGACGAGGTCGCCCCGGGCGACGTCCTCGCGGAGATCCACGCGCGCGACGAGGCGCACGCGGCGGCCGCCGCCGCCGAGGTCCTCGCCGCGTACGAGCTGGCGCCGGAGCCGCCGCGTCCGCGGCCCGTGCTCCTCGAGGTGGTCTAGGCCCCGACCCGGCGTCCCCGGCCCATCGCCGCGAGCCGGTTCGCCCCGTCTCGGCGGCGTCGCGGAGAGCCATGGGTGGCGGTCCGCCGCCGACGGATAGGCACGCGATACACCGCCGTCGGGCGCTACGTTTCGCTCGACCTGGAACCCGACGAAGGGGAGTGCAGCGGTGGCCGACGAGACACTGACCGTCAAGGACAATCGGACGGGTCGCGAGTACGAGCTGCCGATCGTCGACGGCACGATCCGCGCCACCGATCTCCTGAAGATCAAGACGAGCGACGACGACTTCGGGCTGATGTCGTACGACCCCGCCTACATGGCGACGTCGTCGTGTCGCAGCGCCATCACGTACATCGACGGCGACAAGGGGATCCTGCGCTACCGCGGCTACCCGATCGAGCAGGTCGCCGAGGACGCGACGTTCCTCGAGGTCGCGTACCTGCTGTCGGAGGGCGAGCTCCCGAACCGCGAGCAGCTCGCGCAGTGGGAGGAAGACATCCGCCTCCACACGTACGTGCACACCAACGTCGCGAAGTTCATGGAGGGCTTTCGGCACGACGCGCACCCGATGGGGATGCTGCTCGGCGCCGTGGGCGCGCTCTCGACCTTCTATCCGGACGCGAAGAACATCGGCGACCCGGAGAGCCGGTACCTCCAGCGCGTCCGGCTGATCGCGAAGATGCCGACGATCGCGGCGTTCGTGTTCCGCCACTCGCGCGGCCTGCCGTTCGTGTTTCCGCGGAACGACCTCGACTACATCGGCAACTTCGTGAACATGACGTTCGAGATCGGCGGCCGGCACGAGCCGAACCCGGTGCTCCAGCGGGCGCTCGAGATCCTGCTGATCCTGCACGCCGACCACGAGCAGAACTGCTCGACGAGCGCCGTGCGCAGCGTCGGCTCGTCGCAGGTCGACCCGTTCTCGGCGGTGTCGGCCGGGATCGCCGCGCTCTACGGGCCGCTGCACGGCGGCGCCAACGAGGCCGTCCTGCGGATGCTCGACGAGATCGGCGACGTGAAGAACGTCCCGGCCTTCATCGAGAACGTGAAGGGCGGCAAGGGCGGCCGGCTGATGGGCTTCGGGCACCGCGTCTACAAGAGCTACGACCCGCGCGCCAAGCTGATCAAGCGCGTTGCCGACCAGGTGTTCGAGCAGACCGGGCTGAACCCGAAGCTGGAGATCGCGCTCGAGCTCGAGCGGATCGCGCTCGAGGACGAGTACTTCGTGTCGCGCAAGCTCTACCCGAACGTCGACTTCTACTCGGGCCTGATCTACCAGGCGATGGGCTACCCGACCGACTACTTCACCGTGCTGTTCGCGCTCGGCCGGCTGCCCGGGTGGATCGCGCAGTGGGAGGAGATGCTCAACGACTCCGAGCAGAAGATCTCGCGGCCGCGGCAGACGTACGTCGGCTACGGCGAGCGCGCGTTCGTCCCGATGGACAAGCGCTAGCGGCGGCGCGTGCCGGAGCTGCCCGAGGTCGAGACGGTGCGCCGCCGGCTGGCGCCCGTGCTCGAGGGACGGGTCTTCGACCGCGTCGAGATCTCCGATTCCCGGCTCACGCGGCCGCTGGAGCCCGGCGAGGTCGCACTGGAGCTCGGCGGCGAGCGCGTCGAGCGGCTCGACCGGCGCGGGAAGTACCTGATCGTGCGCTTCGCCTCGGGCCGGGCGCTGCTCGTGCACCTGCGCATGACCGGCTCCTTCCAGCACAGCCCGGACGGCGATCCGGGCGACGACCCCTACCGGCGGGCGTTCGTGGAGCTGGACGACGGCGCGGGGCTCGCCTACCGGGACGTGCGGCGCTTCGGCACGTGGCTGCTGCTCGAGCCGGAGGACGTCGAGGCGTACATCGACGATCGCGTGGGGCCGGAGCCGCTCGCAGCGTCGTTCCGGGCGCGCGACCTCGCCGCGCGGCTCGCCGGGCGGCGAGCGCCGATCAAGGCGGCGATCCTCGACCAGCGAACCGTCGCCGGCGTGGGGAACATCTATGCCGACGAGGCGCTCTGGCGGGCCAGGCTGCACCCGCTGCGGCCGGCGGCCTCGCTCGACGCGCAGGAGGTGCGGGCGCTCCACCGTGCCATGCGCAAGGCCCTCGAGGCCGGCCTGGAGCGCCAGGGGTCGACGCTGCGCGACTACCGGCTGCCCGACGGCGGCAGCGGCTCGATGCAGGACGAGTTCAAGGTCTACGGCCGCGGCGGCGAGCCGTGCGACCGCTGCGGGACGCCGATCGACAAGATCCGCGTCGCGGGACGCGGCACCTGGTACTGCCCGCAGTGCCAGCGGCTCGGTTGACGTCGCCGTGCAGCCGCATCGACGCCGGTGTGCCGCTCCATCGGCGGTCCCGGCGGGACGCTACGCCGCGAGTAGCTCGTCGAGCTGGCCCGACTTGTCGAGCTGCCAGAGCTCGGTGTAGCCGCCGATCGTGCGGCCGTCGATCACGATCTGGGGCACGGTCCAGCCGCCGGTCAGCTCCTGGAGGCGGGTGCGGAAGCCCGGGTCGTCGCCCATGTCGATCTCCTCGAAGGAGATCCCCTTGCCGTTCAGCAGTGCCTTGGCGCGGACGCAGTAGCCGCACCAGGCCGTCGTGTACATCTCGATCTTCGCCACGTGGTGTTCAACGTTCGATCGGCCTCCGAACTTCCCGGCGGCGGCCGCGTTCATTCGTTCTCGTGATGCCGACCATTCGCTGTCGGGACGACGAGATCCTTCCTTCGAGTGATTCAGGTGCGGGCGCCGCGCCGCTAGAACCTATTGCCAAAAGTCAATCGCGTGTCGATGCACCGACACCAGCATCGGGAGGGCCGCAAACCTCATGACGCAGACGCCGATCCACCGCACGAGTCATCGCAACGGCGAGGGGGCCATCGTCGAAGGCGCGCAGTTCTGGAGCTTCCGCGAGCCGGGGCTCGACGCCGACGTCATCGACGCCTACACGACCGAGATTCGCGAGTCGCTGAACGCCGGCGAGATCGAAGCCGCGTACGCGCGCTTCAACGACTGGCTCGTGCGGGAGGCGCGGTATGCGAAGGCCGGCCGGACGACGAACATGCCGGAGCTCACGGCGACGATGCTGGAGCTGCTCGGCTGGATGTACGAGCGCGTCCCGCGCACCATCGTGCGCTCGGTCGCGTCCGTCTAGCCGGCACGGCCGCCGCCGGCGACCCGCGCGGTCGCCGGCGGCAACTGGGGCGGGCACTAGACTCGGCGGACGTGGCCGGGCGCACCGTCAAGACCGAGGCGATCGTGCTGCGCTCGCTCCGTTTCTCCGAGGCCGACCGGATCCTCCACCTGTACACGGAGCAGCGGGGGCGGGTCGGGGCGATCGCCAAGGGCGTGCGCAAGACCAAGTCGCGCTTCGGCGCCCGTCTGGAGCCGCTCTCGCGCGTCGAGCTGATGCTGCACCAGGGTGCCGGCGAGCTGCTGACGATCACCGGCGTCGAGCTGCTCGCGTCGCACCGCGCGGCCCGCGAGCAGCCCTACCGGCTCGACGTCGGCCTGATCGGAGCCGAGGCGATGCTGCGCCTCTTCGGCGAGCCCGAGGCGAACGAGCGCGCGTTCACCGCGCTCGCACGGTTCCTCGAAGCGCTCGACGAGTCGCCGGTGCTCGCGTCCCGCGCGGCGCTCGATCCGCTCGTGCTGTCGTTCCAGCTCAAGCTCCTCTGGCTCTCCGGGTACCTGCCGCACGTCACGAGCTGCGTGGAATGCGGCGGGGCGGAGCTGATCGGCTTCTCGGCGCGCGCCGGAGGCGCCGTCTGCCACCACCACGCCGGCGGTGCGCTGCGCCTGTCGCTCGAGGGTCTGCGCGGCATCGAGCAGCTCCTGTCGGCGCCGCTCGCCGACGCCCACGCCGCAGGGCTCACCGAGCGGGCGTGCCGCGACGCCCTGGCCGTCGTCACGTCGTCGTACGAGGAGCACGGCGGCTTCCGGCTGCGGACGGTGTCGGCGTGAGGGGACAGGTCTCCGACGGCCGCAGCGCAGCACCCAGGGTCAGACCCGGGTCTGACCCTGCCGGTACGGCTCGGCACGCCCCCGCCGCGTTCCGGGGACGGCCTCCGTGCAGGGGTTTCTCACTTCGAACCGTCAAGGCAGGGTCAGGCCCGGGTCTGACCCTGCCGGTGGACCCCTAGGTGACCGACGCGGTGGACAGGGTGCTCGCAGCGCTGAACGCGAAGGACGTCGAGGCGTTCGTCGGCTGCTATGCGCCCGAGGCGACGATCGAGGACGGCGCCGACACGGTGCGCGTGCGTGGCCACGACGAGTTGCGGGCCACGTACGGCGCCCAGTTCGCGCGGCACCCGGAGCTGCGCGTCGAGGCGCTCCGCCGGATCGAGGCGGGCGCCTACGTCGTCCAGGAGGAGCGCGTCACCGGGCGGTCGGCGGAGCCGGAACGGCACGTCGCCGTCTACACGCTGCGCGACGGGCTCATCGCGCGGGAGCGGCTGCTGCGATGAGGCGCGACCTCGGGGACGGCTTCGAGCTCGACGACGACAAGGCGCGCATCGACCGCGCCGAGGTGCACCGCTTCCTGTCGGAGGTCAGCTACTGGGCCGCGGGTCGCCCGCGCGAGACGCAGGACCGGCTGATCGACACCGCGGCCCGTGTCGTCGGCCTCTACCACGAGGGCCGCCAGATCGGCTTCTGCCGGGCGGCGACGGACGGCACGTCGTTCGTCTACCTCGCAGACGTCTACGTGCTGGAGGAGTACCGCGGGCGCGGGCTGGGGGAGGAGCTCGTGCGGGAGATGGTCGAGAACGGTCCGTACGCCCACATCCGCTGGCTGCTGCACACGACGAACATGCACCCGCTCTACCGCAAGCTCGGGTTCGGCGACCCGGACTTCAAGGTGATGGAGCGGCCGCGGCCCGAGCCGGCCTAGCCGCGGCGAAGCGCGGCCGTGGCGCACGCCGCTACGACAGGCGCTCGACGAGCCAGGCGAGCGAGAGCGGATAGCGCGTCGACGCGCTGTGGCCGCCGTCGAAGAGCTCGAACGCGAGCGACTCCTCCGGCAGCCCCGCGCCGAGCAGCGCCTGTCGCACCGCGGTCGCGCCGAGGTCGAGGTAGTACCGGTCGCGCGTCCCTGCGTCCAGCCAGACCGCTCGCAGCCGGCGCGCCGCGTCCGCGTGGGCCGGCACCAGCCGCACGGGATCCCAGGCGAGCCAGCGCTCCCACACCTCGGGGACGAGCCGCCCCGTCTCGACGTCGATGGGCACCTCGCCGCCGGAGTACGCGAGCGCCGACGACCACACCTCGACCAGCGTCGCCGTCTCGCCGGAGTCGAGCCCGGCGAACCCGGCCCAGAACTCCTCCCACGACCGCCGGCGCAGCGACCGCGCGGCCACCGCGAGGCTGGGGACGGCCGTCACCTCGAACAGCGCGTCCGGCGCGTGTGCGGCCACGCCGCCGAAGAGGTCCGGACGCAGGAGCGCGTTGACGATCGCGCCGAACCCGCCCGACGACTTGCCCTGGAGGCCACGGTGGGCCGCCTCCGGCCGCGTGGGGAAGCGTGCGTCCACGAACGCGACCGCCTCGGCGAGGTACGCGGCATAGCGTCCGATCCCGTCGGAGTCGATCCACTGCGAGCCGCCCACCGAGGTCCAGCCGTCGACGAGGACGACCACCGCCTCGGGTGCGAGGGCCTCGACCTCCTCGGGGTAGGAGCGCACGAACGGGTCCTCGTTGAACCACGAGCGGGCCGAGCGCATGTGGGCGTTCAGGACGTAGACCGCCGGGAACGGCCCGTCGCCGGAGGGCGCCCAGACGAAGAGGGGACGCTCGTGCGGATCGCCGAGCGGGTTTCCGCGCAAGGCCTCCGACGCGAGCGTCAGCTCCTGCCAGGCCATGGGCGCTACGACGCGCGCGGCGTCCAGGGCTGCTCGAGCCGGTCGAGCAGCAGCTGGGTCGCCCCCGCGAGCGGGATCCGCTCTTGCCGGAGCGAGTCGCGGTCGCGGAGCGTCACGGTGTCGTCCTCGAGCGTCTGCTCGTCGATCGTCAGCGCCCACGGCGTGCCGATCTCGTCCTGCCGGCGGTAGCGCTTGCCGATCGCCGCCGAGTCGTCGTACTCGACCTGCATGACCCGCCGCAGCTCGCCGAACAGCGCCCGCGCCTTCTCGACCATCGCGGAGTCCTTGCCGACGAGGGGCAGCACGGCCGCCTTCACCGGCGCCACGCGCGGATGCAGGCGCAGGACGGTGCGGTCGCGGCCGGCGACCTCCTCCTCGTCGTAGGCGTCGCAGAGGAACGCGAGCATCGCGCGGTCGACGCCCAGCGCGGGCTCGATCACGTGCGGCACGTACCGCTCCTCGTGGCCGACCCACTCGAGCTTCGTGCCCGAGTGCTCGGAGTGCTGCGTCAGGTCGTAGTCGCCGCGGTACGCGACACCCTCCAGCTCCATCCAGCCGATGGGATAGAGGTACTCGAGGTCGCTCGTCGCGCTCGAGTAGTGCGACAGCTCCTCGGGCTCGTGGACGCGCACGCGCAGGTACGAAGGCCGCAGCCCGAGATCGAGGAACCACTGGCGGCGGAGGCGGATCCACTCCTGGTGCCACTCGAGGGCATCGGCGGGCGGCACGAAGAACTCCATCTCCATCTGCTCGAACTCGCGCAGCCGGAAGATGAAGTTGCCGGGGGTGATCTCGTTGCGGAAGCTCTTGCCGATCTGCGCGATGCCGAACGGCGGCTTCACGCGCAGCGACGAGGTGACGTTCTTGAAGTTGACGAAGATGCCCTGCGCCGTCTCGGGCCGGAGGTACGCCTTCGAGCTCTCGTCGGCCACGGGGCCGATCCTCGTCTCGAACATCATGTTGAACTGCCGCGGCTCGGTGAGGTCGCAGTCGGGCGTCTCGCCCGGGCGCTTCGACGGCCGCTTGCCGCACGCGCTCTCGCCGATGTGGTCGGCGCGGAACCGCAGCTTGCAGGTGCGGCAGTCGACGAGCGGGTCCGTGAAGCCGCTCACGTGGCCGGAGGCGACCCAGACCTGCGGGTTCAGGATGATCGCGGAGTCGAGGAGCACCACGTCCTCTCGCTCCTGGACGAGCGAGCGCTGCCACTCGCCCTTCACGTTCTGCTTGAGCAGCACGCCGTAGTGGCCGTAGTCGTACGACGAGCCGAGGCCGCCGTAGATGTCCGACGACGGGAAGACGAACCCGCGCCGGCGGCACAGGGCGGCGACCTTCTCCACGGTCGCGACGCCCCGGTAGGTGTCGAGCTGGTCCATCTCTTGAACCTAGCTACTCGCTGGGTTCGCCGTCGTCGGAGTCGAGCGTCTCGATGGCCCGATCACGCCGGGGCCGCGCCAGGTGAGCTTCTGCGAGCGCCCACGAGGCCACTCTCGAGTGGCCTCGTGAACCAGGTCGAGCTGCACGTCATCTCCGACTCCACCGGCGAGACCGCCGCACGGCTCGTCCAGGCGCTGGAGGCGCAGTTCCCCGACCAGGAGTTCCTCGAGATCCGCCATCCGCGCGTCGAGTCGGTCGCCGACCTCCGGCTGGCCGTCGAGCGGATGAAGGGCCGGCCCGCGGTCGTCGTCTACACGCTCGTCGAGCCGGAGCTGCGCGCCCAGATGCGCGTGCTCTGCCGGCGCGCCCGGCTGCACTACTGCGACCTTCTCGCCCAGCCGCTGGAGGCCGTCGCGAAGGTGTCGGGGCAGGCGGCGACGATGAAGCCCGGCGCCCGACCGCCGCTGAACGAGGCGTACTTCCGGCGCATGTCCGCGATCGAGTTCGCGGTCAAGCACGACGACGGCGTCGGGCACGGCCTCGCGGAGGCCGACGTCGTGCTCGTCGGCATCTCGCGAACCTCGAAGACACCGCTGTCGATCTACCTCGGCTACCAGGGCTACAAGACCGCGAACGTGCCGCTCGTGAAGGGGATCGAGCCGCCCGCGGAGCTGTTCCGCGCCGAGCCGTGGAAGGTGGTCGGCCTGACGATCGACGCGCAGCGCCTGTCGGAGATCCGCGGCGAGCGGATCCGCTGGATGCGCGGCGACCGCAGCTACGCCGACCTGGTGGAGATCTACGAGGAGCTCGACTACGCCGCGCAGGTGCACCGCCGCCTCGGCTGTCCCGTGATCGAGGTGAGCGAGCTCTCGATCGAGGAGGTCTCGCTGCGGATCGTGCGGCTCGTCGAGCAGCGCAAGGCGCAGGCGGGGGCCGCGTGAAGCCGAAGCCGCCGGTCCCGCTCTGGCGGTGGGGAACCTGGTACGTCGCGCTCGGCGCCGCGCTCGTCCTGTTCTACGGCCTGTTCACGCCGTTCTGGTTCGGTCTGCGGACGCTCGCGTGGGTCGCGGAGTTCCGCGCGCGCCGTCGCCGCCCGCCGGAATAGACTTCGGATCCGAATGCCGGCGGAGCGCTACGTCTACGACTTCGACGAGGCCTCCGACGGCGGCCGCGCGCTTCTGGGCGGCAAGGGCATCGGGCTCGCGGAGATGACCGCGCTGGGCGTGCCCGTCCCGGCCGGGTTCACGATCACCACGGACGCGTGCCGTGCGTTCATGGCGGCGCAGGAGTTGCCCGCCGGGCTCGAGGACGAGGTCGAGGAGCACGTGCGGCGGCTCGAGGAGCGGACAGGCAAGCGCTTCGGATCCTCGGACGACCCGCTGCTCGTCTCGGTCCGCTCGGGCGCAGCGGTCTCGATGCCCGGGATGATGGACACGATCCTCAACCTGGGGCTCGACGACGCCGCCGCGGCGGGGCTCGCCGAGCGCACCGGCAACGCCCGCTTCGCGTTCGACAGCTACCGGCGGCTGATCCAGATGTTCGGCGAGGTCGTCGACGGCATCGACGCCCACCGCTTCGAGAGCGCGCTCGCCGCGCTGAAGCGCGAGCGCGGAGCCGTGCAGGACACCGAGCTCGAGGCGGACGACCTGCGGGCGCTTGTCCAGACGTACCAGGCGATCTACCGCGAGGACACCGGGGGCGACTTCCCGACCGACGCGCGCGACCAGCTCATGCGCGCCGTGCGCGCCGTCTTCCAGTCGTGGGACACGCCCCGCGCGAAGGTGTACCGGCGGGCGCACGACATCTCGGACGACCTCGGGACCGCCGTCAACGTCGTGCAGATGGTGTTCGGCAACAAGGGCGACCGCTCGGGCACGGGCGTGTGCTTCACGCGCAACCCGTCCACCGGGGAGCGCGGCCTCTACGGCGAGTTCCTCGCCAACGCCCAGGGCGAGGACGTGGTCGCCGGCATCCGGACGCCGCAGCCGCTCGAGACGATGCGCGAATCGCTGCCGCAGGCGTTCGAGCAGCTCGTCGAGACGATGGCGGCCCTCGAGCGCAACTACCGCGACATGCAGGACATCGAGTTCACCGTCGAGGACGAGCGGCTCTTCCTGCTCCAGACCCGCTCGGCGAAGCGGACGGCGGCGGCGGCGCTGAAGGCGGCGGTGTCGATGGTCGAGGAGGGCCTGATCGACCGCGAGGAGGCGATCGGCCGCATCGACGGCGCGCAGCTCGACCAGCTCCTGCATCCGACGATCGACCCGAACGCGCAGCTCGAGCCGGCCGCCAAGGGGCTGAACGCCTCGCCGGGCGCCGCCTGCGGGGGAGTCGTCTTCGACGCCGACACGGCGGTCGAGCGCGCGAAGAGCGGGCCGGTCGTCCTCGTGCGCTGGGAGACGACCCCCGACGACATCCACGGCATGATCGCCGCGGAGGGGATCCTCACCGTCCACGGCGGCATGACCTCGCACGCGGCGGTCGTCGCGCGCGGCATGGGCAAGCCGTGCGTCGCGAGCTGCGACGACCTGCAGATCGACACGGCGGCCCGGACCGCGACGCTCGGCGGCCAGACGCTGCGCGAGGGGGACACGATCACCATCGACGGCGGCACCGGGCGCGTGTTCGTCGGCAAGGCGCCCCTCGTGCCGCCCCAGATCAACGACGACTTCCAGCAGGTGCTCGCGTGGGCCGACGACGTCCGCCGGCTGAGGGTCCGCGCGAACGCCGACACCCCCGAGGACGCCGCGAAGGCACGCGAGTTCGGCGCCGAGGGAATCGGCCTCTGCCGCACCGAGCACATGTTCTTCGGCGACGAGCGGCTGCCGGTCGTGCAGGAGATGATCCTCGCGTCGGACGAGCGCGGCCGCCGCGCGGCGCTCGACCGCCTGCTCCCGTTCCAGCAGAGCGACTTCGAGGGGATCTTCGAGGCGATGGCGGGGCTGCCGGTGACGATCCGCCTGCTCGACCCGCCGCTCCACGAGTTCCTGCCGGACGAGGAGCAGGCCGCCGACGACCGCATGCGGGCGCGGATCCGCCAGCTGCGCGAGCAGAACCCGATGCTCGGCACGCGCGGGTGCCGGCTCGGGCTGATGTTCCCGGAGATCTACGAGATGCAGATCCGCGCGATCGCGCGTGCCGCGCGGGCGGTGCAGGAGCGGAGCGGGGAGGCGCCGCTCGTCGAGGTGATGCACCCGCTGGTCGGGTTCGAGGAGGAGCTTCGGCGTCTGCGCGAGCTGACCGAGGAGGTGTGGGCGGAGGAGGCGCCGGCCGTCGACCACCTCGTCGGGACGATGATCGAGGTGCCGCGGGCTGCGCTGCGGGCCGACCGGATCGCCGACCACGCCGACTTCTTCTCCTTCGGCACGAACGACCTGACGCAGACGACCCTCGCCTTCTCGCGCGACGACGCGGAGGGCAAGTTCCTCACCCGCTATCTCGAGGACGGCGTGCTCGAGCGCAACCCGTTCGAGGCGATCGACGTCGAGGGCGTGGGCGAGCTGATGCGGATCGCCACCGACCGGGCGCGCTCGACGAAGCCGGGCATCAAGCTCGGCATCTGCGGCGAGCACGGCGGCGAGCCGTCCTCGATCGCGTTCTGCGACAGCCTGGGGCTCGACTACGTCTCGTGCTCGCCGTTCCGCGTCCCGCTCGCACGGCTGGCGGCGGCGCAGGCGGCGCTGCGCGCGTCAGGGGCCGGCAGCTACGTCGCCGCGGGCGGCTGACGGTCAGGCGTAGCCGCGGGCGCGCCAGATCGCGACGGCGATCGCGATCGCACCGGCCGCGACGCTCGCCGCGAAGCTGAGGGCGTTCGAGCGGCGGACGTTCAGCAGCACCCACATGAGCACGGCCCCGCCGATCAGGCCGCCGATGTGGCCGCCGATCGAGATGCCCGGCAGCAGGAAGCTGAAGACCAGGTTGAGCACGATCAGCGCGGCGATCTGCCCGCCGCTGGCGATGTGGCGGGCCCGCTCGAGCACGAACAGCGCGCCGAACACGCCGAAGATGGCGCCGGACGCGCCGACGGTGATCGCGTTCGGGCTCGCGATCAGCGCCCCGGCCGAGCCGGCGAGGCCCGCGACGACGTAGAGCAGGAGGAACCGCCAGCGCCCGACCACGTGCTCGAGCAGCGAGCCGGTCAGGTAGAGCGAGTACATGTTCAGCCCGAGGTGCAGCGGGCCGTAGTGCAGGAACGCCGCCGTGAAGAGGCGCCACCACTCGCCGTGGGCGACGCCGACGAGCGCGCCGCCCGGCCCGTACTGCGCGGTCGTGACGAGGGCGCCGTGGTCGTAGATCGTGTTGCTCTGCCCGTCGACCGTGCCGCCCGCCGCGAGCTCGGCGAGGTACACGAGCACGTTGATCCCGATCAGGGTCAGCGTGATCAGGTTCGTGCGGCGCGCGCCGACGCCGGTCACGGCGCGCTGCGCGGGTCGCGTCACGCGCTGGACGCCCTGCGGCTTGCCCGAGTGCTCGGGGCAGCGCAGGCCGACCGGCGCCGGGGTCATGCACTCGTAGCAGATGGGCCGATCGCATTCCGAGCACGAGAGGCCGGTCTCGCGGTCGGGGTGGCGATAGCAGTAGCG
>DASZWI010000028.1:0-11429 GCA_035546715.1 Gaiellaceae bacterium | reverse complement strand
TGGATCGAGCAGAGGCTCAGGCCGTTGCTGACCTCCGGCTCGCCTCGTTCCTCGAGGTCTCCGACGATGTGCGCGGCGTCGAGCAGCCGGACCTCCTTGAGCCGGCAGATCGCGCAGCGGTCGGCATACGCAGGCACGACGCGAGCGCGGAAGCGCGCCTGGTGCACGCGGACGCGGGTCTCGCGGAAGAGATAGCGCCGTTCGATCGGATCGTCGACCGGGAAGGGCTGGCGCTCGTCGAGCGGGCCGATCATCTTGCCGGGTGAGATGAAGACGTGCCGCGCGGAGACGTCGTCCGCGATCACGTACGACGGATAGAGCGGTCGGTAGTAGCTCGGCCGGGTCGAGATGAAATGGACGAGCGGGACGCGGAGCGTGCACGCCGAGCGGAGCGCGCGGTTGTCGGCCTGGTCGATGGGGCCGGCGCGGTAGTGGTAGACGAAGCCGTCCTCGGTATCCGAGTCCCCGTACGGCGACTTCCAGGACGTCTGCACCGAGAGGGCGGCGGGACCGCGTTGCACGGCGGCCCGGTAGATGCCCTTCTGCGTCGAGAGAAACGAAACGCGCTTGCCCCGGAAGGCGAAGCCGTTCCGGAGCGCCGTCGGGTAGTGGAGCTCCTCGCCGTACTGCGCGCAGAGGACGTCGAGCGCCGCGAAGCACGAGGCTCTGACGTCGTCGTCCTGCACCGGACGATCCTACGCCCGCCGTTGGCCGGAGTCCGCCGCCGCGTTTCCCGCTCGAGGCGCGCCGGCGTCAGCCCGTCCCGGTCAGCTCGGCCGGCAGCTCGAGGTGGCTCTCGGTGTGGAGCGGCTGCTCGCGCAGCAGGAAGGCGGCGACGACCGCGGCCGCGCCCAGTGGCACGGTCGCCAGGAACACCCACTGGAGCGCGCCCGCGAGCGCGGCGTGGACGTCGTGGACGACCGCGGGCGACAGCCGGTGTGCGGCGCTGGGCGAGCGGAGCAGCGTCTGCGGCGAGACGCCGTGCACCGACCGGCGGGCGAGCTCCGTCCCGAGCCGGGAGGCCAGCAGGGTGCCGAAGGCGGCGACGGCGAGCGCGCCGCCGATCTGCCGGAAGAACTGGTTCGTCGCGGTCGCCACTCCGAGGTCGGCGCGCGGGACGGCGTTCTGCAGGGCGACGACGTACGTCTGCACGGTCAGGCCCATCCCCGCACCGAAGACGATCGTGTCCGCCGCCAGCTCCCAGCCGCTGCTCGACGCACGCAGCCGCGAGAAGAGCACGACGCCGATCACGGCGAGCGGCGTCCCGACGACCGGAAAGATCCGGTAGCGCCCCGTCCGCGTGATCGCGCGCCCGGCGAGCGTGCTGGCCGCGATCCACGCGAAGTTGAGCGGGATGACGAGGACGCCCGAGAGCGTCGCCGAGTAGCCGAGCACGCCCTGCGCGAAGAGCGGCACGTAGATGATCACCGCGAAGAGCGCCGCGCCCAGGAGGAACGCTGCGCCGTTCGCCACGGCCATCGTGTGCAGGCGGAACAGGCGCAGCGGCAGGATCGGCTCGTTGGCGTGGCGCTCGGAGACGAGGAAGAACGCGAGGGTGCTCACGGCGGCCACGGCCGCTCCGACCACCTCCCATGAGCCCCACGGGTACGTCGTGCCGCCCCACGCGGCGACGAGCAGCAGGCAGGTCACCGACGAGGTCAGCATCGCCGCACCGACGTAGTCGACGCGGTGCTCGCGTCGCTCGAACGGCACGTGCCACTGCGTCCAGATCACGAACAGCGCGAGGGCGCCGATCGGCAGGTTGATCCAGAAGATCCACCGCCACGAGACGTCGTCGGTGAAGACCCCGCCGAGCAGTGGGCCGCCGACCGACGCGACCGCCCACACGGAGCCGACGTACCCCTGGTAGCGGCCGCGCTCGCGCGGCGAGAAGAGGTCGCCGATCGCGATGAGCGTGAGCGGGAACAGCCCGCCCGCCCCGAGGCCCTGGAGCGCCCGGAACAGCGTCAGCTGCGTCATCGACGTCGCGACCCCGCACAGCGCCGAGCCGGCGAGGAAGATGACGATCGACAGGACGAACAGCCGCCGCCGGCCGTAGAGGTCGGAGAGCTTGCCGTAGAGCGGGACGGTCGCAGTCGACGTCAGCAGGTACGCGGTGACGACCCACGAGAAGTCCGAGAAGCCGTGCAGGTCGGCGGCGATCCGCGGCAGCGCGGTCGAGACGACGGTCTGGTCGAGGGCTGCGAGGAGCAGCGCGAGCAGCGAGCCGAGGAACGCCGCCATGCGCTGCCGATGGGTCACGGTCCGATGCTACTGCCGCAACCCTCGGCCTCCGGCGGAGAGCGGCCCCGGACCCGCTACTGCGGGTTCGGGGCCGGCTCGCCGCCGAAGAAGCGCCGCTTCACGAAGCGGTACACGGGCCGGAAGAGGAGCGGGACGATGAGGAACACGGGATGTCCTTTCGCTGGACGATTCGATGCCCGCATGGTCGCGGCGACCCGGGCGCACCGGTAGTGGAGCCCCTCACGATCTGACGGTGACGACCGTCACGTCTTCGGGCTGACGGGCGGGAACCGGACCGTGTGTCGCCTCGACACAAGGTTCCGGGCTCACCAGCGCTGATGGACCTGCGGCGCGATGCGCGCGCGGTACAGCTCGGCGATCGCCCTGTGCGTCTGCTCCGGCAGCGGCGCGAGGTCGGACGCCGCGACGTTGTCGCGTACCTGCCCGGCCGTCTTCGCGCCGGCGATGACCGTCGACACGGCGTCGTGGTCGAGGATCCAGCGCAGGGCGAGCTGCGAGAGCGTCGCGCCCTCCGGGACGAGCTCGCGGAGCTGCTCGACGGCGTCGAGGCCGGTCTCGTAGTCGACGCCCGCGAACGTCTCGCCGACGTCGAACTGCTCGCCGTGGCGGTTGAAGGCGCGGTGGTCGTCGGCGGCGAACGTCGAGTCGCGTGTGAACTTGCCCGTCAGCAGGCCCGACGCGAGCGGAACCCGCACGATCACTCCCACGTCGCGGCGCTTCGCCTGCTCGAAGAACAGCTCGGCCGGGCGCTGGCGGAACACGTTGAAGATGATCTGCACCGTGGCGACCGACGGGTACTCGATCGCCTTCAGCGCCTCCTCGACCTTCTCGACGCTGACGCCGTAGCTCCGCACGAGCCCTTCCTCGACGAGCCGCTCGCAGGACTCGAACACCGACGGCGTGTAGTACGTCTCCCACACCGGGCAGTGGAGCTGCACGAGGTCGACCGTCTCGACGCCGAGGTTCGCACGCGAGCGCTCGAGCCAGCCGCGGAGGTTCTCGTACGTGTACTCCCGCACGTCGAGCGGCGCTCGCCGCCCGAACTTCGTCGCGACCACGAGCTGCTCAGGCCGGTCGCGCACGAGCTGCGCGATCAGCCGCTCCGAGCGGCCGTCGCCGTAGACGTCGGCCGTGTCGAAGAACGTGACGCCTGCGTCGACCGCGGCGTTCATCGCCGCGAGCGACTCGGCGTCGTCGGTCTCGCCCCAGCTCCCGCCGATCGCCCACGCGCCGAAGCCGATCTCCGAGACCTGGTAGCCCGTCTTGCCGAGTCGCCGCGTGCGCACGGTCGGATCCTCGCACGCGCGCGGCGCCCGACCGGACGGTTGGCTCCGACGGAGAGGAGACGACGGCGTTCGGAGCCGTGCCGGGCTGCGTCGCCGGCCCGGTGCCGAACCGGCTGAGGCCGGCTACGCGGCCGGGAGGTCGACCAGGAAGGTCGAGCCGCGTCCGGCCTCGCTGCGCAGGCCGAGCCGGCCGCCCATCCGCTCGACGAGGCCGCGGCAGATGTAGAGGCCAAGCCCGGTGCCGCCGGGCCCGCGGGTGAGGCTCGAGTCGACGCGGTAGAACTTGTCGAAGACCCGGGCCTGCTCGGCCGGGGCGATCCCGATCCCCTCGTCCGCCACCGCGACGCGCACGGAGCTGCGGGTGCGGGCGGTCGACACGAGCACGAGGCCGCCGTCGGGCGAGTACTTCACGGCGTTGTCGATCAGGTTGACCAGCACCTGCTGCAGACGGTCGCGATCGCCGAGGACGGGGCCGGGCCGGCCGAGCGCGAGCTCGAGCGAGATCGAGTCGGGCACGCTCGGCGCGAGCGCGTCGACCGTCTCGACGATCACCTCCTCGACGTCGACGCTCTCCGTCTCGATCTGCACCTCGTCGCGGTCGAGGCTGCTCGCGAGCAGCACCTCCTCGGTGACGCTGCCGAGCCGCGTCGCCTGCGTCGCGATCATCTCGAGCAGCTCGCGCCGCTGCGCCTCGGTGAACGGGAGGTCGTCGCGCAGGAGCGTCGTCGCCGCGCCGAGGACGGCGGTCATCGGCGTGCGGAGCTCGTGCGAGATGGTGGCGATGAAGTCCGTCTTGGCCTCGTCGAGGTGGCGCTCGGCGGTCAGGTCGCGGAAGGCGTAGACCGTCCCGGCGGCGCTCTCGACCGCGACCACCGAGAGCCACAGCTCGCGGCCGAGCACCAGGACGGGCACGGCCGTCGAGCGCGGCCTGCGGCCCGGCTCCGCCACCGGCACCGACTCGCCGACGTCGCTCCAGCCGCCGAACAGGTCGTCGATCCGCCGGCCCAGCGCGTCCAGCCTCCGGATGCCGGTGACGATCTCGGCGGCGCGGTTCCACACCTGGACGCGGCCGTCGACGCCGACGACGGCGATCCCCTCTCCGAGCGCCTCGAGGACGCGGGCCGCGTCCTCCCGCTCGGCCGCGACGGCACGGGCGGCCGCCTCGCGCGCCTCGAGCTCGGTCCGCTCCGCCTCGGCCTGCAGGCGGGCAGCCGCCTCGGCGCGCACCGCCTGGTGCAGGCGGGCGTTGCGGACGGACGCGCCGAGCTGCGCGACCATGCCCTCGGCGAGCTCGAACTGCTCCTGCGAGTAGTGCGTGTGGTCGGAGGTGAGCTGGACGTTCCCGACGACGACGCCCTCGTGCTTGATCGGGAGCATCATGATCGCCTTCGCCGCCGGGGGCTCCTCGTCCGGGCCCAGGGGGCGCACGTTGCCCTCGCTGTCGGCCTCGTAGTAGGTGCCCCCGGCGTTGATCCGCTCGGACACCTCGTTCGTCAGGAACGGCTCGCCCGTCTTGATCACCTGGCTCTGCATGCCGCCGCCGTCGGGCTGGAACGGGACGGGCGGCAGCGTCTCCGGGTCGATCGCCACCCCGTCGATCCACGCGTAGTCGCAGCGGATCAGGCCGTCCTCGGGGTCGAACGAGGCCACGGTCAGCCCGTCGTGCGGGATCGGCTCGGCCACCATCTCCCGGAAGCGCTCGTACACCCGCTGCGGCTCGAGCGTCTCGCCGAGGTATCGCGCCGCCTCGAGCAGGAGGCGCACGGTGTCGATGCCTGGAGGGGTCTCGCTCACCCTCACCCGATGATGCATCAGGGTGTCGCGTTTGGACACCCCTGAGACGGAGGAAACGAGAGGCGCGGCGGGCGGAGTGTGTCGCCTCTGCGCCGAGTTTTCCACAGCCCGCGCTCGGAGTCGCATGGTTGAGCGCTTTCGCGGGGCAGTGTCCCGTTCGGACAGCTTGCGGGCGGCACGCGTCGCGGGCACCGTCGTCGTACGGCAGGCAAGAGCCCAGACGACACGGAGGTTCACACGATGTTCCACGAGCTGAACGACGAGCTGCTCGACCTGGAGGCGACGGAGAAGGGCGTCGGCTACGCGCTCCTCGCGAACGAGGTGACGCAGGGCGGGGGCGGCGGCTGCTCCTCGTCCTCGACGCTGTCCTCGAGCCTCTGCTGCTCCATCCACCTGTGCGTGTGAGCCGGGACGGCTGAGCGGCTGACCGGGGCGGCGCCCCGCGTCGCCCCGGTCACGAGGCGAAAAGGAGACCCATGCATCCCTGGATCGACGACGGAGACGCGCCGCTTCCGGCGCTGCCCCAGCTCAAGCCCTGGTACCGCCAGGCGGCGGTCGGCGACGCGCTCGTGCTCGAGCACGGGCATGCGGCGATCGTCTTCGCCGGCTCGGCGGCGACGCGGCTGCTGCCCGTCCTCTTGCCGCTGCTCGACGGCACCCGGACGGTCGCGGCGATCGTGTCCGAGCTCGGCGCCGCCGCAGAGCCGGCCGTGCTGAACGCGCTGCGGCTGCTGCACCGGCGCGGGCTGCTCCTCGAGGGCGACGGCGAGGAGACGGTGGAGAGCGGCGCCGACGCGGCGTCGCTGTTCCTCGCGGCGATCGGTCGCGGCGTCACCGTCGCGGCGGTCCGCGACGCGCTCGCCCGGGCCGAGGTGGCGGTGGTCGGCACGTCGCCGGTCGCCGATCCGGTCGTCGACCTCCTCTGCCGGTCCGGCGCCGGCCGGGTCGCGCGCGCGGGCTGGGAGGAGGTGGCCGGCGGCGAGGTGGCCTTCGTCGTCGCCTCCCCGGCGGCCGACGAGCTCGACCGGCTGGCCGCGTGGAACCGCGCCGCCGTCGCCGCGGGCACGCCCTGGCTCCAGGTGCTGCCCTTCGACGGCCGCTTCGCCGCCGCCGGCCCGCTCTACGTCCCGGGCGAGACCTGCTGCTACGAGTGCTACCGCAGCCGGCGTGCCGCGGCGAGCGGCTACGCCGAGGAGCTGCGCGCGCTCGACGAGGTGCCCACGCGTGCCGGCTCGACGCCCGCGTTCGAAGCGGTCGTGGCCGGCGTCACGGCGGGACTGGCGCTGCGCTGGCTCGTGCACCGCGACCACTACCTGCCCGGCGTCTTCTACGCCTGCGAGGCAGGCGGGGCGGCGCTGACGCAGCACCGCGTCTACCGCACGCCGCGGTGCCCGGTCTGCTCGGGCGCGCGCGACGCGGCGCCGCCGCTGCCCTGGTTCAAGGAGGTCGCCGCACACGGCCTCGCGGAGGCGGTCAGGTGACGACCGCCGTCCGTCCCGCGCTCCGGCCGGTCGCCGCGACGCCGCTCGCGGACTCCCTGCCGGTGCTGGAGAGCTTCGTCTCGCCGTACGTCGGCATCGTCCGAGGCCTCGTCGAGCTCGCGCGCGCCACCGACGAGGCGCGCCTGGTCGGCTACGGCGCGCTCGTCGCCGACCCGCTCGATCCGGCCGGCCAGCGCCCGACGGGGCACAGCGGCGGCAGTCACTGGCTCCGCGACGCCGCCCGCGCGGCGGCGCTCGGCGAGTCGGTCGAGCGCTACTCCGCGTCCTACCTCCCGGTCGAGCGGCTCGTGCTCGCGACGGCCGGCGAGCTCGGCGCGGACGCGGTCGACCCGGAGTCGTTCGCCCTCTTCCACCCGCGGCAGTACGCAGTCGAGGCGTTCCCGTTCGCCCCGTTCACCCGGGAAGCGCGCGTGCGCTGGACGCGTGGCTTCTCGCTGCCCGACGGCCGGCCGGTCTGGCTGCCCGCGCAGCTCGTCTACCTCCCGCTGCCGGGCGTGAACGGCGACGAGACGCTGATCGGCTACGCGACGAGCAGCGGGGTGGCGTGCGCGCCGACCCCGGAGGAGGCGATCCTCTCGGGGCTGTTCGAGCTGATCGAGCGCGACGCGTTCATGCTCGCCTGGACGAACCGGCTCTCGCTGCCGCTGCTCGACTGGTCGGGCGACGAGCAGCTGCGGACGCTCGACGAGCGGTACTTCGCGCCGTCGGGGCTCCGGTACGCGGCGGTCGACCTCGGTGTGTTCTTCGGCGTTCCCGCGGCGCTCGGCGTCGTCCACGGCACGCCGGGCGAGCTGGGCGCGCTCGGGGTCGGCGCAGGCTGCGGTCCGACGGTCGCGGTCGCCTGGCGCAAGGCGCTCGCCGAGGCGTTCGACGTCCGGGCGCACGTCCGCGACGCGCTCTACGAGGACCCGTCGCTCCTGGGCCGGCCCGCCGAGGAGATCGGAAGCTTCGACGACCACATCTTCTTCTACGGCGACGAGCAGCGAGCCGCGGCGGCCGCGTTCCTCGATGCCTCGGCCGAGCGCCGGTCGACGCTCGACGTCGCGCCGGTGCCGGGCGCGAACGTCCTGGAGCTGATCGAGGCCGTCGTCGCGGCGCTCGCGCGGCACGGCGTCTCGGCGTACGCGGCCGACGTCACCTCTCCGGACGTGGCGGACTCCGGGCTCTCGGTCATGCGCGTCGTCTGCCCGCAGCTCTGCGCCCTCGACGTGGTCGACCGCGCGCGCTTCCTCGGCGGCCGGCGGCTGTACCACGCGGCCTTCGAGGCCGGGCTCGTCCCGCGTCCGCTCGCGCTCGCCGACCTGAATCCCGACCCGCATCCGTTCCCGTGAGCGACGACCGGCTGCAGACGGCCACGCTGGCGTCCTGGATCTTCGGCGGGCCCGACGGCCCGCCGCTCGACGACCCGGCCGAGCTCTACCACGAGGCCTCGAAGATCTATCCCAGCTTCGCGGGGCGGGACACGGGCGGCGTCCGCCTGCTCGAGTCGACGCCGCAGCTCCAGCTGAGCGCGGTGCGCGGCGTCAAGCGGCATCCTCAGCGGGCGGCCGTCGCACTCCCGCCGCCGCGGCTGCCGGACGTCTCGCTCGCGCAGGCGGTGGAGCGACGCGAGTCGCGCCGCACGTTCGCCGACCGCCCGCTCCCGCTCGAGCAGCTCGCGACCGTCCTCCACACCGCCTACGGCGTCACGCACGCGACCCGGCTGCCGGGCAACCGCAACGGCCAGCCGCTGCGCGCCGTCCCGAGCGGCGGGGCGCTGTACCCGCTCGAGCTCTACCTCCTCGTCCAGCGGGTCGAGGGTCTCGAACGCGGCCTCTACCACTACGACCCCTGGCGGCACGCGCTCGAATGCCTGCCGCCGGGCGCCGACCACGCCGTCGGCGACCTGACCGCCTATCCGGAGCTGCTCGAGCCCTCGGCGGCGCTGCTCGTCGTCACGGCCGTCTTCTGGCGCACGCGCTTCAAGTACGCCCTGCGCGGCTACCGGTTCGCCCTGCTCGAGGCCGGTCACGTCGGGCAGAACGTCGCCCTGGCGGCAGCCGCGCTCGACCTCGCCGCGCTGCCGGTCGGAGGGGTCTACGACCGCCGGCTCGAGGAGGTCGTCGGCGTCGACGGCGTGAACGAGTCGGTCGTCTACGTCTTCGCCCTCGGCTGTCCGGGAGACGGCGCGTGACCGCGCGGCGGGCAGGCTGGGAAGAGCTCTTCTTCGCGGCGCTCCTCGCCGCCGGGGTCGTCTCCGTCGGCCTCCCGCCCGTGGGCCCGGCGCTGCTCCGGCTCCCCGCGGCGCCGGCGGTGGCGCTCGGCGCCGCCGCAGGCGGGCTCCTGTTCCGCGCGCTCGCCGGCCCGCGCGTCCCGACGCTCCGCCTCGCGCCTCTGGCCGGGCGTCGTGGGGCGGTGCTCGCGGCCCGTGCCGCGGTGGAGGAGGTCGCGTGGCGCGGCTTCCTGCTCGGCGCGCTCGCCGCCCCGCTCGGGCCGCTCGCCGCCCTCGGCGTGACGAGCGCGGCCTTCGCGTGGGCGCACGGCGGGATCCGTGGGAGGATGAGGCTCGTCCACGTGCTGACCGGCGGCGTCTTCGGCGGGCTCTATCTCTCGAGCGGCAGGCTCGCGTCGGCCGTCGCCGCACACGTCGTCTACAACGGGCTGGTCGTCGCCGCGTGCCGGCCCCCGGACTCGTCGTGAGCGGCGTGCCGGTCGAAGCGCTCGGCGTCGTCCGCCGCTTCGGCGCGGAGACGGCGCTGGCCGGCGTCGACCTCCGCCTCGAGGAGGGCGAGGTCCTCGCCCTGCTCGGCCCGAACGGGGCCGGCAAGACGACCCTCGTGTCGATCCTGCTCGGCCTCCGCAGGGCCGACGCGGGCGAAGCCCGCCTCTACGGCCGCGACCCGCGGGAGCCGGCCGCACGGGCACGCATCGGGGCGGCGCTCCAGCAGGCGTCCTTTCCGGCGTCGCTGCGCGTGGCCGAGGTGATCGACCTGGTGCGCGCCCACCACGCCGCGCCGGCTCCCCGCGACGAGCTCCTCGACCGGTTCGACCTCGCCGGCGTCGCCCACCGCCAGGCCGGCGGGCTCTCGGGCGGCGAGGGCCGGCGGCTCGCCCTGGCGCTGGCGTTCGCCGGACGTCCGGCAACGCTCTTCCTCGACGAGCCGAGCGCCGGGCTCGACGTCGAGTCCCGTCGTGCCCTCTGGGACGAGCTCCGGCGCTTTGCCGAGGCAGGCGGGTCGGTGCTCCTCACGACCCATCACCTCGAGGAGGCGGAAGCGCTCGCCGGGCGTGTCGCCGTGATCGACCGCGGCGCCATCGTGGCGACGGGCTCCGTCGGCGAGATCCGCCGCAGCGCCGGCCAGACGCGCGTCCGCTTCCGGGCGACCCCGCTGCCCAGCCTCGCGGGCGCCCTGCGGATCGAGACCGGCCCCGGAACCGTCAGCGTGTACACGCACGACGCGACGGCCCTGCTCGAGGAGCTCGCGGCTGCGGGCGTCCGGCCGGAGGGCCTCGAGGTCGTCCCGGTCAGCCTGGAGGAGGCGTTCCTGCGTCTGACCGAGCGAGGTGCGGCGGAGGGAGACGGGCGATGAGCACCGCGCGGCTCGCGGCCGTCCAGATCCGGGCCAGCGTCCTGGAGCTGCTCCGCTACCCGTCGTTCAGCCTGCCCGCGCTGCTCTTCCCGTCCGCGATCTTCCTCGTGCTCGCCCGCGCCTACGACCAGCCGGCCGAGACGCGGATGGCCGGGTTCGCGGCGATCGCGATCCTCGGCGTCGTCTTCTTCCAGTTCGGCGTCGGCATCGCCGCCGAGCGCGTGTCGAGCTGGGAGGCGTTCCTGCGGACGCTCCCGGTCGCCCCGCGGCTCCGGATCGGCACGCGTGTCGCGAGCGGCCTCGTCTTCGCGTCGGCCGCCGCCCTGGTCGTCATCGGCGTGGCGAGCGCCGACACCCCGGTGTCGCTCGCGGCGGCACGGTGGCCGCTGCTCGCCGCCGCGCTGCTCGCGGGCGCCGTGCCCTTCGGCCTGTTCGGCATCGCGATCGGCTACACCGTGCGTCCCCGGGCGGCGCTCCCGATCGCCAACCTGCTCTACCTGCCGCTCTCCTACGCGGGCGGGCTCTGGGTCGGCCCGGGCCATGGCACGGGGAGCAGCATGCACCTCCTCGACGCGGTCCCGACGCATGCGTGGGCGGTCGTCCTGTGGTGGACGGTCGGGGCCGTCGGGCTGGACGGCGTCGCGCTGGCGTCCCTCGCGGCGTGGTCGCTCGTCTTCGGGGCGGTCGCCGTCTGGGCCTATCGACGGGACGAGGGAGAGCGGTTCGCATGACAGCGCCGCGGCCGCCCGCTGGCGTCACTTCACAAAATGAAGTAACGTTCCGCCATGGGACTGACGGTGCTCAAGGTGGGCGGCGCAGCCCTGGCGCGCGCGCCGTTCCGGCGGGCCGACCACGTCGAGACCGGGGAGGACGTGGTCGTCGTGCACGGCGCGGGCGGCCGCATCGACGCGGCCCTCCGCCGGGCCGGGATCGAGTCGACCTTCGTCGGTGGCCGGCGCGTCACCCCGCCGGAGGCGATGCGCCACGTGAAGGCGGCGTTCGCCGAGGAGAAC
>DASZWI010000027.1:0-15572 GCA_035546715.1 Gaiellaceae bacterium | reverse complement strand
CCTGCCGGTGCTGCGGGGCGGGAGCGGCGCCGCCGTCGCGGGCCTGACCGCGATGGCGCTCTCGGTCGGCTACCTGATCGCAGCCGCCGGCCCGTTCCTGCTCGGGGCGTCGCACGATCTGACCGGGGGATGGACGACGCCCCTCGTGCTGCTGCTGGCGATCACCGCGGCCGAGCTGCCGCTCGGCTTCCGCGCCACCCGCAGCTGGGTCGTCGACTGAGTCGAAGGGTTGGCTCGACGGCCGTCGCGACGCGTAGGCTGCGCAGTCATGCGGAGCGCGCTCACGCGCAGGGAGTTCCTTGCGGCCTCGGGGCTCGGCGTCGCAGCGCTTGCCCTGCCGGGTCGGTCCTGGGCGCGCACCGTCGCCCGCGAGCGTCCGCGGGGCGGCGTGAAGGACGGCGTGTGGTCGTTCGTCACCGAGCCGTCGCTCCAGCCGCCGTCGGTCACCGTGACGACGCTCCGGAACCCGGCGCCGGGCTACCTGTTCGTGGCGTCGCTGAACGGCCCGGGCCAGCGCGGGCCGGCGATCCTCGACAACCACGGCCGCATCGTCTGGTTCAAGCGCACCGACCAGGTGGCCATCGACTTCCGGGTGCAGACCTACAAGGGCAAGCCGGTGCTGACCTGGTGGGAGGGCTCCATCAGCCAGATCGGCACCGGCCAGGGCGTCGGGGTGATCGTCGACGACACGTACAAGGAGATCGCGCGCGTCCAGGCGGGCAACGGCTACCAGGTCGACGTGCACGAGTTCCTGCTCACGCCGCAGGGCACCGCGCTCGTCACGATCTACGACGAGGTGACGCGCGACCTGACGTCGGTCGGCGGGAAGGCGTCGGGGAACGTGCTCGACTCGATCGTCCAGGAGATCGACGTCGCCACCGGGAAGGTGCTGTTCGAGTGGCACAGCCTCGACCACGTCCCGTTCAGCGACTCGTACGCGCCGGTCCTCGACCCGTACGACTACTTCCACGTCAACTCGGTCGACGTCGACCTCGACGGCAACCTGGTGATCTCGGCGCGGAACACGTCGGCGATCTACAAGCTCGACCGCACGTCCGGGGAGATCCTCTGGACGCTCGGCGGACGGAGCAGCGACTTCGCGCTCGCGCCCACGGCGCACTTCATGTACCAGCACGACGCGCGCATGCACTCCGACGGGACGCTGACCCTCTACGACGACGGGCCGTCCTCGTCGTCGGCCGACTCGCGCGGGCTGCGCCTGGGCGTCGACTTCGGCGCGATGACCGCGGTTGTCGTCCAGCAGTACCACCACCCGGCGCCGCCGCTGCCGTCGGCGGCCATGGGGAACGCGCAGGTGCTGCCCGGGAACGCGATGCTCGTCGGCTGGGGAACCGAGCCGTGGTTCACGGAGTTCGGCCCGCTCGGCGACGTCCGCCTCGACGCGACGTTCGACGGCGGCGCGTGGAACTACCGCACGTACCGCTGTCCGTGGGTGGGCAGGCCGGCGCACGGGCCGATCGCGAGGGCGGTGCGGGCGGGGAGCGGCACGACGGTCTACGCGAGCTGGAACGGGGCGACCGAGCACGCCTACTGGCGTGTCTCGACGGGCGACGCGCGGACGGCGCTGAGCGTCGCGAAGACGGTGCCCGCGGTGCCGTTCGAGACCTCGATCCCGGTCCCCGGCAAGCCGCGGTGGGTCGCCGTGACCGCGCTCGACGCGGCGCACAAGCCGCTCTCGACGTCGGCCGCGGTCGCGGTCTCGGGCTAGCGCCGGCTAGACCGGCAGCTGGATGTCGCTGACGTCCAGGCCGAGCGAGTTGGCCAGGCGGACGCCGTTCTCGATGTCGTCGTGCAGCATCCGGATGTCGGTCTCGCGCATCAGCGCGCCGATGAACTCGCGCGCCTTCGGCCGCCAGAGCGCGTGCTTCGTGAACAGCGGCAGCATCCGGTTCGCCGCCTCGACGAGCTGCCGCTTGGTCTTCTCGGTCGCCTCGGCGAGGAGCACGCGCTCGTAGGCCATGCCGGCGCCGTGGTGGATGCCGTCGTCGATCGTGAGCCGGTTGCAGAGATCCTCCAGCACGGTGCCGCGCGACGAGCGCGCGATCATGCGGAACCGCGGGATGATCAGCCGCTCGTAGAAGACCTGCATCAGGAACACCTTCTCCTCGAGCGTGTCGGCCTCGAGCGTCTGGTGCGCGAGCTGGTCGAGGTACGGGTCGCGCTCGCCCATCCCGCCCGCCTCGGCGACGAGCTTGAGCCACGCCTCGGTGTGGCGCGACTCGTCCTGCACCATCGTCGAGTAGTAGAGCTTCGCCTCGTGGTCGGGCGCGATGGTGAGGAGCTGCGACGCCATGTCGACGGCGAGCTCGTCCGCCTGGAGCTGCTGGGTGATCACCGACCGCCACAGGTCGTTGCGCCGCGCGAGCTTCTGCGGCGAGCCCTTGTACTGCGGCACCGGCGGGACTTCGCCCCACGGGAGGTCGCGCACCTGCCACTCGGCGCGCTTCGCGAGCTCGTAGAAGCGGAGGACGCCTGCGAACGCGGAGCGGTCGTCGTCCGTGTCGAGGTGCGTGATCTCGTCCGTGGCCACGCGCAGAGGTTAGCGTCCGGAGCGGCATGACACGACCCTTGCAGACGCGTGTTCGCTTCGCGCCGAGCCCGACCGGGTCGCTGCACGTGGGCAACGCGCTCAGCGCCGTCGCCAACCGCGCGCTCGGCGACGTGCTGCTGCTCCGGATCGACGACACGGATCCCGCGCGCAACGTGGTGGGCGGCGAGCAGGCGATCGAGGAGGACCTGCGCTGGCTCGGCGTCGAGTGGGACGAGGGCCCGGTGCGGCAGAGCGAGCGGGTCGACCGGCACCTCGAGGCGTGGCGCGGGGCGGGCCTGCCCGAGCGCTTCCAGGGAGTGCAGCTCGTCCGCGGCGACGGGACGCCGACCTATCAGCTCGCGAGCGTGGTCGACGACATCGACTTCGCGATCACGCATGTCCTGCGGGGCTCCGACCATCGGCCGAACGAGGAGCTGCAACGCGCGCTGCACGCCGCGCTCGGGCACGAGCCGCCGCTGTACCTCTACATCGGCCTCGTCCTCGGGCCCGACGGCCGCAAGCTGTCGAAGCGGAGGCACGGCGCCACGGTGGCGTCGTTGCGGGAGGCCGGCTACCCGGCGGAGGCGGTCCGGGCCTATCTCGAGGAGCTCGACCGGCCGCGCCACGACGTGCACCTCGACCTCGCCCGGATCGGCTCGCTGTCGGTGGACACGCTGGCCGCGCTCTCGGACGAGGAGCTGGCCGCGCGCGCGGGGATCCCGGTCGAGGCCGCCCCGCTCGCGCGCGGCGCCCACGACCTCGTCGAGGCGCGGGCGCTCGCGCGCCAGGTGCTCGACGAGCCGGCGCGCGACGTGCCGCTGCCGGACGGGGCCGACCTGACCCTGGCGCGCTTCGTCGAGCTGCGGCCCGGCTGGCCCGAGCGGCTCGACCAGGAGGGCGCCCGGGCGATTCTCCGTGAGCTGAAGGCCGTCGGCGGCAACCTGCGCGCGCTGCGGGTCGCCCTCACCGGACGCGACCACGGCCCCGAGCTGTGGGCCGTCCTCGCGGCGCTGCCCGGCGACGAAGCGGTGCGGCGCGCGCAACTACGCTAGGCGTCCATGCGCCTCTACGACACCTACTCGCGCTCGCTCGTCGAGCTGCCGCCCGCGCCCGGGCCGGTGCGCATGTACATCTGCGGACCGACGGTCTACGCCCGGGCGCACATCGGCAACGCGCGCCCGTTCGTGATCGGCATGTGGCTGCGGGCGTGGCTGCGCGAGCGCGGGTACGAGGTCGTGTTCGTCCACAACATCACGGACGTCAACGACAAGATCTACGAGGCGGCGCCGGGCGCGAGCGCCGAGCTGGCCGAGCGCGCGGCCGGCTGGTACCTCCAGGACACGGGCGACTTCGGCCTCGGGATGCCCGATCTGCTGCCGAAGGCGACCGAGAGCGTGCCGGAGATCGTCGCCTTCATCGAGGAGCTCGTCGCGAGCGGCCACGCCTACCCGGTCGGCGGCGATGTCTACTTTCGCGTCGCGAGCTTCCCGGACTACGGCCGGCTCTCGGGCCAGCGACCGGATCAGGTCGAGGAGCAGGAGCCGAACCCGCTCAAGGAGGATCCGCGCGACTTCGCGCTCTGGAAGGCGACGAAGCCGGGCGAGGACACGTCCTGGGCGTCGCCCTGGGGGAAGGGACGGCCCGGCTGGCACATCGAGTGCTCGGCGATGGCGGAGGCGGCGTTCGGGCCGGCGTTCGAGATCCACGGCGGCGGGCTCGACCTCGTCTTCCCGCACCACGAGAACGAGCTGGCGCAGTCGCGGGCGCTCGGGCATCCGTTCGCCGCGATCTGGGCGCACAACGGGATGCTCCGCTTCACCGGCGAGAAGATGTCGAAGTCGCTCGGCAACGTCACGACGATCCGCGAGGCGCTCGACACCTGGGGCCGCGAGACGCTCCTCGTCTTCTTCCTCGGGGCTTCGTGGCGAAAGCCGATCGACTTCTCCGAGGAGACGCTGGCCCAGGCGACGTCGCGGCTCGAGACGCTGCGGAACGCCTTCACGCTGGCGCCGGCGGAGCCGGACGAGGCCCGCTGGGCCGAGCTGGTGGCGGCGCTCGACGACGACTTCGACACGCCGCGCGCGCTCGCGGTGCTGCACGACTGGGCCTCTGCGGGCCAGCTCGAGCTGCTCGCCCGCGGGCTGGCGCTCTTCGGGCTGGGCGGGCTGGCGGAGCGCGACGTCGCGCCGCCGGACGTCGCCGAGCTGGCCGAGCGCCGCGCCCGGGCGCGGCAGGAGCGCGACTTCGCGACCGCCGACCGGCTGCGAGACGAGCTCGCGGAGGCGGGCTGGGAGATGCGCGACGAGCCCGGCGGCGGCTACACCCTCGTTCGCCGCAGCCGGTGACCGGCGACCTCGTCTACGGGCGCCGGGCCGTGCGCGAGGCGCTGCGCGGCCGCCGGGAGGTGCTGGAGGTCTGGGCGACCGAGCGGGCGGTCGGCAGCGAGCCCTGGCTGGCCGAGGCTCAACCTCGACTCAAGCTCGAGCGTGAGCTGAGCGAGCGCGCCGACACGCGCGACCACCAGGGCGTGATCGCGTTCGTCGAGCCGTTCCGCTACGCCGACGCGTACGAGCTCGCTGCCGCCGAGCGCCCGCTGCTGGCCGTTCTCGACCGGGTCACGGATCCGCGCAACCTCGGCGCGGTCGCGCGCAGCGCGGAGGGGGCGGGAGCGACCGGGGTCGTCGTGCCGGCCCACGGCTCGGCGGTGGTGACGCCCGCCGTCGCGCGCGCCTCGGCCGGCGCCGTCGAGCACCTGCCGATCGCCGTCGTCTCGAACCTGGCCCGCTACCTCGAGGAGGTCAAGGGGCCGGACCTGTGGGTCTTCGGCGCCGCCGGCGACGGTGGGAGCCCCATGTGGGAGACCGACCTCTCGGGCGGTGTCGCGCTCGTCCTGGGGGCCGAGGGCAAGGGCCTGCGGCCGCTCGTCCGCCGAACCTGCGACGCGCTTGTCGCCATTCCGCTCGCCGGGGCCGTCGAGTCGCTGAACGTCTCCGTCGCGGCCGCGCTGCTGCTCTACGAGGCGCAGCGCCAGCGCACCCACTCGTAACACCTGCCACATGCAAGGCGAACGAGCCCTTGCACTTTCCGTGGTCCGCTTGCTAACGTCACCTCAACCTAAGGGTGAGACTTCGCGAACAACGACGAAGTCGAAGCTCGAAAAACTTCGCAAATACCGGGGGTAGAGGTGACCGTCCGCACCGCAACGGCCTACAAGACGCCGCAGAAAGCTCAACGAGAGCTTGAGGATCTGCAGCTCGTGCTGAAGGCGCGCAACGGCTCGAACGTCGCCATGGACACGCTCATGCGGCGGTACCACTCCTTCGTTCGCCTGAAGGCCAGCTCGTACTTCCTGGCCGGCGGCGACTCCGAGGATCTGATCCAGGAGGGCCTCGTGGGCCTCTACAAGGCCGTCCGGGACTTCCGGCCCGACAAGGAAACCTCGTTCCGGTCGTTCGCCGAGCTGTGCGTGACGCGGCAGATCATCACCGCGATCAAGACCGCCACCCGGTTCAAGCACGCCCCGCTCAACACGTACGTCTCGTTCAGCCACACGCCCGCGGGGCAGGACACGGACGGCGAGTGCACCCTCGGCGACGCCCTGCCGGCGCCGAGCGTCAACGACCCGTCGGTCGGGGTGATCTCGACGGAGGAGCTCCAGGCGCTCGTGGGCTGCCTGAAGACCACGCTGTCGTCGCTCGAGGCCGATGCCCTGCGGCTCTATCTCGAGGGCTCGTCGTACGAGCAGATGGCCGAGGAGCTGTCGGTCGACACCAAGACGATCGACAACGCCCTGCAGCGCGTGAAGCGCAAGATCCTGAACCACCAGCAGGGCCGCCAGGTCCTCCAGTAGCCGACAGCGGCCAGGTCCGAACCGGCCCCGAGGGCCGAGAACCAGGGTCAGACCCGGGTCTGACCCTGACGGTGCGCCCCTCGCGACCGGCTGCGGCCGGAGGAGCCCGCCCCGGAGCAGGCGTTTCGCACGTCAGCCGCCAGGTCGGGGTCAGACCCGGGTCTGACCCCGGCGGCCGACCCGCCGCGGCGGCGCGCATCGTGAGAGGGTCGGCGCTGGCGAGCGTTCGCGAGGGGAGTCCACCTCGCGGCCGGGACGCTGATTGCCGTCAGTCCATGGGTTTGTATGGATGTCCCGGCCGCTCGGCGGCTCCTGTCCCATGGTGCCGCGGACTGCCTGGAGTCGACACCGCCGGATCCGCGCGGCGCTGGTCCTGGAAATGGGTGTCAGGCATCCCCGATCCGGGGGACCCGCCCCGTACGATGGAGGCGCCGGCCGGAGTAGCTCAGTTGGTAGAGCACCTGTCTTGTAAACAGGCGGTCGAGGGTTCGAGTCCCTCCTCCGGCTCTGCACGGCCGACGAGACACCTCCGGGCGGCGGCGGCGCGTCGACGTCCCGGACCTCCTCGAGCGCGGGGTACGGAGGCGCGGAGGCGCACTGCCGGGCCGACGGCTGGAGCCGACTCGCCCGGCCCGAGCGGGGCTCGTCGCCGAAGAAACGCGCGCCTGCTCGTCCGGTCGAGCGCCCCTTGGCTCCCTTTGGAGCGTTCCATTTCGTTTTCTGCCTGTCGACATCGGGGGCCGTCTGGCCCGAAGCGACGCCCGCGACGCTCTGCGACCGCTGCATGGCCGGCCGTCCTGAGGGGCGCGAGCTCGCCGATCGAGGGTCGAATCGTCCTGGCGGACGGGTGGAAACCGCCCGTTGGAACGTTCCAGAAAGCCGAGATCCAGACGATTAGGCGGCCGCGCTCGAGGCCTTCGCGGCCGCGCGCGGCGAAGCGGTCGGCAGCTCGACGTGGAAGGTCGAGCCCTTGCCGGGGCGGCCGTCGATCCAGATGCGGCCGTCGAAGCGCTGCACCAGCTCGCGGCAGATGTAGAGGCCCAGGCCGGTGCCCCCGACGCCGCGGGTCATGTTGGGATCGAGGCGGTAGAACTTCTCGAAGATGCGGCGGCGCTCCCCGGCGGGGATCCCGAGCCCTTCGTCGCTGACCGACCAGCGCACGTGGCGGGGCCCGCGCGTGATGCGGACGTCGACCGGCCCGCCGTCGGGCGAGTACTTCACCGCGTTCTCGACCAGGTTCACGAGCACCTGGCGCAGCTGCTGCTCGTCGGCGGCGACGGGCGGCAGGTCCTTCGGCGTGTCCGCCAGCGTGATCGTGATGCCCTCGGGGGCGTGCGCGCGCGCCGCCTCGATCACGCTCGCGGTCACCTTGCCGGCGTCCACGGCGGCGATGCGGAGCTGGAGCCGGCCCGAGTCGAGGTGGCTGGCGAGGAGGACGTCGTTGACGATCCGGGCGAGCCGGTCGGACTCCTCGGAGACCATCTGGAGCAGGCGCCCCTGCATCTCCTCGCCCAGGTCGAGGTCCTCGCGGCGCAGCGTGACCGCCGCGCCGTAGATCGCCGAGAGCGGCGTGCGCAGCTCGTGCGAGACCGTGGCGACGAAGTCCGCGCGCATCTGCTCGAGCGCGCGCTCCTCCGTCAGGTCGCGGAACGCGTAGACCGTGCCCTCGTCGAACCGGACGCCCGTGAACGAGAGCCACAGCTCGCGGCCGTCGATCTCGATCGGCAGCGTCTCGGGGCGTGCGCCGGCCGAGACGTCGACGCTCGAGACGTTGTCGGCGTAGCCGGGGAGCGCCTCCGCGGCCGGCCGTCCGACCACCGACTCGGCCGGGATCCCCGTGATCGCCTCGGCGGCGCGGTTCCAGAGCAGCACGCGGTCGCGGCGGTCGAGCAGCACGACGCCGTCGGCGATCGTCTCGAGGGCGCGCGCGGCGCGCGCCCGGCGCTCGACCTCCTCGTACAGCTGGGCGTTCTCGATCGCCGCGCCGGCGCGGCGCGCGAGCACCTCGGCGACGAGCAGGTCCCGCTCGTCGAAGCGGCGGCCCGAGTCGGCGGCGATCAACGTGATCGCCCCGGTGGGAGCGCCGCGACCCCGGATCGGCACGCAGAGGTAGGAGCGCGGCGCGAGGGCCTGCAGGAGGCCGGCGTGCATCTCGTCGACGGCGAACTGGGCGACGGACTCCTCCGTGGCCTCCTCGACGAGCTGCGACGTGCCCGTCGCGATCGCGTGCGCCGCCCCGAACGGCGAGTCGGGCGCCTGCGGGTAGCGTGAGCGGAGCTCGGACACGAAGCGCAGCTTCTCCGGGTCGGCGTGTGCGGTCGCCACCTCGACGACCCCGCCCTCCTCGTCGACGACGTCGATCGTGCACCAGTCCGCGATCGTCGGCACGGCCATCTCCGCGACCGTCGCCAGATGCGTCAGGTAGTCGGGCGAGTCCGACAGGACGCTGCCTGCCTCCAGCAGGAACCGCTGGCCCTCCTCGATCCGCTTCCGCTCGTCGATGTCGGTCGCGGTGCCGATCCAGAAGTCGATCGTGCCGTCCTCGCGGCGGATCGGGACGGCGCGTCCGAGATGCCAGCGGTACGTCCCGTCCGCGGCGCGGAACCGGCACTCGACCTCGAAGACGGAGCCGTCGGCGAGCGTCTGCTCGCGCCGGGTCAGGGCGTTCGGGAGGTCGTCGGGGTGCAGGACTCGGGCCCAGGCGGTCTCGTCCGGGATCATCTCCTCGAGGCCGGTGTAGTCGAACCAGCGCCGGTTGTAGTAGGTCGCGGTGCCGTCGGCGTCGTCTGCCCACACGATCTGCGGCATGGCGTCTGCGAGCTGCCGGTAGCGCTCCTCGCTCTCGCGCCGCAGGGTGGCGAGCTCCTGGGCCGCGAGCTTCTCGGCCTGCTCGCGGATCTGGCGGTTCTTCTCCCACAGCTCGACGAAGACGCTGACCTTCGCGCGGAGGATCTCCGGCGCGAACGGCTTGAAGACGTAGTCGACGGCGCCGACCTCGTAGCCCCGGAAGACGTTCGTGTCCTCCTTCGACAGGGCGGTGAGGAAGATGATCGGGATCGTGCTCGTGCGGGCGCGCTCCTTGATCACCGCCGCGACCTCGAAGCCGTTCAGGTCCGGCATCTGGACGTCCAGGAGGATCGCCGCGAAGTCGTGGCGCTTCAGCAGGATCTTGAGCGCCTCGGCGCCGGAGCTCGCGCGGACGAGCTCGTGACCGAGCGGCTCGAGGATCGCCTCCAGCGTCGTGAGGTTCTGGGGGCGGTCGTCGACGAGGAGCAGCTCGGCCATCAGGCCGTCCGTCCCAGACGTCCGCAGAGGTCGACGAGGAGGTCGGGCAGGTCGTCGATCGAGGCCACGCGGGCCCCCGGGACGGCGGCGAGCGCCGCCTCCGGCATCTCGGCCCGCTCGGCCTCGGTCGGATCCTGCACGAGCGCGGTGCCTCCGCGCTCGACTACGTGTGCCAGGCCGCGCGCGCCGTCGGCGTTGGCGCCGGTCAGGACGACGCCGACGCACCGCTCGCGATAGACGTCGGCCGCCGACTCGAGCAGCACGTCGATCGACGGCCGGGCGAACGCGACCGGCTCGTCCACCGAGAGCTCGAGATGGCCTTCGTCGACCAGCAGGTGGTAGTCGGGCGCGGCCAGGTAGGCGACGCCGGCGCGCAGGTCCGCCTTGTCGCCCGGCTCGCGTACCTCGAGCTCCGTCGCGGCGGCGAACAGGTCGCGGAGCGCCGTGCGGTGCGACTCCGGCGACCGGTGCTGCGCGACCACGACGGCCGCCGCGAGGTCGCCGGGCAGGCCGGCCAGGAGCGAGCGGACGGCGGTCACACCTCCCCAGGAGGCCCCGACCGCCACCAGCGAGCGCGGTTCGCGGTCCCGGCGCGGGTCGTTCACCGCACCCTCCGGTAGAGCCGCTCCTGGGGGTCGAGCTCCTCGTAGTGGTCCTGCACGTCCGTGAAGTGGATCGTCTCCTTGCGGCCGAGCGCCAGCACGCCGAGGCGCTCCAGGCTGTCCAGGAAGAGGTGATGGACCCGGCTCTGCAGCGGGCGGTCGAAGTAGATCAGCACGTTGCGGCACAGGATGACGTTGAACGTGTTGAACGCGCTGTCCTGCACCAGGTTGTGCGGCGCCCAGACGACGTTCTCCGTGAGCGTGCGGTCGAACAGCGCCCCGTCGTAGCGCGCCAGGTAGTACTCGGAGAAGGAGCGGCGCCCGCCGGCCCGGATGTAGTTGTCGGTGTACTCCCGCATCTTGTCCAGCGGGAAGACGCCGGCTCGCGCCCGCTCGAGCACGACCTCGTTGATGTCGGTCGCGTAGATCCGCGTCCGCTCGTAGAGCCCTTCCTCGGCGAGCAGGATCGCCAGCGAGTAGACCTCCTCGCCGGTCGAGCAGCCGGCCACCCAGATCCGCGTGAACGGGTAGGTGTGCAGCACGGGCGCGACCTTCTCGCGGAACGCGACGTAGAAGCTCGGGTCGCGGAACATCGACGTGACGTTGATCGAGAGGTCGAGCAGCAGCCGCTCCATCACCTCCGGGTCGTGCAGCACCCGCTCGATCAGGCCGGCGATCGTGTGCAGGCCCTCGGCGTGCACGCGCCGCCAGACGCGGCGCTTCAGGGACGCCGCCGCGTACTCGCGGAAGTCGAACCCGTACTGGCGGTAGACGCCTTCGAGCAGCAGCGACAGCTCGATCGACTCCCGATCGACCCGCTCGGCCGGGACGGGGACCCGTTCGAGCCCCGTGCCGCGCGCCGCCGAGGACTGGATCACCGGTACATCCACACGCGCATGAGCGAGAGGAGCTGGTCGGTGTCCACCGGCTTCGTGATGTAGTCGGACGCGCCGGCCGCGATGGACTTCTCGCGGTCGCCCTTCATGGCCTTCGCGGTGATCGAGATGATCGGGAGCTTGCCGAGCTCGGGCCGCTCGCGGATCAGGCGCGTGGCCTCGTAGCCGTCCATCTCGGGCATCATCACGTCCATCAGCACGAGGTCGAACGGCTCGCCGTCGGAGAGCTTGGCGAGGGCCTCGGCGCCGTTCTCGGCGAACTCCACCTCGATGCCCTGCCGCTCGAGCACCGACGCGAGCGCGAAGACGTTGCGGACGTCGTCGTCGGCGATCAGCACCCGCTTGCCGTGGAACACGTCGTCGGTGGAGTGGAGCTGCTCGAGCATCCGGCGCTTCTCCGCGGGCAGCTTCGACTCGACGCGGTGCAGGAAGAGCGCCGTCTCGTCGAGCAGCCGCTCGGGCGAGCGGACGTCCTTGACGATGATCGTCTCGGCGTACTTCTTGAGCCGCGTCTCCTCGCGCCGGGTCAGGTCGCGACCGGTGTAGACGATCACCGGCAGCCCCCGGTGCCGCTCGTCGGTCTTCACCTTCTCGAGGAGCGCGAAGCCGCTCATCTTCGGCAGCTTCAGGTCGAGCACCATGCAGTCGTACCGGGTGTCCGATTCGAGGGCCGTGAGGGCCGCCTCGGACGATTCGACCGCGGTCACCTCGACGTCGTCGCCCGTGATCAGCTCGACGATCGAGGAGCGCTGGTCGGCGTCGTCGTCGACCACCAGCAGCCGCCGCACGCCGCGCTCCGCGAACTCGGCCATCTGCCTCAGCATCTCGTCGAGCTGCTCGGCCGCGACCGGCTTCTCGAGCACGGCCACGGCGCCGGCGCGGAGCGCGTCCCGCACGCCGCCGTTCTCGACGCCGCCCGAGACGACGTGCACCGGGATATGGCGCGTCTGCGGGTGCCGCTTCAGATGGTCGAGCACCGACCAGCCGTCCTGCACCGGCAGCTTGATGTCGAGGACGATCGCATCCGGCCGGAACTCGTGGGCGAGCGCCACGCCGAGGTCGCCGCGCGTGGCGACGATCCCCTTGAAGCCGCGGTCGCGGGCCATCGCGAGCTCCGTCTTCGCGAAGTCGGGATCGTCCTCGACGATGAGCACCACGCGGTCGCCGTCGGCGATCTCGCGGCGATCGTCGTCGACCTCCGGCTCCCCTGCGAGCAGCAGCGTCGGGTCGAAGTCGGTCGCCGGCGGGAGGGCGGCGACCGGCTCGAACACGGCCGCCTCCACGTCCTCGGCCGCCGGCGGCTCCGGCTCGGGGGCGCGGTCGGGCAGGTACAGCGTGAACGTCGAGCCCTGGCCCGGGTCCGACGCGACGCGGATCTCGCCGCCGAGCAGGCGGGCGATCTCGCGCGAGATGGAGAGCCCGAGCCCGGTGCCGCCGTAGCGGCGCGACGTCGTCCCGTCCGCCTGCTGGAACGCCTCGAAGATGAGGCGCAGCTTGTCGGCGGGGATGCCGATGCCCGTGTCGACCACGTCGAACCGGATCACCGCCTCCGCCGCCCGCAGCACGCGGCTGTCGTAGCGGCCGCCGTCGGGTGCCTTGCTCACGGCCAGCCTGACCGTGCCCTTCTCGGTGAACTTGAACGCGTTCGCGAGGAGGTTCTTGAGGATCTGCTGGAGGCGCTGCTCGTCCGTCCAGATCGTGTCCGGCAGGTCGTCGGCGAGCTCGACCTCGAACGCCAGCCCCTTCTCGCTGGCCACGGGCTCGAACGTCCGCAGGACGTAGTCGCCGATCTCGGCCGGCGCGAGGTCGGCCGGCGTCACGTCCATCCGCCCGGCCTCCACCTTCGACAGGTCGAGGATGTCGCTGATCAGGTCGAGCAGGTCGGAGCCCGCGGTGTGGATCGTGCGGGCGAAGTCGATCTGCTTCTCGGTGAGACTGCCCTCGGCGTTCTCGGCGAGGAGCTTGGCGAGGATGAGCAGCGAGTTGAGCGGCGTCCGCAGCTCGTGGCTCATGTTCGCCAGGAACTCGCTCTTGTACTTGGACGAGAGCGCGAGCTGCTCCGCCTTCTCCTCGAGCTCGGCGCGGGCCAGCTCGACCTCGGCGTTCTTCTGCTCGATGCGGGCGTTCTGCTCGGCGAGCAGCGCCGCCTTCTCCTCGAGCTCCTCGTTCGTCTGCTGCAGCTCCTCCTGCTGCTGCTGGAGCAGCTCCTCCGAGGCCTTCAGGCTGCTCGCCTGCTCCTCGAGCTCCTGGTTCGTCCGCTCGAGCTCGTCACGCTGCGCCTGCAGCTCCTCGGACTGGCTCTGCAGCTCCATCGTCAGGCCCTGCGACTGGAGCAGCAGCTCCTCGGTGCGCATGGTCGCGACGATCGTGTTCAGCACGACCCCGAGCGTCTCCGACAGCTGCTCGAGGAACGTCAGGTGCGTGTCCGAGAACGGCGTGAACGACGCCAGCTCGATCACCGCCATCACCTGGTCCTCGAACAGGACCGGGATGACCACGATGTTCACCGGCGCGGACTCGCCGAGGCCGGAGCCGATGGCGATGTAGTCCTCGGGCGCCTGCGTGACGAGGATCGACTTGCGCTCGAGGGCCGACTGGCCGATCAGGCCCTCACCGAACGCGAACGTGTTGGCGACCCCCTTGCGCCGCGTGTACGCGTAGCTCGCGACGAGCCGCAGCTGCGGCTCCTCGTCGGGCTCGGTCTCGACCATGAAGAAGGCGCCGTGCTGGCCGCCGACGAGCGGCGTCAGCTCGCCCATGATCAGGCGGCTGACCTGGGTCAGGTCGCGCTGGCCCTGGAGCATGCCGCCGAAGCGCGCCATGTTCGTGTTGAGCCAGTCCTGCTGCGCGTTGACCTCGGTGGTCTCGCGCAGGTTGCCGATCATCTGGTTGATGTTGTCGCGGAGCTCCTCGATCTCGCCTCGCGCCTCGACGGCGATCGACCGGGTGAGGTCGCCCTGGGCGACCGCGGTCGTCACCTGGGCGATCGCCCGGAGCTGGGTGGTCAGCGTCCCGGCGAGCGTGTTCACGTTGTCGGTCAGCCCCTGCCACACGCCGGAGACGCCCTCGACGTTCGCCTGACCGCCGAGGATGCCCTCGGTGCCCACCTCGCGGGCGACGCGGGTCACCTCGGCCGCGAACGACGCGAGCTGGTCGACCATCGTGTTGATGGTGTTCTTCAGCTCGAGGATCTCGCCGCGGACGTCGACCGTGATCTTCTTCGACAGGTCGCCGCGGGCGACCGACGTGGTCACCTCGGCGATGTTCCGCACCTGGTTCGACAGGTTGTCGGCGAGCGTGTTCACCGAGTCCGTGAGGTCCTTCCACGTGCCCGAGACGCCCTTGACGTTCGCCTGGCCGCCGAGGACGCCTTCGGTGCCGACCTCGCGGGCGACGCGGGTGACCTCGTCGGCGAAGGACGAGAGCTGGTCGACCATCCGGTTGATCGTGTCGGCCAGCGCCGCGACCTCGCCCGACGCCTGCACGGTGATCTTCCGCGTCAGGTCGCCGTTCGCGACGGCGGTCGTGACGTCGGCGATGTTCCGCACCTGCGTCGTCAGGTTCGACGCCATCACGTTCACGTTGTCGGTCAGGTCGGCCCAGACGCCGGAGACGCCCTCGACGCGGGCCTGACCGCCGAGGGTCCCCTCCGAGCCCACCTCGCGGGCGACGCGGGTCACCTCGGAGGCGAAGGCGCGCAGCTGGTCGACCATCGCGTTGATGGTCTCCTTCAGGGCGAGCATCTCGCCCCTGGCGTCGACCGTGATCTTCGCCGTCAGGTTGCCGTTGGCCACGCCGGTGGTGACCTCGGCGATGTTGCGCACCTGGGTGGTGAGGTTGTTCGCCATGAAGTTGACCGAGTCGGTGAGGTCCTTCCAGGTGCCGGAGACGCCCTTCACGTCGGCCTGGCCGCCGAGGACGCCTTCGGTGCCGACCTCGCGGGCGACGCGAGTGACCTCGTCCGCGAACGACGAGAGCTGGTCGACCATCGTGTTGATGACGTTCTTCACGTCGAGGATCTCGCCGCGCGCGTCGACGGTGATCTTGCGGGTCAGGTCGCCGTTCGCGACGGCGGTCGTGACGTCGGCGATGTTGCGCACCTGGTTGGTCAGGTTGTCGGCGAGCGTGTTCACGGTCTCCGTCAGGTCGCGCCAGACGCCGAGCACGCCCTCGACGCGGGCCTGACCGCCGAGGCGGCCCTCGGTGCCCACCTCGCGGGCGACGCGCGTCACCTCCGACGAGAAGGCGTTCAGCTGGTCGACCATCGTGTTGATCGTCTCGGCCAGCTCCGCCACCTCGCCGCGCGCCTGCACGGTGATCTTGCGGCTGAGGTCGCCGCGGGCGACCGCGGTGGTCACCTCGGCGATGTTCCGCACCTGGGTGGTGAG
>DASZWI010000026.1:0-26527 GCA_035546715.1 Gaiellaceae bacterium | reverse complement strand
CCGCTGCCGGCCGCGACGGACGCGGCGGTCAACAGCTCGTCGCGGGTCGGCTGCGGCATTCGACCGAGCGGACGACGCAGCGGCGGCGGCCGCGTTACCTCGATCTCGAGCTCGTGCGTATCGCGCGCGAGCCTGGTCGCGGTGGCACAGAGTGCGTCGGCGGCGCCGACGATCAACGTCCCACCCGGCCGCAGCGCACCCTCGAGGCTTTTGATCACCTTCTCGACGGTCTGCTGGTCGAAGTAGATGAGGACGTTTCGACAGAGAACAAGGTCGAATGCCACCTCGCCGACCGGAGGAGCTGCGTCGAGCACGAGGTTGTGCCGGCGGAAGTGAACGAGCTCGCGCAACGCCGGACCGACCACGTAGGAACCATGCTCCTGTCGGAAGAAGCGCTCGATCTGCGCGTCGCCGAGCTCACGTACCGCACGTGATCGGTAGACGCCCGTTCGTGCCGCCTCGAGTGCCGCCTCGGAGATGTCCGTCGCCACGATCTGTACCGGCGGCGGCGCACCCGTGAGCTGTTCCCAGGCGAGCATGGCGAGCGTGTAAGGCTCCTCACCGGTCGCGCAACCGGCGCTCCACATCCGCAGCACGCTCCCGCGAGCGTCTGCGCTCTCACTGAGCTCCCGCCAGGGGATCGTCTCGAGCTGACGCCGGTCCCGCAGGAACGTCGTCTCCTTCACGGTGACCTCGTCGAGCAATCGCTGGACGACGCTTGGCCCGGCGGCGGCATCCGCCGCACGGTCGACGAGCGTCGCGGCGCTGGTCCCGGGAAACGCCCGCGCGAGCGCCGCACGCAAGCTCACGTACTGACTGGGCTGCACCCGGATGCCGCTCTCGCGCTCGACGAGCTCGGCAAGGCGCTCGAGGCCGCTCACCTGGCCACCCGCTGCGTCGGGCGAATCCGTGCGAGGTAGGACCCGATCCGCTCGGGCGGCAACACGAGCGATGGTCCTCCGGCGGCCGCGGCCTTGGGCATGCCGAAGATGACGGAGCTCGCCTCGTCCTGGGCGATCACGACGCCTCCGGCGCTTCGGACCGCCTGCGCGCCGGCGGCACCATCACTGCCCATGCCGGTCAGCACGACCGCGACAGCCTCGCTCCTCGCCGCGGCAGCGACGCTCCGGAACAGGACGTCCCCGGAGGGCCGATGCGAGCCGGCCGGCGTCACGCGATCGAGGTCGAGCGCGAAATCCGGTCGCAGAACCAGGTGAGCCCCGTCCGGCGCGATCCACACGCCGGGCTCGACAGGGACGGCTGTGTCCGGTGCCAAGCCGACCGGGACGGCGACAGCACCGTCCAGCCAACCCGCGAGGCTTCCCGCGAAGCCCGCCGCCATGTGCTGCACGACGAGAACGGGCACGGCAAAGTCGGCGGGAAGGGCCCCGAGCAGCGACAGGAGCGCCTGGGGACCACCGGTCGAGGCGCAGACGGCGACGACCGCCGCCGCCGGGACACTCGCCGAGCGCCGCCCGGCCGAACGCAGACGCGCCCGCGGATGTCGGATCACGCGCGCGTGGCTGAGTATCCGCACCCGCCGCCGGAATGCGGCCCCGGCGATGCCACCGGGGTCGAGCAGGTCGAGATCGTCTTTGGCGACAGCGTCGAGAGCGCCGCCGGCGAGCGCAGCGGCCGCAACGTCTGAGCCGGCTTGCGTATGCGACGAGATGACGACGACCGGCACGGGACGAACACCCATGATCTCCTCGACGGCTTCGAGCCCATTGATCCCGGGAAGCTCGATGTCCATGGTCACGAGATCGGGCGCGGCCTCTGGGAGCGCCTCCAACGCCGCTTCAGCACTCGCGCAGATGGCGACGACGGCGATGTCGCCGTCGAACTCGAGCAGGCGGCGAAGCGCCGCCGCGTACGTCGGCGAGTCCTCGCACATCAGGATGCGGATCGACGGAGCCGCTGCGCTCAACGGCCGATCAACCTTTCGACCGTCTCGAGCAGCGCTCCCTGGTCGAAGCTGCGCTTGATCATGTACGCGTCGGCGCCGGCCTCCAGGCCGTGACGCCGATCCTCGTCGTCGCCACGCGACGTGACAATCACGACGGGCAGTCCGGAGAGGGCCGGATCGGCCCGAATCGCGCGGGTCAGGTCGAGCCCGTCGAGCTCCGGCATCTCGAGGTCGGTGATCGCGAGCTCGATGTCAGGCTCGGCCGCGAGACGCTCGAGCGCTTCGCGTCCGTCCCGCGCGGTCGAGACCCGATAGCCCGCTGCCTCCAGGATGCTGCGCTGCAGCTCTCGGACGGTGAACGAGTCCTCGACGACGAGCACCTTAGGGGCCGACGGCGCGGCGGGCTCGAGCACCCGGGCCGGCGTCTCCGGTCGCGGCCGCCCCCGCGCCAGCTCGGTCGCGTCCAGGAGAAGGGCGATCCGACCGTCGCCGAGGATCGCGGCCCCCAGGTATCCGTGGACGCCGGCGAGCAGCCCGAGTGGCTTCACGACGACTTCCTCCTCGCCGAGGAGCGCGTCGCAGGCGAACGCGGCGCGGCGGCCGGCCACGGCGACGACCACCGCCCGCGGACGTCCACTGAGCGGCGGTGCGCGCTGGCCCACCGACGTTGCGAGATCGAACAGCTGGACCGATCCGCCTCGATAGGGCAAGGCTCGCCGGCCCGTGAGCGAAAGGAGGTTCTCGACCAGCAGACCCTCCTCCACTGCGGCCAGCGGTATCCCGTACACGCTCGCGCCACGTTCCACCAACAGGACGTCGAGCAGGGCGAGCGCGAGCGGCAGCCTCAACATGACCGATGTCCCGGCGCCGGGCTCGCTCCCGACCTCGAACGTGCCGCCGAACGTCTCGACGTGGGCTCTGACCGCATCCAGGCCAACCCCCCGCCCGGCCAGGTTCGTGACGGTCGGTGCAGTCGAATAGCCGGGACGTGCGAGGACGTCTGCGAGAGTCCCGTCGCGCCGAGCTTGCTCGATCACCTGCGCGTCGACGCCGCGCCCGTCGTCGACGACGACGATCTCGACCAGCCCGCCCCGCTGCTCGGCTCGTAGCTCGATTCGCCCATGGGCGGGTTTTCCGGCTCGCATGCGCTCCTCCGGGGGCTCGATGCCGTGCGCGACCGCGTTCCGCAGCAGATGCACGAGCGGGTCGGCGAGGCTCTCGAGGATGACACGGTCGAGCTGCGTCTCAGCGCCGACGATGGCCAGGTCGACCTGTTTGCCCTCGGCCTGCGCAAGGTCGCGTACCGCCCGCGGGAAGGAGCCGATGATGGTCGAGATCGGCAGCGTGCGCATCGCGATGGCTGCGTCTTTCAGCTCGTCCAGGAGACGTTCGCCGGCGCCGAGCTCGTCGGCGAGGGATTCTCGCTCCTGCATCTCGTCCTCGAGCGAATGCTCGAGCCGTCGTCGATGGAGAACAGTCTCGCCGACCAGATCGAGCAGCCGATCGATCTTCTCCGCGGGCACCCTGATCGTCCGCGATTCGGCCGGCCGGTCCGTGCTCGGGACCGCCACGGCTGGTGATTCCGCCGCTGCAAGCCCGGCCCGCGCTCGCTCGAGCTCGTCGCCCAGCTTCCCGTCGAGCTCGCCCCCGGAGACGAAGCTGCGGATCCCATCCGTCGCCCGAAGAAGAGGCTCCGTCAACTCAGCCGGCAACGCTCCCGCCTCGCGTGCGCTGCCGAGCACGTCCTCGAGCGCATGAGCGAGCGTGCGGATGTCGTCGAGGCCGAGCATCCCCGCCGCACCCTTGATCGTGTGCGCGTTCCGAAACAGCGAATCCAGCGCACCGGGATCGGTGGTACCGCTCTCCAGGTCGAGGAGCGTCGCGACCATGCTGTCGAGACGCTCGTTCGTCTCGTGCTTGAACAGCTCGAGGAACTGAGCGTCGTCGTCCATCACGCTCCCAGCTCGACCCCTGCGAACAGCCGGGCGACGTCGATGAAGCCGACCAAGCCGTCATCGGCGACGGCAGCTCCCACGAGATACTCGGACTCGGTGTCCTCGGTCGCGGCAGGCAACTCGCGGACATCGCTCACGTCGTCGACCGCGAAGCCACCCCGACGCGCGTCGTGCTCTGCGACGAGAAGCCGTTGCGGTACGGGCTCCACGTCGGGACTGCCGAGCAGCATTGCGAGATCGAATACCGGAAGCACCTCTCCGTGGAGATTCCGGATCCCAAGCGCGAAGCTCGGTGCCCCGGGCATCGCCGAGACGGTGCCCAGAGCCGCAACCTCTCGCACGTTCGCAGCCGGCAGTGCGTACTTCTCGCCTCCGACGCGCAGGCAGACGTAGATCACGGTTGCCGAGCAGCGCCGCTCGCCGAGATGCCGAATGCGTCGAGCGTCTGCTCGAGGTCTCCGATCAGGTTCTCGAGCCGTTCGGAGGTTGCCACCCGCTGCTCCTGCTCCGACGCCGACTGATCCGCTGCCTCGCGGATCTGAGCGATGGCCGCCGCCACCTGATCGGCTGCCGATTTCTGCTGCTGCGTGGCGAGAATCGACTCCTCGAGCATGGTGGTCGTCGAGGTCATCAGCTCGCCGACCTCCCGAGCTTGCTTGGTGCCCTGCTCGGTGGCCATGATCGTCGCGTTCGTCTCTTCCTGGACCGCGTGGATGATCTCGCGAATCGACTCCGCCGACCGTATGGAGCGCTCGGCGAGCTTGCGAACCTCCGCAGCGACCACAGCAAAGCCTCTGCCGCTTTCCCCGGCTCGTGCTGCCTCGATCGCCGCGTTGAGGGCGAGCAGGTTGGTCTGTTCGGCGATCTCGCCGATCAGACCGAGGATTTCCCCGATCTTCTGTGAGCGCTCACCCAGGGCGAGCGAGCGCTCTGCAATCGCCTCGACCTTGTCCTGCATGTCCCGCATCGTGTCCCCGGTCCGCTCCGCCACCGCACTCACCGCGTGTGCGTTGTCGGCAATCGACGACGCCGTGACCGCAAGCTGCTCGATCGTCGCCGAGGTTTCCGCCACCGCAGACGATTGCTCCGCCGACACCGCGGCTGCTTCGCGCGTCGACGCTCGCATCTCGATCGCAGCCTCCGAGAGCACGGCGGACGTCCGCCGCAAACGCTCGAGCATTCTCGCGACCAGAAGAATCGCGTACACGCCCAGTCCGAGTGCGACAAGGAAGGCAAGCGATCCGGCGACGATCCCGACGACCAGCGCCTCCGTGCGCGCGTCGTGCGCCTGCGACTCAACCGCGTCGGCCTCGCGAACGGAGGCGTCACGGAGCGCCCCGAGCGGCGCCACGACAGCATCCTCGCCACGGTTGAGAACCGCAATCACGGCGGCTGGATTCGTGTTTGCTCGGCCGCGACCCTGCTCGAACGACATGAACAGCGATTGATCCTCCGCGCGCGCCTTGGCAGCAGATGTGCGGGCGGCCGGATCGGTCGCTCCCAAGGTCGCAGTTGCCGACCGGAAGGTGTGATGGTGGGTCGCGACCTCGCGTGCGAGCGCCTGTGTCGGGCGGACCAGGTACTCGTTCATCGCCTCGCGCTCCCGCCAGAATGCGGCCTCCACGACCTCGGCTTGCGCCCGACTGGCCAGAGCCCGGCGGGCGGCGGCATCGAGGGACGCTGCGTGTTCGTAGCGCCACACGGTCACTCCCACCGCTGTCCCGAGCAGCAGGACGATGACCGTGGTCGAGAGCGCGATCCGGCGCGCGGGCCCTTGGAATGGAAGATTCATCTCGTTTTGTCTGACCCCAGGCAGGTAGGCCCCCTTCCCGCTGGGGCAGGGGTCTCCTACCCGTCTGCCGCATCGCGAACCGTCGAGACCCTCGCCTCGAGGCTGTCGACGACGCCGCCCGGACCGGATCCGGGGCGATCGACTCAGCCCAGCAGGAGTACCCGCACGACGATCAGCGACACGACGACGGCGACGATCGCGATCGCACGCAGGAAGATCTGCAGCTCCTTCCGCCGCTCCTCCCGCTCGCCGTCCACTGCTCCACTCGTCATCCGACCGCGCGGACTTTCCCTGTCTTGACCGTCTTCTCCCAGCGTGCCTCGGTGCCGCGGAGCTCGCGAATGTACGCCGCGCCGGTCATGGCGCACAGGAGGGGGCCGTAGCCCACGAGGTACAGCAGAGGCGCAACCAGCAGGCGGAGCCGACGGACATCTTCGAGCCTCTTGAGGGCGTAGGCAGCGAGCATCGACGTTGCCAGCCACGCGTAGACGAAGAGCACGGCGACGGTCCGCCACGTGCCATGGACCGGCCGAGTGGCATCCGAAGCGAGATGAGGGTCGGCGGTCCCGACGATGATCGCCAGGCTGATCAGCCCAGGAAATGCGATTCCCTCCCGCCAGGCGCGGCGCGCGGTCGCAGGATCGATCGAGAAGCTCGAGAGGGTGATGAACAGGTAGGTGACGAGACCGACTTCCCACAGGGAGCTGAACACGCGCGAGGAGAGACCTCGGTCGATTGCGTAGAGCCCCAGAAGCGCAGCCGAGGTCGTGACCATGAGCACGGGCATCAACGCGACCGAGAACCACATCAGCCCGAAACTGACGGTGCCGAGGGGCTTGCCGCTGAATCGCCGGAACCAGACGCGGCGGAATCGAAACGTCACCCGGACGTTGCCGCGTCCCCAGCGCACCCGTTGCCGCCAAAGTGCCCGCAGATCGGACGGTTCCTCGGCCCAGACGATCGCCGAGGGTTCGAAGACGACGCGTCTCCCATGGAGTTGAACAAGGAACGTGGTCACCGTGTCTTCTGCGAGGGTCGAGGTGTCGATCCGGCCGCCGATCGCGTCGAGGCTGGCCCGCGAGATCAGCTGCGCGCCGCCGGCGAGGCATGCTTGCGCTCCGATCATGTTCTGGGCGCGGCGCGCCGCCGCCTCCGCGGTGACGTATTCGAAGGCGACGAAGCGGGTCAGATAGTTGTCCGGACTGCTGCCCTCTTTGATGTAGGCGCTCACTGCGCCTACGTCCGCGTCGGCAAAGTGACGCGTCATGCGAGCAAGCGCCGTCGGAGCGAAAAGGACGTCCGCGTCGATGATGAGCACGGCTTGGTGCCAGTCGTCGGCCTCGATAGCCTCGAGGCCGTGGTTGATCGTGTGGGCCTTTCCGCCACCACCGTGCGCGCGGCGGAGATGGCGGACGACACCCGGATGCTCGTCGCTCTTCGCGCGAGCGATGTCGGCTGTCTCGTCGGTGCTCGCGTCGTCGACGACGTAGATGCGAAGGTGGTCGGCCGGATAGTCGGCGGCAAGCAGCTGGTCGACGGTTCGTCCGATCACCGAACCTTCGTTCCAGGCCGGAACGACAACGGCGACCCGGGGGAATGGATTCGCCTTCACGGGCGCCTGACGCCGGAAGCAATGGAGAGCCGCCAGAGCGAACTGGTAGCAGCCGACCAGCGCCGGGACGGTCCCGGTGAACACGAGAACGAGGAGGATCCATTCGATCGGCGTCATAGCGATGCTTCGCGGTCGGTCAGAAAGGCGTGTCCGTGTCGCGACCGCGCAACGCGCGAACGACGCTCGCGCAGTAGTCGTAGCGCCCGATCGTCTCGCGACGGTGGCTGTCGGTGCTCAGGAGCACGGGCACCCCGCGCGTGACGAATGGACGAAGGGTGCGCGGCGACGGGCACCGCCAGCGCTCGTCGATCTCGATCTTCGCGCCGGCCCCGGCCACGGCATCCGCGAGCGCTTCGATCAGAGAGAGCGGAACGTCGCTCTCACGCAGCCCCAGCTTTGGCAGCACGCTGAACAGATGCGCGACGACGACCCGTTCGTAGCGTTGCACCGTCGCGCAGGTCGCGGTGACGAGCTGGTCGAGAACCGCCTTGGCGGTGGTCTCACCGACCGTGAGGGCCGTACGGACGAGGACAGGATCAACCGGGCCCGCCTCGAGTGGCACCTGGTGGTCGGCTGCGTAGATCGCGTCAACCTGCCCGAGGTTCGGCGGCAGATCGAGCCGCCCGCTGGTGTCGAGGATCTTCGCCTCCACAGCGCAGTGAACGGTGAGGGACGAACGCCGCGCGGCGGTCCTCACGGCGTCGACATAGTCGGGCACCCAGTCGGTGCTCGCCCGCACGTGATCGACACAGGTCAGCTCGACGAGACCGAGCTGCCCGGCCGCTTCGAGATTCTCGTCGATGGTGTTCGCCCCGTCGGAGAACGTGGAGTGGACGTGCATGTCCTGCAGGAAAGGGTCCTGCTCAGTCATCCGGAACGACGCCGTCTCCGAGAGCCAGACGTGCGGCTTCGCTGCGCTGCAACTCCTCGGTGGCGAAGAACGTCTCCTCCAAGTATCGCGCCATACCGAGCTCGATGAACGGAAGACGTCCTGCAGGGATCGGGGTGCCGAGGGCCGCCTCGACCGAGAGCCTCGGCATGTTGATCCCGGCCGCGACGGTCAACGACATTGTCCCCGGAAAGCGAGGATTCACCTCGAGCAGGGCAGGTTCGCCCCGCGCATCTTCCTTGACCTGGACGTTCGCAATCGCGGTCAAACCGATCCGGGCCGCCACGGCCCGGCCGATCGCGTCGAGACGCTCACTGATAACGGTCCGCGCGGTTACAGCGATGCCCGAATCGATCTTCAGACGTGCCCTGGGTACGACCGCCACGACCTCGCCGTCTGGACGGGCGAGCACGTCGAGCGAGTACTCCGTACCCGGTAGGAAATCCTGTACGAGCAGCGACCCGTCACGTGGAAGTCGCTCGACCTCTTCGCGCGACCGGAGAATGGCGACGCCACGGGACCCGCTTCCCGATCGCGGCTTGACGATCGACGGGATCGCGACCGAAGACGGATCGAACCCGTCGTCCACGAGACTCGTACCCGGGACGTTCACGGTCCCAGAACAGGTCAAATAGAGCTCCCACTTGTCCAGGCAGCACGCCAGCGTCGCTTCGTCGGCCAGCACGAGTCGTGTCCCGGCAGCCCCGAGCTCCCGGCGGCGCCGAGCCAGTGGGACGAGCTCGCTGTCGACCGTCGGGATCAAGACATCGATCCCCGCCCGTCCGCAAAGGTCGAGGACGAAACTGTCGAAGCCCGGTGCGTCTCCGCGCGGCAGGAGAAATCGTCGATCCTGTGGGACGAGGTAGAGACCGGCCGCGTACGGATCGAGATCGCCGCCGAGCAGGTCGTACTCGTCACGGCCGAGAGCCTTGAGCACGGCGATTCCCGACGGTCCGCCAACTCCGGTTACGAGGACGCGCGGCAACCGAGTCGGCTCAGTCATTCGCCTGCGCCAATCCCGGCGCAAGTGACAGCGTCGCGAATCCCTGCGCATCGCGCATGATCTCGAGCGGCTCGACGTACTGGGACGTCGTATACCGAGCCCAGTAGCGCGCGGTGGCACGAAGAAGGCTCGCGTCGAGGTAGCGCCGGATCTCTACCTGTGACCCATACGCGTCGATGACCTCGAGCTTCCGGTCGAGGAAGCCGTCGATCGAGATGAAGCGCGTGGGCCGGAACTCGACCGTGCTGGATGGACTCTGATAGCAGAAGACGCGAGAAACGCCCCGCGCCGCCACCAGCGTCGCCCGGTGGACGTTCCGATGATCCTGATGGACGTCCTGCGCGGTGTGCGTGTAGACGATCGTCGGTGCCGTCTCCTGGATCGCGGCGCCGATCGCGGTGATCGTCTTGCTTCCCTCGCTGATGCTCGTATCGGGAAGATCGACGTGCATGAGACGCGCTCCGAGCAGATCCGCCGCCCGCTGAGACTCGCGAAGACGGGTCGCTTCCAACCCGCCGGCCTCACCCCCGGTCAACGTCAGGATGGTCACCTCGTCGCCCTCAGCGACGTGGCGTAGGAGAATGCCGCCGCAGCCGATCTCGACGTCGTCGGGATGTGCCCCGACTGCAAGCACCACCTCACGGCTCTTCGCCCGCCGCGAGGCTGTGAGTTCCAGCATCGCGGTCACCTTGGGCAGCAGATCGGCACGACCGAATGGCTTCGTCAGGTAGTCGTCGGCGCCGGCCCTGATCGCGCCCACCGCATACTCGAAATACGCGTAGCTCGAGATCACGAGTGTCGCGACGAGCCTGTCTGCCTCACGCACCTGCGCGAGAAACTCGATCCCCTGGACGCCCGGCAGCTCGACATCCGTGACCACGAGGTCCCACGACGAGGCCCGGATGAGTTCCAGGCCACGCTCCGCCGTCTCGACACTGGTCACCTCCGCGACCGACGAGACGAACTCGGCGACCATCGCCGCCACCAGCCCATCGTCGTCGACCAACAGAATCTGCGGAAGACCCTTGCGTTCGTTCCCGTCTGGCGTAGTCACCTCCATCGAAAGGACATCCCGACGACTCGACGCCGTAGGGTCAACTCGACGCGGGACGTCGAGTCCGAGCTCGCCCGAGGCCGCGAGCTCGCGGTCTAGTCGGCCAGTTGCCTCGCGGCGAGGTCGCGAAACAGGCCGTCGCGGGCGACGAGCTCGTCGTACGTGCCGCGCTGGACGACGCGCCCGCCGTCCAGCACGACGATCTCGTCGGCGGCCCGGATCGTCGAGAGGCGGTGCGCGATCACGATGCGCGTCGCCGCCAGCCGTTCGAGCGCCTCCGACACCTGCCGCTGCGTCCGGTTGTCGAGCGCGCTCGTGGCCTCGTCGAGGAGCAGGATCCGCGGAGCCCCGGCGATCGCGCGCGCGATCAGGAGCCGCTGACGCTCCCCGCCCGAGAGGGTGCCCGTTCCCTCGCCGACCAGCGTGTGCATCCCCATCGGCATCCGCTCGATCGCCTCCGCGAGACCGGCGATGCGGGCGGCGCGCCAGGCGTCGTCGAGCGTGAGGGGGCGCGTGCCGACGATGTTCGTGAAGACGTCCGCCGGGAGGAGCTGGGCGCTCTGGACGACGACGCCGAGCTGCCGGCGCACCGCCCGCACGTCGAGCTTCGCCAGGTCGTTCCCGTCGAAGCTCACCGACCCGACCTCGGGCAGCTCGAACCCGAGGAGCACGCGCAGGAGCGACGACTTGCCGGCGCCGGACGGGCCGACGAGGGCGAGGAACCGACCGGGCTCGACGCCGAAGCTGACGTCGTCGAGCACCGGCGGACCGTCGCCGTAGCGGAGCGTCACGTTGCTCACCTCGACCGCGCCCCGGAGCGTGCCCGGGTCGCCCCGCGCCGCGTGCGTCTCCCGCGGGGTCTCGAGGATCGGCTTCGCGCTGTCGTAGATCGGCACCGCGTCGGCCAGGAACGTGGCGACGCCGACCAGCCCGGCCGCCGCGGCGATCACCTGCAGGAAGGCGGCGTCGAACGCGACGAACGTCGATCCCGGGATCGCCCCGACCGGAAGCGTCGCGGCCCCGAGGAAGAACAGGACCGTGGCGAGCGTTCCCGCCGCCGCCGTCAGCGGGATCGTCGCGGCGTAGCCGAGCTGCGCGTCGTAGAACGAGCGCTTCGCCGCTGCGAAGCGCAGCGCCCACTGCGCATACGCGCGGCGCTCAGCATCGGCGGTGCGCAGCTTCGCGACCGCGCCGACGAGCTGCATCGCGAGCCCGAACAGCTCACCGGAGGCCGCGCGCAGCCGCCGCTGCCTCGGCAGCCGGTACCGGTAGAGGGCGACGGCCGCCGCCGCCACCAGCACGACCGCGACGAGCCCGAACAGCGCCAGGCGCGGCGCCAGCACGAACGCCAGGACGAGATTCGCGAGCCCGATCGGGACCGCGAGCGCAGCCGTGCCGATCGCCGCGGTGGCGAGCTCGTGGATGCGCTGGACGCCCAGGACGCGCATGGTCAGCCGTCCCGAGGAGAGCCCCTGGAAGAACGGGAGCGGCAGGTCGAGGAGCCGGTCCCAGAGCGCCGCCTGCAGATCGGACGTCGCCCGTCCCTGGATGCGGAGCAGCGCGAGCTGCTGCACGACGGCGAAGCCGAAGGCGGCAACGGCGAAGACGGCGACGAGCGCCGAGAGCCAGACGAGGCTCGCCCGCTGCTGCTCGGGCACGACGGTGCCGAAGATCCGCTTGGTCGCGAGCGGCGTGGCGAGGGAGAGCGCCGCGGACAGGACGCCGTAGGCGCCGACGACGCGCAGGTCGGCGACGAGCGGGCGGAGCACGAACCGCCTGACCTCGCGGTTGCCGAGCCGCCCCGGGGGCAGCGGCCGGTAGAGCACGACGGCCGTGCGCGCGAGCCCGGCGGCAACCTTGGCGGTGACCCGCCTCCGGACGCCGGTCTCGGCGTCCGCCAGGTCGTAGCCGCCCCACCGGCGGGGCAGCAGCGCGACCGGGTCGCCGCCGACCGTGCGACCGAGCAGCGGATCGGCGGCCCGGCGCCACCAGCGCTCGTCGAGCGCGACCCGGCGCGTCCGGATGCCCGACGCGGACGCGATCGCCTCGATCGCGTCGCTCGAGGCCGGAGCCGTCGCGGGCACCGTCAGCTCGACGCCCAGCGCCTCCCCGACGAGCCGCAGGGCACGCACCGTCGCGTCTCCGCCGCTCGGCGGCGGCACCGCGCGCACCGGGGTGAGGACGTCGCCGAGCTCGGAGTACGCGCGGGCCAGGAGCTGCGCCTCGGCCTCCGCGCGCGCCGCCAGCGGATCCTGCGCCGAAGCGCTCATGCGTCCGCCAGCGCGGCGTAGACGCCGCCGCGGGCGAGCAGCTCGTCGTGCGTGCCCCGCTCGGCGATGCGCCCCGCGTCGAGGACGACGATCTCGTCGGCGTCGCGGATGGTGGAGAGCCGGTGCGCGACGATCAGGCACGCGCAGCCGCGCGCCCGGAGCGCCTCGTCGACCTGCCGCTCCAGCAACGTGTCGAGCGCGCTGGTCGCCTCGTCGAGGATCAGCAGGGCCGGCTCCCGCGCCAGCGCGCAGGCGAGCTCGAGGCGCTGGCGCTGGCCGCCGCTCCAGTCGCGGCCGCCCTCGAGGATCGGTCGGTCGAACCCGTCGGGCCGCCGCAGGATGTCCTCGCGGATCGCCGCGTCGGCGGTCGCGGCAGCGAGGACGCCGTCGCCGATGGTCGCGTCCCACAGCGTCAGGTTGTCCCGGACCGTCGCCTGCAGCAGCCGCGTCTCCTGCGGGACGAACGCCACCGTCGCCGCGAGGACGTCGCGTGGGACAAGCTCGCGCGGGATCCCGTCGAGCAGCACGTCACCCGACCGCGGGTGGATGACGCCGGCTGCAAGGCCGGCCACGGTGGACTTGCCGCTGCCGGTCGCGCCGACCACCGCGACCCTGGCCCCCGGCTCGACGGTGAGCGAGATGCCGCAGAGGAGGGGCGGGTCGAGCGGGTTGTAGCCGAACGAGACGTCGCGCAGCTCGAGGCGGCCGGACAGGCGACCTGCCGCGATCCGCGCCCGCTGGGCCTCGGCGAGCGGCGCCTGCCCGCCCGGCTCCTCCGCCGGCTGGTCGAGGACGTCGTCGAGGCTCGCCAGCATGCCCGCCACCTGCTGGAGCTGGTCGCCGAAGCCGACGAGCTGGCCGACCGGCGCGGCGAACCCCGCGGCCAGCACCTGCACGGCGGCGAGAGTGCCGAGCGAGATCGCCCCGCTCATCACCTGCAGGCCGCCGACGAGCAGGATGACGGCCGCGCCGAGGCCGCCCAGCAGGGTCGGCAGCGCTCCGAGCGACCCGCTCGACGCCCCCAGCGACTGCGTCGTCGCGATCACGTTGGCGTGCGCGCCGCTCCAGCGGGCGAAGAACGACCCGTCCTCGCTCGTCGCCTTCAGCGTCTCGATCGCCTGGACGCCCGCCGCGGCCGTCGCGGTCAGCGTCCCCGAGTCCTGCGCGAGGCGCCGGCCGAGGTCGCGGTGCCGCCGGGCGAGCGCCTGGAGCGCAAGCAGGTCGAGGGCGGCGAACGCCGCGGACGCCACCGCCAGCTCCCAGTCGTACACGACCATCAGCACGAGATAGAAGGCCGACGTGACGAGCGCGAGCGCCGTCGCGGCGAGCTGGCTGGACAGCAGCCTCGCGACCTCGTCGTTCGCCTGCACCCGGGTCGCCACGTCGCCCACGTAGCGCTGCTCGAAGAACGGCAGCGGCAGCCGCAGCACGTGCTCGAAGAAGCGGGCGGACATCGAGACGGCGAGCCTGGTCGAGAGCCGCAGCAGCGTGATCTGCTGCAGCCACGTGAAGGCAAGCTGCGCGATCGCGGCGAGCGACGCGCCCGCCACGAGCGGCCACAGCCAGCTCCGGTCGGCGCCGCCGAGCACCTCGTTCACGAAGATGCGCACCGCCGCGGGTACGAGCAGGCCCGGCACGAGGAGCCCGACGCCCGCCACGAGGCAGAGGACGAGCGGCCCCGTCGAGCCGCGCAGCCGCCGGGCGAGACCCGCGGCCACCGACGGCGGGGCGCCCGCGCGGGTGAAGCCGGCGGCCGGCTCGAGCTCGATCGCGACGCCGGTGAACGAGTCGTCGAACTCCTCCCACGAGACGCGCCGCGGGCCGGTGGCCGGGTCGTTCAGGTAGACGCGCCGCCGGTCGTAGCCCTCGACGACGACGAAGTGGTTGAACCGCCAGAACACGATCAGCGGGAGCCTCAGCCGAGACAGCCCCGCCGGCTCGAGCCGCTTCCCCGCCGCCGTCAGCCCGTACGCGCGCGCTGCGCGAACGACGTTCGACGCGCGCGAGCCGCTCCGCGACACGCCGCACTGCTCGCGGAGCGTCTCGAGCGGCACCCAGCGCCCGTAGTGGGCGAGCACGATCGCGAGCGCCGCGGCGCCGCATTCCGCCGCCTCCATCTGCAGGATCGTCGGCGTCCGGACGCGGCGGCGCCCGGCGCGGGTCGGGGCGGGCGCGCTCACAGGACGTCGTCGATGGGGTGATGCGAGCCGACGACGAACGTCACGGCGGCCGGGAGGCCCGGCGGCGGGACGGTCTCGGGGCCCGAGCCGTGCGCCCAGACGAGCGTGCTCGGGGTGCGGCCCGTGCGGTCCAGCGCGATCACGACCTCGTTCGCCGCGCCGAGCGCGCGCACCTGGCCGACGAGCGCCGCGTCGCGGAGCACGAACGCCAGCCGGGCCTCGGTGACCGCGAACTGGCCGACCGACTCGACGCGGCCCTTCGCGTACCCGTACGCCTGGCCGATGCCCGCGCCGAATCGGACGTGCACCGGCGTCCCCGGCGCGAGGTCGGCGGCCACCTGCGTCGACACGTAGGCGTAGACCACGATCGGCCAGCCCACCGGCTCGATCAGCGCGATCTGGTCTCCGACCGCGACCACGCCGCCCGCGGCCACGTCGACCTCGCTGACGACGCCGGTCTGCGGTGCGGTGAGCGGGAGGCTCGCGCCGTTCGCGCGCATCGTCCCGAGGCGTTCGCCGGCGACGACGTGCTGGCCCGGCGCGAGCGCGAGCGCCGTGACGGTCCCGGTCGCGGGCGCCTGGAGGGCGGCGAGGCCGTTCTGCGGCAGCAGGAAGCCGGGCCCGGCGAGGGTGGTCGGGACGACCGCCACCGCCGCCCACAGCACCGCCGCGGCGACGACGGCGAGGAGGGCGCCGACTCCCACCCAGCGTCCGGGGGGCGCCACCTCGAGCAGCCGGTCGAGGTCGTCGGGCGAGAACGCGCGCCGCAGCGCGCGCTCCCGGAACAGCCCGGGCGCCGCGGTCAACAGCGCCCCTCGACGCAGAAGCCGACGAGCCGCCGCCGGCCCCGGCCGTCCAGGCGCACGATCCAGACGATCTGGTCGACGTCGTGCGAGGGCGTGAAGCGGATCGGGCCCATCGCCGTCCACAGCGCGACCCCTCCGAGCGCGTCCTCCAGGCGGGCGCGCCGGGCCGGGAGCGGACCGGAGACGCCACTCTCCGCCAGCGCCCGGGCCACGATCTGCACGCCGACGTACGCCTGCACCGCCAGCTCGTCGGGAGGCCGGCGGTACGCCCGCTCGTAGGCGCGGACGAAGTCGACGTTCGCGGCGAACGCGTTGCCGGCGAACCAGGCCGTGCCGCTCTCGACGCCGCGCCCGGTCGGGCCGGCGAGCTGCAGCGCCGCGGCGCCGCCGACGATCGTGCCGTGGAAGCCGGCTCGGCGCAGCGCGCGGATCGTCGCGGCTGCCCTGGCGGAGAAGGAAGCGCCGACGAAGACGACATCGGGTTCGGCGGCGACGGCCGCGGCCACGCCGGCCGCGGGCAGGCCGGCGACCCCGTTCCGGGCGAAGGCGCGCTGCGCCGCCCTCGCCTCCTGCGCGCCCAGCAGGTCGCCCCGGCCGCCGAGCACGACGGCGCGGGCCGGCGCCTCGCGCTGCACGACGGAGGCGATCTCGGCCGGGACCGACACGTCCAGCCCGAGGCTGTCCCGCCAGACCCACGGGCCGACGACGCCGTCGGCGGTGTTGCTCACCGCGACCACCGGCGTCCGGCGACGCACGGCGACCGGGTCGGCCCGGAGCGCCGACTGCGAGAGGGTCGGCCCGAGCACGACGACCGCTCCGCGCCTGTCCACGAGGCGGCGCATCGCGGCCGCGGCGCGCGCGGGGTCGCTGCCGTCGTCGACCACGGCGAGGCGCAGCAGAGGGCGACCCGACCGGTTCGCCTGGGCGACCGCGAGCCGGATCGCGTCGAGCTGCTCCCGGCCCTCGGCGCGGGCCGCGCCCGAGAGGGAGAGCACCGCACCGACCGTGGCCGGCGGGGCCGGGCGCGCCGCCGCGCCCGGCCCCGCCGCCGCGAGCGCGACGAGCGCGAGCAGCCCGCCGAGGCGGCGGACCGTCACGGCCCGCGCGCCGGCTGCCAGGTCGTGCCGCCATCCCTGCGGTCGCTGCCGCCTTCGCCGGGAGGGCTGACGCCGCCGGCGACGTCGTCGAGAGCGTCGTCGGAGACGTCGGCGACCTCGTCGTCGTCGCGCTCGTGCGGGGCTTGCGGATCGGTCATCGCTCCTCCTTCGTCTGCAGGGCTAGATCGGGAACCACGGCATCGGGTTGTTCGGGTCCCATCCCGGGGTCCCGGACGGGTCGCCGTGCTGGAATCCCGGCGGCAGGCCGCCGTCGACGTCCTCGAGCTCCGCGTCGGGCACGTCGCCGACCTCGTCGCTCTCCGCGTCGTGCTCGTCGTGGGGGTCAGCCATCTCGTCCTCCTTCGGATCGCTGGTCGGTGAGCACGGGGAGCAGCAGCCGCGAGCCGGAGTGGACGGTGTTGACGGCCGCCTCGCCCAGCGGCGCGTGGCGGAAGCGCATCACCGCGGGCAGGCTCGGGTCGACGTCGTCGCTCGCGAGGACGAGGCGGAGGCGATGGCCGACGTCGAAACGGCGAGCGTTCGGGACGAGCGGGATGCGGTAGCGCACGGTCTCCCCCGGCGGCACGGGCAGCAGCTCGCGGCCGGGAAGGAACGGAGCGCCCGGCCGGCTGGCCTCCTCGTCGACGGCGCGGCAGCTCGCGCGCAGCCAGCCCGCGGTGACGTCGACCGCCGCTCCGCTGGGATCGACGTCCTGGATCGTCACGATCCAGGCGGTGTCGACGGCGGTGGTGTCGGCCTCGAGCCGGAGCTCGAGCTCGCCGGCGACGTCGAGCGCCTCCGCGAGCGGAGCCGTGTCCCAGACGAGCGCGGGCGGCAGCGGCGGGGCGGGCGCCCCCTTGACGCGGCCGATCGTCGCGGGCAGGTACGCATAGCGCCGGGCGCCGGCGGGGCCCTCGTCGGTCGCGAGCGTCCCGTCGGCGCGGAGCGCGTACGCGACGTGGGCCGCGTCCGGCGGCGGCCAGGTCGCGGCCTCGCGGAAGCCGTCGGCGCCCGGGACCTGGTAGCGCACCGGCGGCCCGTCCATGACGCCGGTGTCGGCGTCCTTGAGCCAGTGGTCGAACCACGCGAGCGCCTCCACGTGCAGCCCCTCCCACGGCCAGTTCATCCCGCCCTCGTCGAGCAGCGCGAGACGCAGCGGCACACGACCCTCGAGCGCACGCCAGAGCGCGAGCGTCCCCGGCAGGTGCAGCGGGACGTTCCGCCAGTCGCAGCCCAGGTAGACAGGGATCCGGAGCTCGCCGAGAAGGGGCGTCGGGTCGCGGGTCTCCCAGAACTCGTCGCGCAGCGGATGCTCGGCGGCGGCGGCGAGCCAGAGGTCGTCCCACGGGTGGGACGCGTAGTGCAGGTGCACCAACCCGCCGAGCACGGCGAGCGCCGCTTCGCCGTTCAGGTGCTCGAAGCGGTGGTGAACGGGCTCGCTGCGGAAGAGGTGGGCGGCGAGATCGACGACGCGGTTCCGGAACACGCGGTCGCTCGCCCCCGCCATCGCGCCGACCGCCGCGAGCCACGCCGAGACGAAGGTCGTGCTGAGCAGCCCGTTGTGCCAGACGGCGTCGTACAGGTCGCCGGTGCCGCCGTACGGGAAGATCGCCTGCAGGTGGGGCGGCCGCTCGATCGCGGCGGCGAGCTGCGTCATCGCGAAGTAGCTGGTGCCGATCATGCCGACGCGGCCGTTGCACCACGGCTCGTGCGCAACCCACTCGACGAGGTCGTGCAGGTCGCGCCGCTCGGTCTCGTCGAGCCAGCCGTACGTGCCCTCGGAGCCGCCGGTGCCGCGGACGTTGGCAATCACGTGCGCGTAGCCGCGCGGCACCCAGAAGTCGCTCGCGCCGGCCTCGACGAAGCCGAGCGGCGCACCCGTGTTCTGGATCTGTCGCGGGTAGCAGGAGGCGGCGACGAGAGCAGGGAAGCGGCCGGACGCGTCGGGGCGGTAGACGTCCGCGCGCAGCACCGTGCCGTCGCGCGTCGGGACCGCGACGTCGTCCTGCTCGTGGATGGCGTACGCGGGCTGCGAGAGGTTGCGATAGCTGCGACCGGTCGTCTGCGGGCCGTTGAGCGTGCGCTGTCCCCGTTCGTGGCCCGCGATGACGTGCGGATTCATGTCCGGGACGGTCGCAGCGCCGCACCGCTCCGACCACGCTGGATGTGCGCAGCCGCGATTGCGCGATGTGCGCAACCGTGCTAAACCCGCGGCCACATGGCCGTGTCGGTCGACGAGACCAGGGCGACCCTCGTGGAGCTGGCGACGCTCGTGCGTCCGCAGGCGCTTGCGTTCTCCGTCGAGCAGGTCGCGGCGGTCCGGGCCGAGGCCCCCGTCGGCACGCTGCCCGAGGGCGACTGGTTCTGGGAGGCCGTCGGCCGATCCTGCGCCGCGAGCATCGGCGTCATGCTCGACCTGCTGATCGACGGCGGAGAGGAGCTGCCGCAGGGGCTCCAGCCCGAGGGCGTCGAGCTCGCGCGTGCGGTCGCGCGCGCCGGCGTCGAGCCCGACGCGCTGACCAACGTCTTCCGCGCGGCGCAGACGCGATTCTGGGTGGCGTGGCGGGAGCGCATCGACGCCCTCGAGCTCGAGCCGGCGCTCGCCCTCGCCGTCCTGGACCGGCTGATGGCGTTCGCCCACCGGTACTTCGCCTGGATGGCCCAGGAGACGGGCCGTCACTACGCGAGCGCGCTGGAGTCGCGCGCCGACGCGCTGCTCGCGCTCGTCCGCCAGGTGCTGGACGGACGCGCCGCCAGCGACTCCCAGCTCGGCTATCCACTCCAGGGGCGGCACCTCGCGCTCGCCGCATCGGGCCCGGGCGCGCGCCGCGCGCTGGCCGCGTTCGCCGAGGAGCTCGCGAACCGGCCGCTGGTCGTCCTGCCCGATGCGGAGACCGCGTGGGCGTGGCTGCCGGAACAGGGCGAGCCGGACGAGCGCCAGCGGCGCCGCCTCGCCGAGCTTGCCGCCGCGGCCGGCGCGACCGTCGGCATGGGCTCGGTGCGGTCGACCATCCACGGGTTCCGGCGCAGCCACCACGAAGCCGCCATGGCCTGCCGCTGTGCGGTGGCGGCCGGGACGCCGCTGGCGCTCTACGGGGACGTGCTGCCGGAGGCGCTCGCCCTGGGCGACCCGCACGCCGGCGAGGAGCTCGTCGCGCGCACGCTCGGCCCGCTCGGCGACGGCGTGCGCGGGCAGCGGCTGCGGCAGACCCTCCGGGCCTACTGCGAGACCGGAAACGGCGCGAGCGCCGCCTCCCTGCTCGGCGTCAGCCGCCGCACGCTCACCTACCGGATCGCCGAGATCGAACGCCGGCTCGGCGCCCCGATCGCCAGCCGCCGGACCGAGATCGACCTGGCGCTGCGGCTCGAGCCGCTCGTCGCGGCCGCGTCCGACTGACGAGCCCACCCTTGCGCAGATAGCGCAACGCCCGCTGCGCACATCCACCGTGGCCGCGCCTGCGGCCCCCTGCGACCGTCCTCGTGTCCCGCAAGACAACAGGAGGTCCACCATGAAGAAGCTCCTCGCACTGGTCGCGGCCGCCGCGGTGGCCACCGCCGTCTCGCTCGGCGTCGCGCGCCCGGCCGCGAAGGCGACCTCGCACACGACGGTGCTCACGGTCGCGCACGGCCCGGTCACGTCGGCCAACAGCAGCTACTTCGACGTGCCGCCCACGGGGCCGAGCGTCGCCGACACGCGCACCTACTACGAGGTGCTGACCCGGCCCGGCAGCAGCACGGCCATCGGCTACCTGTCCGGCGTGACGACCACGGTCGCGGTCGGCAAGCCGGCGGCCGGCCGGGAGCTGCGGACGGCCGACCTGGTCTTCGTGATCGGCGGCGCCGACAACCAGATCGTGGTCGGAGGCATCAGCCCGTACGCGCAGCGCGCGCAGACGCTGACCAAGGCGCAGACGGTGGTGCGGCCGATCATCGGCGGCTCCGGCCGGTACGCCGGCGCCCGCGGCTGGGCGGTCTCGAGGCACCTCGTGAACGACCACTGGACGCACACCTTCCACCTGATGCTCCCGTAGGCGCGCGGGCTCGCCGGCTCGGCGACCGTTCGGCTCGTTGCGGCGGCGAGCAGCAGCTCGACGATCCGCGCGGGCGCCAGCCGGCTCGCGTCGAGCGCGAGCGTGCATCCCGCGGGTCGCGAGGTCGATCTCGGGACCGGCGCCGTCGCCTCGGTTGACACGCACGCCGACGCGGTGGCGTTCCGGGCGTGTCAGTGCGGGCTCGCGACCGCTTGCTCCCGGGCGGGTGCTTCGCCGGCCCCGACGGCCCGCGAGCGCCGGATCTTCGCGCCCGCGATCTTCGCGAAGCCGCGCACCCCGATCAGGCGGCGGAGGTTGCCGGGGGAGAAGTAGTCGGTCGGTGCGACGGCGCAGGCGAGGACGCCGAGGAAGCGGTCGATCTCCTGCTGGCGGCCGACAAGGGCGCGGAAGAGCACCTCCTGCTCCGGCTTGGGCGGGGCGAAGGCGGCGAGCTCGAGCGTGAACCGGTACATGGGAAGCGCCGCCTGGTCGCGCCGGTGCTGGTAGCCGGCGAGCGCCCGCTCGAGCGTCTCTGCTCCGCCGAGGCCGGCGACGATCGCGTCGCTGAGGAGCTCGGCGTCTCGGAGGGCGTCGTTGATGCCGAGCGCGGTGATCGGGTCGAGCGTGATGCCGGCGTCGCCGACCAGCGCCCAGCCCGGCCCGTAGGGGACGCGGAAGAAGTTGGGCAGGTCGGCGCTGCCGTAGATCCGCTCGACGCGGCTGCCGGCGCGGACGCGCTCGCCGAGGTCGCCGGCGAGGTCGAGCGTGGCGAGCAGATTTCCTTCGGGGTCGCGGCGGAAGGCGTGGAACTCGTCGGCGGGCCAGGCGACGTAGGTCATGACCAGGCCGTCGTTGGTCGGCCAGGCGCCGATCAGCCGCCGGCCGCGCCCGTAGATCTCGCCCCGCTCGAGCGGGACGCCCTTCCAGTAGGTGTAGTAGCCGACCGAGAGCGGCCGCTGTTCCTCGTATGCGGTCGCCTTGACGCTCTTGGCGACGAGTGAGTGCTTGCCGTCGGCGCCGATCACGAGCCTCGCCTGCTCGCGCACCTCGCCGCCGCCGTGCGTGCGGCCGCGGATGCCGGTGACACGACCGTCGGCGAAGGTGAGCTCGTCGACGACGAAGCGCTCGCGCACCTCGGCGCCTGCCTCGCCGGAAGCCTCGACCAGGAGCGTGTCGAGCAGCGTGCGCCGTGGGCCGTAGACGGCGTCGACCCCCTCGAAGGCAGGGAAGCTGCCCTCCAGCACGACCGGACCGGGGTCGAAGCGCACCCGCCGGATCGCCGGCGTCCCGGCGGCGGCGATCGGGCCGAGCAGGCCCCAGCGCTCGAGCCGGGCGACGCCGGGGAGCTGAATGTTGTTGGTGGAGAGGGTGTCGCTCGGGAAGCTCGCCCGGTCGACCGCGAGCGTCTTCAGCCCTTGCCGGGCGAGCAGCATCGCGGTCGCCGCGCCCGCCACCCGTGTGCCGATGATGATCACGTCGTACACCCGCCCCCTCCTGAACTGCCGCCGACTCCGCGGCCGTCAGCTTGGCGGGGGAAGCGCGCCGCGTCTTCCGTGCCGGTACGGAACTTCCAGCTGTGCGCTACGGAACGTCAGGCGAGCCCGTTGGCGAGCGCATAGGCGGTCGCCGCGGCGCGGGCGCTGCGGCCGGCGACGCCGATCTTCGTGTACAGGTTGGCGACGTGCGACTCGACCGTGCGCACGCTCACCACGAGCTCGGCCGCGATCTCGTCGTTGGAGCGCCCCTGGGCGAGCAGGCGGAGCACGTCACGCTCGCGCGCGGTCAGGCCCGGCCGACCGCGTGCCGGTACGGCGGCGGACAGCGCAAGACCGAGCTGGGCGAGCTCGAGGCGCGCGGCCCGCTCGGCGCCGGCCGCGTCGTCGCGGCCGAGCAGACCGAGAAGCGATGCAAGCTCCTGCCGGGCGAGCGCGGCCTCGTAGCGGACGCCGCTCGCGCCGTACAGGTCGGCGGCGTCTTCGAGCGCGGCGCACGCCTGCTCGGGATCCTCCGCCGCCTGGACGCGACCGCGGGCGAGCAGCGCCGCCGCCCGCAGCGGCTTCGTGCCGACCGTCGCGGCGATCTGCTCCAACTCGCCCGCCGCCGCCTCGGCCGCCGCCCGATCACCCGCCCGCAGGCGGGCGCGGACGAGAACCTCGAGCGCCGGCGCCCGGGCGAAGCGATCGTCCACGCCGGTCCGGCGCAGATACCGCTCGACCTCCGCGACCGCGGTCGCCGGCCGGCCGCGATCGAGCGCCAGCGCGCCTCGAACGAGAGGCGCGAGCGGGTGCTCGGCGCACTGGGCGAGCAGCGCCTCTGCCTCCTCCAGACGGCCCTGCCGCCTGCGCAGCTCGGCGAGCCGGACGAGCCCGTCGCCGGCCTTCAGCGGCGCCCGCGCCAGCTGCCGGCAGACCGCGGTCAGGGTCCGCTCCGCCTCCGGCCAGGCGCCCTGCCAGAGCAGCACCTCCCCGTACAGGGTGCGGCAGGTCGCGAACATCTCCCGGTCGCCGAACCGATCGGCGATCCCCTCCACCCGCCGGCACCACTCTCCCGCGCGGTCGAAGTCACGCACCCTCTGGCAGGCGTCGATCACGTGGCAGCAGATCACCTCGACCAGCTGCGGATCCCCCACCTCTCCTGCCACCGCCGCGGCGGCCGCCTCGTCCAGCAGCGGCATCCCCTCCCCGACCCGCCCCTCCGCAACCAGCCCGAGCCCCTCCAGGGCACGGCACACGAGCTCGCCCTCGACCGCTCCGGCGGCGCGCGCGAGCGCCGCTCCCTCGGCTGCGAACGACCGTGCCGCAGCGGGGTCGTGCTCGACCGTGAGCGCGTAGCGTGCGCGGAGGTAGGCCAGCATCCCCTGCTCGAACCCCGGCGGCAGGCCCTCCAGCAAGCGGCCCGCGCGCTCGAGCCAGCCGCCCGCCTCCGCCGGCCCGCGGAAGGTCAGGCAGTCGAGCGCCAGCTCGACGGCGAACCGAGCCGCCTCCCGATCCTCGCCCGCCTCGCGGGCGAGTCGGTAGCCGCGCTCGTGCGCCTGCAGCGTCGTCGACGCGTCGAACAGCGCCCGCGCCGCGATGCCCAGCCCGAGCAACGCCTCGGTCGAGTCACGCTCGGCGAGGGCGGCCTCGAACCGCTCGCGTGCCTCCGCCCACGCCGCCCGCGCGAGCGCCTCGCCGCCGGCCGCAACCGGCTCGTCCGGTCGGGGTTGCGCCATCCGCCGACAGTATGTTCGCGCCGCTCCCGGCAGGGGTTGCGTCTTGGTCCGATGCGTCAACTGCAAGGGCCGGCCGGTCGACGCCGAGACGGGAAGCGTCCAAGGTCGTGCTCGAGGGCGCGACGACGGTCGTCGCTCCCGAGCACGAGCGGACGGTCGCGCACGCGTAACGGCGAGCGAAGGTCAGTCGGTGCGGCGGCGAAGCGTCGCCGCACCGACGACGAGCGCGAGCAGGGCCCCGCCCACCGTCACCACGATGTCGGCGACGAACCAGCCGTCGTACGCACCGTCCCGGGCGACGCGAGCGAGCGCGTCGTACGCGTAGCTGAGCGGAAGCGCGTCCGACACGCCGCGGAGCCACGGCGCCATGTCACCGCGTGCGACGAAGAGGCCGCAGAGCAGAAGCTGCGGGAACGCGAGCGCCGGCAGGAACTGCACTGCCTGGAACTCCGTCTGCGCGAAGGCGCTCGCGAGCAACCCGAGGGCCATCCCGAGGATCGCGTTCGCGACCGCCAGTCCGGCGATCGCCGGGCGCGGCCCTGCCACGTGCAGGCCGAGCGCGCCGAACGCGAGCGTCGAGACGGCCGCGGCCTGCAGGATCGCCGCGACGGCGAACGCGGCCGCATACCCGAGCAGGAGATCGGCTTTGGCGAGCGGTAGCGACATCAGACGCTCCAGCGTCCCCGTCGTTCGCTCGCGCAGCATCGTCACCGACGTGACGACGAACATCGAGATGAACGGGAACAGGCCGAGCAGCGGCGAGCCGACGTGCTGGAAGACGTCGCGGCGACCCGAGAAGACCTGGTCGAGCAGAAACTCGAGCAGGCACGGGACGCCGACGATGAGGACGACCGTGCGCGGGTCGCGACGCAGCTGCGTCAGCACACGGAGCGCGGTCGCGATCACGACTGCTCCATGAGCCGAAGAAAGACGTCGTCGAGGTGCTCTGCTCCGGTTTGCGCCCGCAGCGCGGACGGCGTGCCGGTCGCGAGGACGGCGCCGTCGCGGAGGAGGACGAGCGAGTCGCATCGCTCCGCCTCGTCCATGACGTGGCTCGAGACGAGCAGCGTCGCGCCGCGGCCCGCCAGCCGGTGGAAGAGGTCCCAGAGATCGCGCCGTAGGAGCGGGTCGAGCCCGACGGTCGGCTCGTCGAGCACGAGGACGTCGGGATCGCCGAGCAGCGCCGTCGCAAGCGACACGCGGGCGCGCTGTCCGCCCGACAGGCGGCCGACGATCCGCTCCGCCACGTCGTCGAGCGAGACTGCGGCGAGCACCTCGTCGATCCGCCGGCTCGCGACTCCGAGGATGCGGGCGAAGTAGCGCAGGTTCTCGCGGACGCTGAGATCCGCGTAGACCGACGGCGCCTGCGTGACGTAGGCGACGCGTCGCCGGAGCTCGGGATCGCCGGCCGGGCGCCCGAGCACCTCGATCCGCCCGGCGCGGACACGCTGGACGCCGACAACCGACCGCAGAAGCGTCGTCTTGCCGCTGCCGCTCGGCCCGAGAAGCCCGGTGACGACCCCGGCCTCGACGGAGAGGGAGACGCCGGACAGGACCCGGGTCCCGCCGCGGTCGACGTCGAGCCCGTCGATCTCGATCGAGTGCATTTCCGTAGTGTCTCGCGCCGCCGGTCAGTCGCGGCTCCGATGCGTACGCAACGCCCTCGGGCGATGCTCGGTCCGGCAACCAACGAGCATCCACCTGTCGGAGAGCGTGCGAAGGCCGCAGGCAGCGACGTCCGCGTCGACGTGCGTGCACGGCGGTTTGCGCACGGGGTCAGGCACGCGTCGCGGTCTAGCGCTTCGCGCCTTCCGCACGCTGCACCTTCGCCGAGGCGCTCGGGACGTAGGCGCAGCCGGGATCCTCGGCGAGGACGTCCCCAGTCGCGGCGTAGGCACGCGCGCGACTGCCGCCACACCGCGCGCGGAACTCGCAGACGCCGCAGCGTCCGCCGAGGCGCGCGGTGTCGCGGAGCGAGACGAAGAGCGGGTGCTCGCGGTAGACGCGGACGATGTCGTCGCTCCGCACGTTGCCGGCGGTGAGCGGCAGGAAGCCGCTCGGGCAGATCGCGCCGAGATGGTCGACGAAGAGGAACCCGTTGCCGTCGGTGACGGCGCGGCCTCGCGCGCCCGCGCCTGCGCGCCGGTCGTCGAGCACGCGGTGGTAGTGAGGTGCCTCGGTCGTCTTGATGCCGAACGGGGCGCCGGCCTGCAGGCGAGCCGCCCACCGAAGGACGCCCTCGATCTCGTCGGCGCTCAGTCCCTGCTCGGCGGTTGCGCGCCCGACGGGAATGAGGAAGAAGAGCGCCCAGAGGACGGCGCCCGTCTGCTCGACGGCTTCTGCGATGGCGGGTAGGTCGGCGACCGTCTGGCGGCAGACCGTGGTGTTGATCTGCAACGGGAGACCGAGCGCGCGCGCGTCCTCGATGATCCGCATGGTGTAGCGGTATGACCCGCGCACCCGCCGGAAGGCGTCGTGCGTCTCGGCGTCCGAGCCGTCCAGGCTCACGGCAAGCCGGGCCAGCCCGGCAGCACGCACCTCCTCGAGCCGCGTGTGCGTGACCGCGGCGGTTCCGCTCGGGGTCAGCCCCACGGTGAGACCGCGGTCGACCCCGTGCCGCACGAGCTCTGCGATGTCGCGCCGGCGCATCGGGTCGCCGCCGGTGAGCACGAAGAGCGGCTTCCGCGGCCCGAACGCCGCGACGCGATCGATCAGCCGCAC
>DASZWI010000025.1:0-6555 GCA_035546715.1 Gaiellaceae bacterium | reverse complement strand
GGGATCCTGGGCAACCTCGAGCGCGTGCTGCCCGAGGGACGACGCGCCGAGCTCGACTGGGACGCGTGGGAGCGGCCCGAGGTGTTCCTCTGGCTCGCCCGCCACGTCGAGGAGGACGAGCTGCGGCGCGTGTTCAACCTCGGCATCGGCTGGTGCGCCGTCGTCGCCGAGCCGGAGCCGGACGAGCTCGTGATCGGACGGATCGCGTGATCGGCGTCCTCGTGTCGGGAAACGGCTCGAACCTGCAGGCGCTGATCGACGCCGGGCTGCCGATCTCGGCGGTCGCGGCCAACCGCAACGACGCCTACGCGCTCGTCCGGGCGCGCGCGGCCGGGCTGCCCGCCGCGACGTTCGGGCTCGACTGCCATGCGAGCCGGGAGGAGCGCGACCTGATGATGGCCACCTGGCTCGAGGAGCACGGCGTCGAGCTCGTCGTGCTCGCGGGGTACATGCACCTGCTCACGCCGCCGTTCCTCCGGCGCTTCCCGGACCGGATCGTCAACGTCCACCCCTCGCTGCTGCCGGCGTTCCCGGGGGCGCACGCCATCGCCGACGCGCTCGCGGCGGGCGTGGAGACGACCGGGGTCACCGTGCACCTCGTCGACGAGGGCATGGACACCGGCCCGGTGATCCGCCAGGAGGCGGTCCCGGTCGAGCCGCGCGAGACGCTCGTGGAGCGGATCCACGCGGTCGAGCACCGCCTGCTGCCCCAGGTCGTGGAGGAGCGCCTGTGCCTCGTGCGCTGATCTCGGTCTACGACAAGACGGGCGTCGAGACGCTCGCGACCGGGCTGCACGACCTCGGCTGGGAGCTCGTCAGCTCCGGCAAGACCGCCGCCTATCTCGAGGAGCACGGCCTGCCGGTCACGCGCGTCGAGGAGGTGACCGGCGCGCCCGAGATGCTCGGGGGCCGCGTCAAGACGCTCCACCCGCGCGTCCACGCCGGCATCCTCGCCCGGCGCGACGTGCCCGACGACGTCGCGACCCTCGCCGAGCACGGCATCGAGCCGTTCGATCTCGTGTGCGTCGACCTCTATCCCTTCGCGTCGGCCGCGACCCGGCGGGGCGCGACCGAGGCGGAGGCGGTCGAGCTGATCGACGTCGGCGGCCCGTCGATGCTGCGAGCCGCCGCGAAGAACTTCGCCCACGTCGCCGCGCTCTCGCGCACCGACCAGTACGCACTCGTGCTGGACGAGCTGCGCGAGCAGGGCACGCTGTCGCTCGAGACCCGCCGCGAGCTCGCGCGGGCGGCGTTCGCGACGACCGCCGCCTACGAGGCGACGATCGCGAACTGGTTCGCCGAGACGGAGCCCTTCCCCGAGCAGCTCACGCTCACGTTCCGCAAGGTCACCGACCTCAGCTACGGCGAGAACCCGCACCAGCGCGCCGCGTACTACCGCGAGGAGGGCGCACGCCGGCACCTGCTCTCGCAGGTCGAGCAGCTCAACGGCAAGGAGCTGTCCTACAACAACCTCGCCGATCTCGAGGGCGCGCGGCGGATCGTGCGCGAGTTCGCGCTGCCCGCAGCCGTCATCGTCAAGCACGCGAACCCGTGCGGGGTCGCCGTCGCCGCCACGATCGAGGAGGCGTGGGAGCGCGCGCTCGCCGCCGACCCGGTGTCGGCGTTCGGCTGCGTCGCCATCCTCAACCGGCCCGTGGGCGCGGAGCTCGGCGCCCGGATCGCCGAGCACTTCGTCGAGGTGCTGCTCGCACCCGAGTTCGCGCCCGAGGCGCTCGAGGCGCTCCGCGCGAAGAAGAACCTGCGCGTGCTCGAAGACCGGGAGCGGCGCGGCCCGACGCCCGGGGAGCGCGACCTGAAGCGCGTGCTCGGCGGCGTGCTGCTCCAGGAGCGCGACAGCGACGTCCAGGAGCGTGACACGATGACGGTCGTCACCGGCCGGCTCGACGAGCACGGCTGGGGCGACCTCCTGTTCGCCTGGCGCGTGTGCAAGCACGTGGGCTCGAACGCGATCGTCATCGCCCGCGACCTCCAGACGATCGGGATCGGCGCCGGCCAGATGAGCCGAGTCGACGCCGTGCGGATCGCGCTCGAGAAGGCGCGCGAGTTCGGCCACGAGCTCGCCGGCTCGGCCCTCGCGAGCGACGCGTACTTCCCGTTCCCGGACGGACCGCAGCTCGCGCTCGACGCGGGCGTCGCGACGATCGTGCAGCCGGGCGGCTCGATGCGGGACCCCCTCGTCATCGAGGCGGTCGAGGCGGCGGGCGCCGCGATGGTCTTCACCGGGCGCCGGCACTTCCGCCACTAGCACCACTCTCGTTAGCATCGAGGGCGGTATGGCGGAGCGCGAGCTCGATCCTCTGCGCTGGAAGGCGCTGACCCTGGTCTGCGCAGCGTTCTTCATGACCGTCCTCGACGTGTCGATCGTGAACGTCGCGCTGCCGTCGATCGGCTCGGCGCTGCACTTCTCGCGCGACAGCCTGCAGTGGGTGGTCACCGCCTACGCGATCACGTTCGGCGGCTTCCTGCTGCTGGGCGGACGCGCGGCGGACCTGATCGGTCGCCGTCGCGTCTTCATGGTCGGCGTCGCCGTCTTCACCGTCGCGTCCTTCTTCTGCGGGCTCGCCTGGAGCGAGGGCGTCCTGATCGCCGCCCGCTCCGTGCAGGGGCTCGGCGCCGCGATCATCTCGCCCGCTGCCCTCTCGATCGTCACGACGACCTTCGACGAGGGCGCCGAGCGGAACAAGGCGCTCGGCATCTGGGGCGCGATCGGCGGCGGCGGCGCCGCGGTCGGCGTCCTGGCCGGCGGGGTGCTGACCAAGTACCTCGGCTGGGAGTGGATCTTCTTCGTCAACGTCCCGGTCGGCGCGGTCGCGTTTGCGCTCTGCCGCCGCTACGTGCGCGAGAGCCGTGTCGAGCGCGAGTCGCAGCAGGACGTCCTCGGCGCCGTGCTCGTCACCGCCGGGCTGGCGCTGCTCGTGTACGCCGTGTCGAACGCGCCGAACCACGGCTGGGAGTCCGGCTGGACGATCTGGCGGCTGGTCGTGGCCGTCGCGCTGCTCGTCGGCTTCGTCGTCGACCAGACCCGCGCGCGCGACCCGCTCATGCCACTCCGGATCTTCCGCGTCCGCACCGTCGCCGGCGCCAACGCGTGCGGCCTGCTGCTCGGCGCCGTCGTCTTCAGCAACTTCTTCATCCTGACGCTGTACGTCCAGGAGGTCCTGCACTACTCCGCGCTGAAGACCGGCGTCACGTTCGTCGCCACCGCAGGAAGCGCCGTGCTGTTCGCGGGCCTCGCGCAGTCGCTCGTGACGAAGGTGGGTGCGAAGTCCGTCATGGCGGCCGGGTTCGTGGCCACGGTCGCCGGGCTCGTCTGGTACACGCAGATCCCAGTGCACGGGTCGTTCGCGAGCGACCTGCTGCCCGGCTACCTGCTGATCGGGTTCGGGCTGCCGTTCACGTTCATCCCGGTCTCGATCGCGGCGCTGGCCGGCGTCGAGCCGCACGAGGCGGGGCTGGCCTCCGGGCTCATCAACACCGCCCAGCAGGTCGGAGGCGCGATCGGCGTCGCGGTCGCCTCGTCGGTCTCGGAGTCGCACTTCAACACGCTCGTGCGCAGCGGTCATTCGTTCGGCGAGGCGTTCACGAGCGGCTCCGCACTGGCCTTCTGGGTGATCGTGGGGATCGCGGTCGCCGGCCTCGTCGCGAGCCTGTTCCTGATTCGGGGCGGCGATCTCGCGCAGGCGGGCGAGTCGGCCTCCGTGATCGCCTAGCAGGCGCGATACCCTCCCGCGCGTGCCCGAGCAGTACCCCACCGTCCTCGATCTCGTCGGCCACACGCCGATCGTCCGCCTCGACCGGATCTCCCGCGACGTCCCCGGGACGATCCTCGCCAAGCTCGAGTACATGAACCCGGGCGGGTCGAACAAGGACCGCATCGGGATCGCGATGATCGAGGCGGCGGAGCGCGACGGAAAGCTGCGCCCGGGCGGGACGATCGTCGAGCCCACCTCGGGCAACACGGGCGTCGGCCTCGCGATCGCCGCGGCCCAGAAGGGCTACCGCTGCATCTTCGTCATGCCCGACAAGATGAGCCAGGAGAAGATCTCGACCCTGCGCGCATTCGGCGCCGAGGTCGTGATCACGCCGACGGCGGTCGACCACGACTCGCCCGAGTCGTACTACTCCGTGTCGTCGCGGCTCGCGGAGGAGATCCCGGGCGGCTTCAAGCCCGACCAGTACTCGAACATGGCCAACCCGGAGGCGCACTACCTCTCCACCGGGCCCGAGATCTGGGAGCAGACAGGCGGGGAGATCGACGCGATCGTCATCTCGGTCGGAACGGGCGGGACGATCAGCGGCGTCGGGCGGTACTTCAAGGAGAAGGCGCCGCACGTGAAGATCGTCGGCGTCGACCCGGAGGGGTCGGTCTACACGGCGCGGGACGAGAGCGAGCTGCACCCGTACTTCGTCGAGGGGATCGGCAAGGACACCTGGCCGGAGACGATGGCCCGGGACGTCGTCGACGACTGGATCCGCGTGTCCGACCGCGACTCGTTCCTGACGGCGCGCCGCATGGCGCGCGAGGAGGGCCTGCTCGTCGGCGGCTCGGCCGGCTCGACCGTGTGGGGCGGCATCGAGACCGCGCGCAAGCTCGGCCCGGACGCGCGGGTGCTGACGATCCTCCCGGATTCCGGCCGCTCGTACCTCTCGAAGTTCCTCGACGACAACTGGATGCTCGAGCACGGCTTCCTCGAGCGCTCGGCGCCCGCGCCGACCGTTCGCGAGCTGCTGCGCACGCGCGGGGACGAGACACCGCAGCTGATCACGATCTCCTCCCATCAGAAGGTGGCCGAGGCGATCCAGGTGATGGAGCGCTACTCGATCTCGCAGCTGCCGGTGGTTCGCGACGGCGAGCTGTCGTCGCTCGCCGACGTCGTCGGGTCGCTCCAGGACCGGGCGCTCCTCGACCGGGTGTTCAAGAACGCCGACGCCCTCCACGAGGACGTCGCGGCGGTCATGCAGGGCCCGCTCGCGACCGTCGAGGCCGACGCCAACGTCGACGAGATCGTCACGGCGCTGACCGGCGGCACGAACGCGGTGGTGGTCGCCGACGGCGGCCGCCCGCTCGGCGTCGTCACGCGCAGCGACCTGCTCGACTACCTCGCCCACCGGCGCTAGCGAACCGCCCGAACGCGGCTGCCGAGCCGCCGGAAACGACCTGCAAATCGTGAGGTAGAGGTACCTCTACCTCACGATTTGCAGGGATTTTGTTTCAGGTGCGAAAACCTGATTCGTCGCGCAACCGGCCACGTCCGGCTCCCAGCCGTCGATCGCGCGGCCGATCCTGGCCGCCCGTGCCTGCTGCGCGACGCGTCACCGGCATCCCGCTTCGAGCCGGTAACGTCGGGGCGGCATGGCCGTCGCCTCCACGTCCGTCAGCCTCGCACAGCTCCGGCGCGTCGTGCTCGCCGCCCAGGGGTTCTCGCCGCGGTTCCGGCGTGCGACCGAGGACGACGTCGAGGCGTCCGTCCGGCGCCTGACCGCGGTCCAGCTCGACTCGATCTCGACCGTCGACCGCGCGCACAAGCTGACGATCTCGGCACGCGTCGGAGCGTTCCCGAAGGGCGACGGCGCCGATCTCCTGCGCACGGGCCGGCTGTTCGAGTACTGGGCGCACGAGGCGTGCCTGCTCCCGATCGAGCTCTGGCCCTACTTCCGCCGCACGATGGAGAACACGACCGGCCACTGGACGATGTCCGAGCGTGCCCTCCGCGACCACGGCGATCTGGTCGAGCCGATGCTCGAGCGCATCCGGGCGGAGGGCCCGCTCGGCTCGCGGGACTTCGACGGTGGCGCGGACCGGCGCAGCGGCGGTATGTGGAACTGGAAGCCGGCGAAGATGGTGCTGGAGGCGCTCTGGGACCGCGGCGTCCTCGTGATCGCCGGCCGGCGGCACTTCCAGCGCGCCTACGACCTGGCGGAGCGGGTGATCCCCCGCGAGTGGCTCGAGGCCCCGGTGCGCACCGCCGACGACACCTACCGCGACCTGGCCGTGCTCGCGGTTCGGGCCCGCGGCGCCCTGACCGAGGCGGCGATCCGCGAGCACTGGCGCTGGAAGGGCGGCAAGGCGGTTCTGCACCATCACCTCGAGGCCCTGGTCGACGAGGGCCGCCTGCGCCAGCTCGATCCGGGCGACGGCGGGCCGCCGTTCTACGCCGCCCCGGAGACCGAGCTCGACGGGCCGCCGGCGCCGCCGACGCTCGTCTGCCCGTTCGACAATCTCGTCTGGGACCGGCCGCTCCTGGAGCGGCTGTGGGGCTTCAAGCACGTGATCGAGGTCTACAAGCGCGAGCACGAGCGCGTCTACGGCTATTACGTGCTGCCGCTCGTCGCCGGCGACCGCTTCCTCGGCCGTGCCGACCTGAAGGCCGACCGCGGCGAGGGCGTGCTGCGGGTGAAGAGGTTCACCCCGGAGCCGCGCGTCCGCGGCAACGTCGCGGACAAGCTCGAGCGCGCCGCCGCCCGGCTCGCCCGCACGCTCGGCCTCGAGCGCGTCGAGCTCTGAGACCTTCCACCAGGGTCAGACCCGGGTCT
>DASZWI010000024.1:0-16560 GCA_035546715.1 Gaiellaceae bacterium | reverse complement strand
CGTCGGCGTCGAGGCGGTAGTGGTCGGTGTAGCGCGAGAGGTCGTGGACGTAGAGCGGAACGAGCCGCCGCAGCGCGTCGCGCTCCCGCTCGGTCTCGACCGCCCGGAGCTCCACGCCGCCAGCATACGACGGCTCGGGGCGGCCCTCCGCCGCCCTCCGCCGCCCTCCGCCGCCCTCCGCCGCCCTCCGCCCTCCGCCCTCCGCCCTCGGCCCGCCCTCCGCGGCCATGTCCCGTCCCGGAGGGCCTTCTCGTCCCCTCCGGCCGTGTCCCGGGGACAGTCCCTCGGACGTGTCCGCAAAGGCCATGGCGCAGAGTGGCGGTGTCGCCTTGGCTCTGCGCCGGGGATTCGCCGGCCCGACGGCGCGCGGGCCGCCGTCGGCCGTCGTCCGTTCGAGCCGTGTCCAGGGGACAGTCCCTGGGACACGGCCGCTTCGGCCGCTGGCTCGGGCGGACATGGCTGGTGTTCGCCTTCGAAGGCGGCTCTTAGGCCCGACCGGGAATCATGCAGGGATGCAGGTGCGCGTCCTCGTCGTCGACGACGATCCGGCCGTTCGGTCGGCGATCTCGCGCGCCCTGCGCGCGGACTACGACATCGACGAGGCAGTGGACGGCGCTGACGCGCTCGCGCAGCACGCGTCGCGCCCGGCGGACGCGCTCGTCCTGGACGTGATGATGCCGGACGTCGACGGGATCGCCGTCTGCCGCACCCTGCGCCGCAGGGGCGACCACGTGCCGATCCTGGTCGTCACGGCCCGAGACGCCGTCTCCGACCGCGTCGAGGGGCTCGACGCCGGCGCGGACGACTACCTCGTCAAGCCCTTCGCGGTCGAGGAGCTGCGCGCCCGCCTGCGCGCTCTGCTGCGGCGGGTGGCGCCGTCCGACGACACGCTCCAGTTCGCCGACGTCCGCCTCGACCCGGCGACGCGGGAGGCGTTCCGCGGCGAGCGGCGCCTGCAGCTGACGCGCACCGAGTTCAACCTGCTCGAGCTGTTCCTGCGCAACCCGCGGCAGGTGCTGACGCGCTCGCAGATCTACGAGCGCGTGTGGGGCTACGACTTCGGCGCCTCGTCGAACGCCCTCTGGGTGTACGTCGGCTACCTGCGGCGCAAGCTCGAGGAGGGCGGCGAGCCGCGGCTGCTGCAGACGGTGCGCGGCGTGGGCTACGCCCTCCGCGAGGAGCCCTAGCCGCCCGCGTGGGCGGTGACGAGCTCGGCGACCTCGGTCGGCGTCGTGCCGACGCGGATCCCGACGGCCTCGAGCGCGTCCTTCTTCGCCTGCGCGGTCCCCGACGAGCCGGAGATGATCGCGCCCGCGTGGCCCATCGTCTTGCCGGGCGGCGCCGAGAAGCCGGCGATGTACGAGAAGACCGGCTTCGAGCTGTGCTCGGAGATCCAGCGGGCGGCCTTCTCCTCCTCGTCGCCGCCGATCTCGCCGACGAGCACGACGATCTCGGTCTGCGGGTCGGCCTCGAACTTCTCGAGGACGTCGATGAAGCTCGAGCCGATGACCGGGTCGCCGCCGATGCCGACGATGGTCGAGTTCCCGAGGCCGCGCTGGGCCAGCTCGTGACCGATCTGATAGGTCAGCGTCCCCGAGCGCGACACGAGGCCGACGTTGCCCTCGCGAAACACCTGCGCGGGGATGATCCCGACGTTGGCCTTGCCCGGCGACAGCACCCCCGGGCAGTTCGGCCCGATCAGCGTCACGCCCTTCGGCCGGATGTACGTGTAGACGCGGAGCATCTCGTGGGCCGGGATGTGCTCGGTCGTGCAGATGACGGTGCGGATGCCAGCGTCCACGTTCTCGTAGATCGAGTCGGGCGCGAACCGCGCCGGCACGAAGACGAGCGCGGTGTTCGCGCCGGTCTCCGCGACTGCCTCCGCGACGGTGTCGAAGACCGGGATGCCCTCCACGTCCTGGCCGCCCTTGCCCGGCGTGACGCCGGCGACGACCTGCGTGCCGTACGCGCGGTTGCGCAGCCCGTGGAAGCTGCCCTCGCGACCGGTGAGGCCGGCCACGACCAGCTTCGTGTCCTTGTCGACGATGATCGCCATCAGACCCCCACTTTCTCCGACTCCGCCTTCCTCGACTTGACGATGAGCTTCGTGTCCTGCCAGGTGGCGCCGTCGGCGCTCGTGACGTCCGCGAGCAGCTCGCGGACGCGCGCCTCGTCGTCGCCGGTGCAGCCGGTGCGCGCGAGCCAGTCGTCCAGCACGTGCGTCTTGCGGAAGCGATCGACCCGCTCGACGACGAGCCCGGCGTCCTCGAGAAATCCGCGCCACTCGTCCTCCGAGTAGTTGCGGACGTGGGTCGGGTCGCGGATTGCCTCCGCCTCCTCCACCTCGGGCGAGGTGTAGAGCGTGTCCTCGACGACCACGAGGTCGCTGCTGACCCGCGCCATCTCGGCGACCGCCTCCCGGATCGCGCCGAAGTGGTGCGGAGCGATGCGCGTCACGACCACGTCGAACGAGCCGTCGGCGAACGGAAGGTGCTCGGCGGGGCAGACGACGTCGGGGCCCATGCCGGGCGACGCATCCGCGGTCACGACCTCGGCGCCCGCCTCGCGCAGCCGCCGGGCGACGTGGCCGCCGCCCGTCGCGACGTCCAGCACCTTCAACCCCGGCCGCGGCTCGCAGAGCTCGACGACCGTGTCGAGGTCGGGGTCGCCGGCGTGCGTCGCCGACGAGCGGTACGCCTCGGCACGGGCGCCCCAGACGTCGCTCGACATCAGCTCTGCGACCTCCGGGCCTGGAGGACGATCATCGGCGACCGCCACGTCGTGCCGTCGGGGCTCGTCGGGGGGGCCAGCAGCTCGCGGGCGCGTGCCGCGTCCGCCTCGGGTGTGCGCGTGCGCGCGAACCAGGTCTCGAAGTCGAGCTCGACCTCGAAGAACTCGACCCGCTCGACCTCGAGCCCCGCGCTCCCCAGCAGGTCGCGCCATTCCTGCTCGGAGTACGAGCGGACGTGGCTCGGGTCGCGCAGCTTCTCAGCCGCCTCGGTCTCCTCCGACGAGTACTCGTGGTCCTCGATCACGACGAGCGAGTTGGTGACGCGCGCCATCTCGCCGACCGCGTCCCCGATCGAGGCGAAGTGGTGGGCCGCGTAGCGCGAGACGACGACGTCGAAGGAGCCGTCGGCGAAGGGCAGCTTCTCGGCCGAGGCGACGACGTCCGGCTGCATCGCGGGCGACGGGTCGAGCGTCACCACCTCCGCGCCGGCCTCGCGCAGGCGCCGGGCGACATGGCCGCCGCCGGTGGCGACGTCGAGCATCTTGCGCCCGGGCCGCGGATCGCACAGCTCGACGACGAGGTCGAGGTCGGGACCGCCTGCGTGGACGGGAGAGGTGCGGTAGGCCTCGGCGCGGTCGTCCCAGGCGCCCTGGGTCACGCGGCGAGCTCCACGGCGCGCCGGGCCGCGTCGAGCATGGTCGGCTCGACGTAGAGGTTGGCGGGCGCGGCCTCGGTGAGGATCGCGCGGCCCTCCTCCGCGTTCGTTCCGTCGAGGCGGACGACGATCGGCACCGAGATCTCGATCCGCTGGAGCGCCTCGAGGATGCCCCGCGCCACCTCGTCGCAGCGGGTGATGCCGCCGAAGATGTTGAAGAAGATCGACCGGACCTGCTCGTCGCGCGTGATCACCTCGAGCGCGTCGACGACGCCCTGCGCGTTGCCGCCGCCGCCGAGGTCGCAGAAGTTCGCGGGCCGCCCGCCGGCCACGACCACGACGTCGACGGTCGACATCGACAGCCCCGCACCGTTCCCGAGGATGCCGACCGAGCCGTCGAGCTTGACGTACGTGACGTGCTTCTCGCGCGCGAGCGCCTCGAGCGGGTCGGCGGCGGTCGTGTCGCGGAACTCGGCGATGTCCGGGTGGCGGTAGAGCGCGCTGTCGTCGACCGTGAACTTCGAGTCGAGCGCCTTGACGACGCCGTCCGGCGTGACGATCAGCGGATTGATCTCGCAGAGCATCGCGTCGGACTCGACGAAGCAGCGATAGAGCTTCTCGACGATCGTCGCGATCTGCTTCTGCTCCTCGGGGTCCTCGACGCCCGCCCCGTAGACGAGCCGGCGCGCGACCCACGGCTGGAAGCCCTCGAGCGGGTCGATGTGCAGCCGGACGAGCGCGTCGGGGTCGTTGGCGGCGACCTCCTCGATCTCGACCCCACCCTGCGTCGTGAACATGAAGAGGGGCTGCTTCGCACCGCGGTCGAACGTGACCGAGAGGTAGTACTCCTTCGCGATGTCCGACGCCTGCTCGATCCAGAGCCGGCGGACGACATGGCCGCGGATGTCCAGCCCGAGGATGTCGTTCGCGCGAGCCTCGGCCTCGTCCGCGTCCTGCGCGAGCTTGACGCCGCCGGCCTTGCCGCGGCCGCCCGTCAGGACCTGCGCCTTGACGACGACGGGGCCGCCGAGCTCCTCGGCCGCCCGGCGCGCCTCCTCGGGCGTCGTCGCCAGACGACCCTCCGAGACGGGGATTCCGAAGCGCCGGAAGAGCTCCTTCCCCTGGTACTCGTACAGGTCCACGGCGGCTGACTCTAGCGTCGGCGCAAGGCCCGCTGCAGCACCACCCGGCCGCCCGGCCGCGACCTGGGGACGAACCGGCACGAAGGCGGCACGAACCCGTCACCCCTATGTGACAGCACGCGTGCGACGATTCAAGAGGGGGCCCGCGCGCCCCCTCCAGGGGGAGGCGTCCGCGGGCCGGGCGGCGCCTGCCCGAACCCGGCCACCTCGGGTCGTCGAGCCGCCCCGCTCCGCGTCGGTCGCCGTCCGGCCGGGGTCGCTAGGCTCGCTCGGTGGACGCGATCGTCGTCGACGGCATCCGCAAGCGCTACGGGGACGTGCAGGCGCTCGACGGCGTCTCGTTCCGTGTGCGCGACGGGGAGATCTTCGGACTGCTCGGCCCGAACGGCGCCGGCAAGTCGACCACGGTGCGCGTCCTCGTCACGCTCACGCAGGCCGATGACGGCCTCGCCTCCGTCGCCGGGCACGACGTGGCGCGCGAGGCGAACGCCGTGCGCCGGACGATCGGCTACGTCCCTCAGGACTCGGGCGTCGACCGGTTCTCGACCGGACGCGAGACGCTCACGCTCCAGGGCCGGGTGCAGGGGCTCGGGGGCCGGGATCTCCGCAGCCGCGTCGACGAGCTCCTCGAGCTGGTCGGCATCGCCCACGCCGCCGACCGCGTCGTCGACGGCTACTCGGGAGGCATGCGGCGGCGCCTCGACATCGCGCTCGGGCTCGTCCACCGTCCGCGCGTCCTCTTCCTCGACGAGCCGACCACCGGCCTGGATCCGGAGGCGCGCGTCGCGATGTGGGCGGAGGTGTCCCGGCTCGCGGAAGCGGAGTCCCTGACGATCCTCCTGACCACCCACTACCTCGAGGAGGCCGACGAGCTCACCGACCGTCTCGCGATCGTGTCGCAGGGGAGGGTCGTCGTCGAGGGCACGTCGACCGAGCTCAAGGCCGGCCTGCGCGGCGACGCCGTCCAGGTGGAGATCGAGGACGGCCGCGTCGAGGAGGCGAAGGCAGTCCTCGAGCGGCTCGGCGCGGCGGCGGAGGCCGTGCTCGACACGCGTACGCTCGTCACCCGCGTCCCCGACGGCGGGCGCGCCCTGCCCGGCATCCTCACGGCCCTCGACGCCGCGAGCGTCGGCGTCGTGTCCGTCTCCGTCTCGCGACCGTCGCTCGACGACGTCTACCTCCACTACACGGGGCGCGACTTCACCAGCGAGGATCGAGGCGAGCGGTGATCGCCGCCCGCCACACCTGGTTCATGATCGTGCGGCAGACGCGCAACCTCATGCGCGAGCCGATCTGGATCGCGCTGATGATCGTCCAGCCGATGATCTGGCTGCTCCTCTACGGGCAGCTGTTCAAGAACGTGACACGGCTCGGCGGCTTCGGCACGACCTCGTACATCACGTTCCTCGCGCCGGCGATCGTCGTCATGAACGCGTTCTTCGGCGCGACCTGGAGCGGCATGTCGATGATCACCGACCTCGACCGCAAGTTCGTGGAGCGCTTCCTGGCGACGCCGGTCTCACGGCTCGCGCTCGTGCTCTCGCAGATCGTCCGCGCGGCGATCACCGCCGGGCTGCAGGCCCTGATCATCCTGCTCGTCTCGCTGGCCCTCGGCGTGCACGTGCACACGAACGTGCTCGGCTGGCTGGTCGTGATCGTCGCCGCGATGCTCGTCAACTCGGCGTTCGCCGGCATCTCGCAGGCGATCGCGCTGGCGACCCGCCGCGAGGCGACGATGATCGCGATCGCGAACTTCATCGGGCTGCCGCTGCTGTTCCTCTCGTCGACGCTGCTCGCGCAGGCGCAGATGCCGCACTGGATGCGCGTGCTGGCACGGTTCAACCCGGTCAACTGGGGCGTCGAGGCCGCCCGCTCGGTCGTGCTGCCCGGCACGGACTGGAGCTCGGTCGGCTGGCACCTGCTCTACCTGGTGCTGCTGTCGGCGGTCACCGCCGGCCTCGCGACCTGGACGTTCCGCGCGTACCAGCGCTCACTCTGAGGCCGGCAGATCGGGCAGGTACCGCTCCGTCCGGCCCTCGTCGATCGCCTTCCGCGCCGCGTCGAGGACCGAGGCGAGGGTGCCGGGCGGCACGAGCGGCTCCGGCAGGTCGTCGAGCGGGAACCATCCTGTCTCACTCACCTCGGCCGCGTCGACGGCTCCGGCCGACGCACCGGGGACCGGCTCGGCGAGGTAGTAGGCGACGCTGATCCGCTCGGCCTCGGGATCGGCGGGCTCGTCCGCGTACGCGTCGAGCCAGATGCCGAGCAGGGTCGTCACACGCGCCCGGACGCCCGCCTCCTCGAGCGTCTCTCGCTCCGCGGCGAGGGCCGGGTGCTCCGTCGGCTCGCAGAAGCCGCCGGGCGCGCACCAGCCGTCCCGCCACGGCGCGCGGGCACGGCGCATGAGGAGCACCTTCCCCGCGGACACGACGATCGCGTTCGCGCACGGCTTCGCATTGAGCCAGATCTCCGTGCCGCAGCCGGCGCAGACGGTCGGCGGGAGCGCCGGGAGCGCGGCTCCGCACGCGCCGCAGAACCGTGGCCTCACGCGGCGTCGGCGTCCGCGGCTTCGATGACGCAGATCGTCTGACCGATCGAGACGGCGTCGCCGACGGCGACGGCGAGCCGGCTGACCGTCCCCGCGCGGTCCGCGGCGACCTCGTTCTCCATCTTCATCGCCTCGACGATGCAGAGCACCTGACCCGGCTCGACGACGTCGCCGTCGGCGACCTTGACGTCGAGCACTGTGCCCTGCATCGGGCTGACGACCGCGCCGGTCCCGGCGCCGGCGCCGCCCGCCGCATCCCTTGCCCGACGGCGACGGGCGAGCGCACGGTAGGGGGGCTCGGGGACGAGCGCCCGGACCTCGACCCGACGACCGTCCACTTCGGCCGCTGTCGTCCGCTCGGACAACGCTCCGTCCGGCGCGCGAGCTACGCTCGTTGTCCGATGTGCCAACTGATCTTCCGTCAGCTCCTCCGCGCGCTGCGCCAGCTCCTGCGACTCGACGAGGCCGTGGCACGTCTCGCCTGCCACGAAGCACGGGTGTTCGAGCAGCGCGCGGTGGAAGCCCACCAGCGTCTTCACGCCGGTGATCTCGAACTCGCGGAGCGCGCGGAGCATCCGCCGCCGCGCTCGCTCGCGATCGGTGTCGTGGACGATCACCTTGGCGACCATCGGGTCGTAGAGCGCGCCGATCTCCGAGCCTTCGGCGACGCCGGAGTCGACCCGCACGCCCGGGCCCGACGGCTCGCGGTAGCCCGTGATCCGCCCCGGGCTCGGCAGAAAGCCCGCCGACGGATCCTCGGCGTTGATCCGGCACTCGATCGCGTGGCCGCGCAGCACGACGTCCTCCTGGGTGAACGCGAGCGGCGCGCCCTGCGCGACGAGCACCTGCTCGCGGATCAGGTCGAGGCCCGTGACGAGCTCGGTGACGGTGTGCTCGACCTGGATGCGGGTGTTCATCTCCATGAAGAAGTAGTCGCCTTCGGGCGAGAGCAGCCCTTCGATCGTTCCCGCCGAGCGGTAGCCCGCGGCCCGGGCCGCGTCGACGGCGATCTGACCGATGCGCGCGCGCAGCTCGGGCGTGACGGCTGGCGAGGGCGTCTCCTCGACCAGCTTCTGGTGTCGCCGCTGGATCGTGCAGTCGCGCTCGCCGAGGTGGACGACGTTGCCGTGTCCGTCGGCCAGCACCTGGACCTCGACGTGGCGCGGATCCTCGAGATGGCGCTCGACGTAGACCGACGCGTCGGCGAAGTACGACTGCCCTTCGCGCTGGGCCGAGGCGAAGGCCTGCTCCGCCTCGGAGGGCGAGGCGACGACCTTCATGCCCTTGCCGCCGCCGCCCGCCGCCGCCTTGATCAGGAGCGGATAGCCGATCTCGTCGCCGAGCGCGACCACCTCGGCGGCGGAGCCGACCGGGTCGGTCGTGCCGGGGATGATCGGGACGCCCGCGGCCCGCATCGCGGTGCGCGCGGCCGTCTTCGAGCCCATCAGCTCGATCGCCGCCGGAGGCGGGCCGATCCAGACCAGGCCGGCGTCCTCCACGGCCCGCGCGAACGCCGCGTTCTCCGCCAGGAAGCCGTAGCCGGGATGCACCGCTCCCGCGCCGGACCGGTCCGCCGCCTCGAGCAGCTTCTCCACCATCAGGTAGCTCTCGGCCGCGGTCAGCCCGCCCAGCGCGAACGCCTCGTCGGCGTAGGCGACGTGCGGGGCGGAACGGTCCGCCTCGGAGTAGACCGCGACGGATCCCAGGTCGAGCTCGCGCAGTGTCCGGAAGATCCGCAGCGCGATCTCGCCGCGGTTCGCGACAAGGACTTTGTCGAACACAGGCCGTATTCTCACGCGAGATGCCGCTCGCCGACCAGCTCACCGTTGCGCGCGCGATCGCGGTGCCCGTGGTCGTGCTGCTCTTCGCCATTCCGTTCCACGCCCACGACTACTGGGCGACGGGCGTCTTCTGCGTCGCGATGGCCACCGACTGGTTCGACGGCCGCATCGCGCGACGGGCCGGTCGGAGCACGTCGCTCGGATCGCTGCTCGACCCGGTTGCGGACAAGCTGCTCGTCCTCGCCACGCTCGTCGTGCTGCTCGACCAGCACGTGTTCCCGGCCTGGATGGTGGCGCCGATCGTCGCGCGCGAGCTCCTCATCTCCGGCCTGCGGCTCGCGGCGATCGAACGGGGGGTGGTGATCAGCGCCCGTGACCTCGGCAAGCTGAAGACCTGGGCCCAGGCCGTCAGCGCGGCCAGCGGCGGCCTCGCCGCCGCGGACGTCTGGCGCGACAGGGTGGCCTGGTGGGCGCTCCTGGTCGCCCTGGTCCTGACCTGGGTCTCGGCGCTCGACTACGCCCGGGTGGCGCCCGCGCTGCTCCGCCGCGGCGCGGTCACGCCCGCCTGAGGGCTACGCCGCCGCCGCGAGCCCGCGCGCCTCGCACCACTCGTCGAACGCCGCCCACGCGGCGAGGTAGCTCGCGAGCCGTCGCAGGCCCTCGTCGACCTCCGCGCGCACGGCGAACGTGCAATGGACGCAGTACGGCCGCCCGGTCGTCGTCTCGTGTTCGCCACACCGGATGCACATGACACCGGTGGAACGGGCCAGGGCGCGTCTCGGTTACTGCTCCACGACGCGTCAGGCGCCGCGCGCCTCGTCGTTCCCGGCGCGCCACCATGGATCGGTCGCGGGCGGAGCCGCCCCGAGCAGCGACTCGAGCGCCCGGACGACCGCTTCCGGCTGAGGCGGATCGGCGACGAGCTCCTCGTGCGCGGGGAGGGCCTGTGGGGACGGGTCCACGGGCCGCAGCCTACGTCCGAGCCGCGCGACGCGACGGACCTAATCCCTCGAACGAGGGAAAACGCGCCTCGAGGCCGCTTGTTCCCCCGGAAGGGTGATGCTCGTCACCCGGGCCGAGGCCAAGATCTTCGCCAATTGCGGCCCCCGTCCGGAGGTGAGTGATGGTCAGCTCGAGTGTGAAGACGTTCGTTCTGCTGGTCGGTGTCGTTGCGATCGCGGCCGTCCTCGGCCGGTTCGCCGCGGTCAACATCACCTGGTAGCGCAGCAGCTCTGACCGGCCTGTCCCGGGTGCGGCTTCCCGCGAGGCTCCTCGCGGTCGTCGCACCTGTCTCCATCCTCGGTGCGGCGGCCTACGCGGTCGCCGTGGCGCGCTTCGTCCAGGACCCGGGCGGAACCCGGGTCGTCGTCGGCGCGGCCGCCTTCCTCGTCGCCTCGGCGTTCGCCGAGCGCTTCCCCGTGCCGCTCGAAGGGACGGACGCGAACGGGGTCTCGCTCGGCTTCGTCTTCGCGGTCTCCGGCCTCGTGCTGTTCGGCTGGGCGCCGGCGACCGTCCTCTACGCGACCGCGCCGACGCTCGTCGCCGTTGCCGCCCGCAAGCCGGCGATCCGCACGATCTTCAACGCCGGCGCGTTCGGGCTCGTCGGCGGAGTGGCCGGCGCGATCCTCACCCAGCTCCCGTCGGGGATGAGCGCCTCCGACGAGCTGGTGCGGATCACGGTGAGCGGCGCGACGCTCTACCTCGGCAACCTTGTCCTCGTCAGCGCGGCGCTCGCCGCATCGGGCCGCGCCCCGGGCGGGTTCGCGCACCTCGTCCGCTCGAACGCCCGCTGGACGCTGGTCCCCTTCGCCCTGATGACGTCCACCGCGCTGATGCTCGTGGTGCTGTGGCAGCGCACGCCGTACCTCGTCGTCGCGCTCGTCGGGCCGCTGCTCGCGATCTCGCTCTACCAGCGGTCGCTTCGCATGGCGCTCGACGCCGTCCGCCTCTCGCTCACCGACCCGCTGACCGGCCTCGGCAACCAGCGGCACTTCCACGAGCGGCTCCAGCGCGAGCTGTCCGCGAACGGCGACGGGCGCGTCGTCTCGCTCTGCCTGCTCGACGTCGACGACTTCAAGCGGATCAACGACGGCTACGGCCATCCGGCGGGCGACCGGGTGCTCGCGCACGTCGCCGCGCGGCTCCGCCAGGGCGGCGAGGCGTTTCGGCTCGGCGGCGACGAGTTCGCCATCCTGCTGCCGGGGGTCGGCGAGGACGAGGCGCTCGGGATCGCCCGGTCGATCGTCGAGCGCACCGCCGGAACCGCCTTCGACGACGTCGGCGAGATCACCGTCAGCGCCGGCGTCGCGACCTATCCCCACCACGGCCGGGAGCGCGACTCCCTGATCCGCCTCGCCGACGGCGCGCTGTACGTGGCCAAGGAGCACGGGAAGAACCAGGTGCGCCTCGCTCGGCCCGAGTCGACGCACCTCACGGAGATCCGGCGCACCGTCGCGGGCGGCGAGCACGCCGACCGCTTCCGCGCTGCGACGTCGCTCGCCCACGCCGTCGACGCCCGCGACGGCTACGCGGGCAACCACTCCGAGCACGTCGCGGAGCTGGCGGAGCGGATCGCCGAGCAGCTCGGGCTCGGCGACGAGCAGGTCGAGCTCGTACGCCTGGCCGGGCGCCTCCACGACGTCGGCAAGCTCGCGATCCCGGAGGAGATCCTGCGCAAGCCCGCCTCGCTGACCGACTCCGAGCGCCTCGTCGTCCAACGCCATCCCCAGATCGGCCACCGGATGCTCTCCAGCCTCGGGGCGGCGCAGGTCGCGGACGTCGTCCTCCACCACCACGAGCGGTGGGACGGCGGCGGCTACCCGGGCGGCCTGCGGGGCGAGGAGATCCCGCTGGCGGCCCGCATCGTCATCGTCGCCGACGCCTACGACGCGATGACGGCAGGCCGGCCCTACGCGGGGTCGCGGTCGGCCGAGGAGGCACGGCGCGAGATCGAGCGCTGCGCGGGCTCGCAGTTCGATCCCGAGGTCGTCGACGCGCTCGTCGCGGTCAACGTCTGACGCGCTCTTCGCTCCCGGTGGTGCCCGAGGCGCCGCCGCCCGACGGACCGGCCGCCGCGGGCGTCCCGAAGGTCACCAGCTCGCAGCTTCTGACGACGTCGGTCTTGTCGACGATCGCATGGTCGCGGCCGGGGCCGCAGTCGATCGTCTCCTTCTCGCCGTCGACGTCCTGGATCGTGTCGCTTCCGGGCCCGCCGAAGATCCGGTCGCGGCCCGGGCCGCCGTCGATCACGTCGTTGCCCGGCCCGCCCTCGAGCAGGTCGTTCCCCGCCCCGCCGAGGATCGTGTCGTTGCCGCCGCGGCCGAGGATCGTGTCGTTCCCGCCTCCGCCGGCGAGGTAGTCGGCCTTGTTCGAGCCGACGATGTTCCGGCCGCGCGGCAGCGGCTTGCCGAGCGAGACGGCGCCCGTCGCAGCCGACAACGCGGTCGCCTTGCCGAGCTTGTTCGAGACCGTGACCGCCACGCGAATGGTGTCGCCCAGATCGGCGGCGACGAGCTTGTAGGACGCCCTGTGCGCCTTCGCGATCGGCCGGCAGCCGCTCCCCAGCGCATCGCAGCGCTGCCACGCGTAGCGGTACACGAGCGGCGCCTGCCCGCTCCAGGTCCCTTTCGACGCGAGCAGCGCCGTGCCGACCGTCGTCGTGCCGCTGATGACCGGCTTGCCGGTGTTCGCGGGCTTCGTCGCCTGATTCGTCCCTCCGGTGGCGGCGGACGGCGCCGGCAGGGTCGGGAACGTGTGGTTCGTGAAGACCGTGACGGGACCGGTGACGTTCGTCGCCGTCACATAGGCGCGGAGCGCGAGACCGACGTCGGCCGCGGCGAGCGTGTAGCTCGGCGTCGTTGCGCCGGGGATCGCGACGCACGACGACAGGGAGCCCTGGGGATCGCACCGGCGCCACTGGTAGGTGAAGACGAGCGGCGCCGTCCCCGTCCACGTGCCCGTGCCGACCCTCAACGTCTGGCCCTGCGTGTTCTGCCCGCTGATCTGCGGGGAGGTCTTGTTCACCGGAGCGTCTGCGGTGACCTCGTCCGTCGGGTCGGAGTTGACGCTGTTCCGGCCGGCGTCGTTCTCCGCCGTCACCTGCACGCGGAGGTCGTAGCCGTAGGTCTCGTTCGTCGGCAGGTAGAAGGAGCTGGTCGCGCCCTGCAGGTCGAAGCACGAGCCGCTCTTCGGGTCGCACTTCTTCCACTGGTACGTGTACGTGTTGCCCGACCCGGTCCAGCTGCCGACCGTCGCGGTCACATATGTGCCGACATGCGGCTGCGTGAATGCAACGCCATCGACGCTCGTGCCGAGCGAGATCGTCGGCGGATCGACGTTGGTCGGCCCGGGGCCGATGACCACGGCCGTCTTGTTCGACGAGCTCACGGCGGCGGACGTACCGGCGGTGTCGACGCCTTCGACCTCGACCTTGATCGTGTGTCCGACGTCGTCCGCCGTCAGTGTGTAGCTCGCGCTGCTGGAGAACGACGTGATCGCGGAGCAGTCGAAGCCGTCGGAGTCGCAGCGCAGGAACTCGTACAGGTAGCTGCTGGCCCCCTTCCAGGTGCCGTGCGAAGCCGTCACGACGTTCCCCTGGATCGGGTTGGTCGCAGCGGACACGGTCGGGGCGACGGAGTTCGTGGGAATCAACGTCTCCCAGTCGGCGGTCTCCGGGCTCGACAGCGTCGCGACGGTCGTCGGCGTGCCGCCGGTCGCCGGGACCGTGTCGACGTCGTTCCCGATCGCAAAGGCGATCGTCGTCCCGTCCGGCGACCAGACCGGATGCGTCGCCGCCGTTGCTGCGCTCGTCAGCTGGGTCAGCGAACCGCCGTCGGCCGACACCGTGTAGATCTGGTTCGTGGATCCCGATCGGTCGGACTCGAACGCGATCGTCTTCCCGTCGGGGGACCACGCCGGCTGCTCGTCGTCCGACCCCGAGCTCGACGTGATCTGCTGCTGCGCCCCGCCGGAGCCCGAGCTCACGTCGACGCTCCAGATCTCGTCTCCGCCCGCCCGGGCGCTGGCGAACGCGATGCGGTCTCCATCGGCCGACCAGGACGGCGCCGCATCCACGGCCGCGCCGGACGCGACGTCAGTGGCCGTTCCCGTTCCGTCGGCGTTGGCGATGAAGATGTGCTCCGAGCCGCTCACGTCGGCTGCGAACGCAATCCGCTCGTCGGCGATCGCCCCGGAGCTGGCGGGAGGCGACCACGCCGGATCGACCGGGCTCGTCGCGCCGGACGGCAGGGGGATCGAGTAGTCCGTGCACCCGGAGATGCAATGCACCTGGAGTCCGCTCGCCGAGACGTACGCGACCCGGGTCGCGTCGGGCGAGAGAGATGCTCCGTCCCCGGAGACGGCGCCGCTCGACACGAGCGTGGTCGTCGTACCGTCCGAAACGGTCACAGCGTCCACCGCGGTGCCCGAGATCGCGACGATCCGCCCGTTCACACCGGCGAACCCGCCGCCGTGCGAGCTGGGCGCCAGCAGCAACCCGAACGAGGCGACGACGAGGAGAAGCCCTCGACCGACTCCGGGTCTACGCAACCTGAGCACATGTCCCCCCATGCTGGGCAGCGGATCGTAGCGTCGAATCGGGCTCCTCGATCTCCCGGTGACCAGATCTACAGTGGGATGTTCCCGTGCTTGCGCTGGGGTCGCCGCTCGCGCTGGGCGATCGACGTCCGCAGGGCGTCGATGAGGACCGGGCGCGTCCGGCGCGGCTCGATGACGTCGTCGACGTACCCGCGCTCGGCGGCCGCGTACGGGTTCGCGAAGCGCTCGCGGTAGTCCGCGATCAGCTCGGCCCGGCGCGCGTCCGGATCGTCCGCCTCCGCCAGCTCCCGGCGGAAGACGATGTTGACGGCGCCCTCAGGGCCCATGACCGCCACCTCGGCGGTCGGCCAGGCGAAGTTGAAGTCGGCGCGGATGTGCTTCGAGCTCATCACGTCGTAGGCGCCGCCGTACGCCTTGCGCGTGATCACGGTCAGCTTGGGCACCGTCGCCTCGCAATAGGCGTAGAGGAGCTTGGCCCCGTGGCGGATGATCCCGCCCCACTCCTGCGCCGTGCCGGGCAGGAAGCCCGGAACGTCGACGAACGTCACGAGCGGGATGTTGAACGCGTCGCACGTCCGCACGAAGCGGGCCGCCTTCTCGGACGAGTCGATGTCCAGCACGCCCGCGAGGGCCCGCGGCTGGTTGCCGACGATGCCGACGCTCCAGCCGCCGAGGCGCGCGAAGCCGCAGACGACGTTCTCGGCGTACAGCGGCTGGATCTCGAGGAACTCGCCGTCGTCGACGACCGCGGCGATCACCTGCTTCATGTCGTACGGCTTGGTCGCCTCGTCGGGGATCAGCGTGTCCAGCTCCGGCGCCTCGCGATCGACCGGGTCGGCGGGCGGGTCGTACGGCGTCGGCTCCGCGTTGTTCTGCGGCAGGAAGCTGAGGAGATAGCGCGCGTCCTCGAGCGCCGCCTCCTCGTCGGGCGAGACGAGGTGCGCGACGCCCGACTTCGTCGCGTGCGTGTGGGCGCCGCCGAGCTCCTCGAACGTCACCTCCTCGCCGGTGACCGTCTTCACGACGTCGGGCCCGGTGATGAACATGTACGAGCTGCCCTCGACCATCAGCACGAAGTCGGTCATGGCGGGGGAGTAGACGGCGCCGCCGGCGCACGGGCCCATGACGAGCGAGACCTGCGGGATCACCCCGGACGCCTGCACGTTGCGCCAGAAGATCTCGGCGTAGCCGGCGAGCGAGACGACGCCCTCCTGGATGCGCGCGCCGCCGGAGTCGTTGATCCCGACGACCGGGCAGCCGTACTTGGCCGCCAGGTCCATCACCTTGCAGATCTTCTCGGCGAACACCTCGCTGAGCGAGCCGCCGAACACGGTGAAGTCCTGGCTGAAGAGGAAGACGCGGCGCCCGAGCACGTCGCCGTAGCCGGTCACGACCGCGTCGCCGTAGGGCCGCCGCTCGAGCATCCCGAAGTTGGACTCGCGATGGCGGACGTAGCGGTCGAGCTCGACGAACGTGCCCGGGTCGCAGAGCCGCTCGGCGCGCTCGCGCGCGAGCAGCTTCCCCTGCGCGTGCTGGCGCTCGACGGCGCGTTCGGCGCCCGCGTGGAGCGCGGCCTCACGCAGCTCGACGAGCCAGTCGAGCTTGGCCCGCGTCGTGTCGTGCGTGCGCCTCTCGGTGTCGGCCATCCGCGCGGAGCCTAACTGGCCACTCGGCTCGGAACCGGCCAGCCGCCGCCGCTGTTCGCGCCCAGCGCCGCCCACCCCACCTCCGATGCCCGGCGCCTCCGGCGCCGCAGCGGGCCACGCCCTCGATTCTCGCACCGAGCGGGCCCCGCATCCGCCGCCGACACACACTCGGCACGGTTTCGCGACACACCCCGTAACCGGTGCCTGGCACCGGGGTGGCGGCCCTGGACACGGCCGCGCGGGACAGGAGGCCGGGGCGTAGCATCGCGGGGTGCAGTCGATCGACCGGGCGACCGTCTGGCCGTACGAGCGCGGCGAGCCGGGCCGCTTCTACTACGCGCGCTACGCCCACCCCACCGGGGCGGCGGCCGAGGAGGCGCTCGGGGCCGCCGAGGGCGGGGACGCGCTCCTCTATCCCTCGGGGATGGGCGCGATCGCGACGACGCTGCTCGGGCTCACGGGGCCGGGCGCGCGCGTCGCGCTCGCGGAGGGCATCTACTT
>DASZWI010000023.1:0-13301 GCA_035546715.1 Gaiellaceae bacterium | reverse complement strand
GGCTCGGTGTTCGACGGGCGCACGTTGAAGTGCCAGTCGTCCGCCTCGACCGACAACCCGTCGAGATGGCTCACCCGGCCGAGCGGCGCATAGCGCTCCTCGAGCTCGCGCAGCTTTGCGGGGACGTCCGCGACCGGTGTGTTGATCTCGCCGGTGATGAAGTAGCGGCTGCGGAACGGCTCGAGGACCCTGCTCAGGCGGCCACGCTGCGAGACGAGCTCGCACATGAGGAGGAACGGCACGGTGCCCGAGTCGGCCTGCGAGAAGTCGCGGAAGTAGTAGTGCGCCGAGACCTCGCCGCCGAAGACCGCATGCTCCTCGCGCATGCGCTGCTTGATGAACGCGTGGCCCACGCGGTTGACGAGCGGCTCGCCTCCCGCGGCGCGGATCGCCTCGGGAACCGCCCACGACGCGCGCACGTCGTAGATCACCTTGCCGCCGGGCTCCCGCGCGAGGATCTGCTGCGCGAAGAGCGCGGTCGTGAAGTCGCCCGGGACGAACTCGCCCGCGTCGTCGACGAAGAAGCAGCGGTCGGCGTCGCCGTCGAACGCCACGCCGAAGTCGGCCCCTTCGGCCCGCGTCCGCTCCACGATGAACGTGCGGTTCTCCGGCAGCAGCGGGTTCGGCTCGTGGTTCGGGAAGGTTCCGTCCGGCTCGAAGTAGCAGCGCACGACGTCCAGCATCGGAAGCCGCTCGAGCACCGGGGGCAGCATCGCCCCGGCCATGCCGTTCGCAGCGTCGATGACGACGCGGAGCGGACGGATCGCCGAGACGTCGACGAACGACAGGACGCGGTCGACGAACCGCGCCCAGATGTCCTCCTCCCGGATCGCGCCGCGCGTCGCGTCGCGCCAGTCGGCCGCCAGCGCGCGGTCGCGCACGTCGAGCAAGCCCGACTCGCCGCCCACCGGGAGCGCGCCCGCCCGCACGATCTTCATGCCCGTGTAGTCCTTCGGGTTGTGCGACGCGGTGACGGTGAGGCCGCCGTCCAGCCCCAGCTCGCCGACGGCGAAGTAGAGCATCTCGGTGCCGATCAGCCCGAGGTCGAGCACCTCGGCGCCGCCGTCCGCCGCTCCCTCCCGCGCAGCCGCGGCCATCGACGGCGACGAGACCCGCATGTCGTGGCCGATCGCGATCCGGCTCGGACCGAACTGGTCGACGTAGGCGCGCGCGATCGCGTAGGCGCCCTCCTCGTCGAGCTCGCTGCCGTAGAGGCCGCGTACGTCGTACGCCTTGAAGACGCCGGGGTCGAGCACGAACGAGACCCTAGCTGGCGGCCGACACCGCGATGCCGAGGGCCGCTCCGATCGCCGCGGTCGACGCCTCGTCGGGTGCCTCGCTGATCACGGTCGCCGGACGGTCGAAGCCGTGCAACGCCTCGGCGAGCCCGTCCGCCCGGAGCGTGCCCTCGCCGTACGGAAGGTGCTTCGTCTCGTTCCGGTTGGCGAACTGGATGTCCGAAAAATGGATGTGGAAGGGCGCGCCCTCTGCCAGCACGCCGTCGGCGAGCGCCAGCGCCTCCGCGAATCGCTCGGTCGTCGTGAAAGCGCCGTCGGACGTCGCATGCATGTGCGCGAAGTCGACCACCGGCCGCACCCACCCGAGCCGGCGCGAGATCTCGACGACGTCCTCGAGCGACCCGAGCTCGCGCACGCGGCCCATCACCTCGATGCCGAACGGCACCGCCCGGCCCTTGCCCTCCAGGCGCTCACGGAGCTCGCCGAGCTGCTCGACGACCGAGTCGATCGCCTCCTCGCGCGTCCGGCCGAGTAGGAAGCCGGGGTGGAAGACGACCAGCTCGGCGCCGGCGGAGACTGCGACGCCCGCCGAATGGTCGAGCATGCCGACCGCCATGTTGAGCTTCTTGCCGCGCTCGGCATGACCCATGAAGCCCGCGATCGGCGCGTGCACCGACAGCACGATGTCCGCCTCGCGGCACAGCTCCCCGAAGCGCTCGGCGAACGGGTAGTCCATCCAGAACTTCCCCTCGAAGTCGATCTCGCAGGCCGACAGGCCGCGCGCGACCAGTGCCTCGACCGCAGCCTCCGGCGATTCGCGCGACGGGACGCGCGCCGGGCCGAAGTGGAGACGGCGAGCCACCCGTCGAGCCTAGCGAGCGCCCGGCGTGCGGGCGGTGGGCGAGAAGGCACGAAGCCGGCACGAAGGCGCCACACACGCGTCACAGCTCGCGTGCGACGATTCGAGAGGGGGCCTGCGCGCCCCCTTTCGGGGGCACGCGCGCAGGTCGGTCATCGCCTGCCCGCAGGCAGGCACGGGGGCACTGCCGTCGGGCCGGACCCCACCGCGTGACGGGTGGTCCGATTGCACGGGATCCGTCCGATCCTCTGCCTACCCTCTTCGCATGGCTCAGCGGCCGACCCGGATCGATCTCCTCGAGCTCGACATCGACCTTCGCCTCGCCGACCTCTGGCGGGAGGCCGCCGGGATCAGCGAGTGGTCGCTCGACGTCGTCGCCGCCTTCATGCGCGCGGCGTACGGCAAGGGCTACTGCGACGCCCTGACCGAGGAATCGCCGGGCTCGCTGTGCGCCGAGCACGGCTACCGGGTGCCGGCGCGGCAGGCGACCGATACCGCGCACCACTGACGGTAGACTGCCCGTCGTGGCTCGTACCACGCGCAGTCCTGCGCGGCTGATCGTCGCTCTCGCGGTTGCTGCCGTCCTGGCGGTCTTCCTCCTCTATACCGCGCTGGCGGGCGGCGCCACGCCCACGCTCCGGCCGAGCCAGCTCGCGGCCGAGCACCCGGGCAAGGTCGCGGTCGAGGGCACCGTCGTCGGCCCGCTCCGCGGCGACTCGCACTCCGCGGCGGGTCTGCGCTTCTCGATGCGGGACATCGGCAAGAAGCACGGCCTGGTCGCCGTCGTGTACCACGGGGACTCGCCGCCGCCGCTCTTCGCCGTCGGCAGGAACGTGATCGTCAGCGGGTCGTACGTGAACGGACGGATCGCGGGGACGGACATCGTCACCAAGTGCCCGTCCAAGTACGTGCCGTCGACGTCGTCGAAGTCGTAGATGGCCGAGCTCGGCCGCGCGGCCCTCGTCGTCAGCTTCGGCCTGGCCGTCTACGCGCTCGGCGCCGGGGCCTACGCGGCGAAGGAGAACCGCCGCCGGCTCGCCGTCTCGGCGCGCAACGCCCTCTTCGCCTGCTTCGCGTCGACCCTCGTCGCCGCCGTCGTGCTCGCCTCGGCGCTCGCGCGCCACGACTTCTCGTTCGTCTACGTCGCGCAGCACACGAACCGCACCCTCCCCACGGGTTACGCGCTGAGCGCCTTCTGGGGCGGGCAGGAGGGCTCGCTGCTCCTGTGGCTGCTCGTGCTGACCGGCTACGCCACTCTGTCGGTGCTGCTCAACCGGCGCCTGCTGCGCGAGCTGATCGCGTGGGTCGTCCCCGTCTTCGGCGGCATCGCCGTGTTCTTCTCGTTCGTGCTCGTGTTCGTCGCGAGCCCGTTCGACGTCCAGACCGCGCCGGTCGACGGGCTCGGGCTGACGCCGAGCCTCCAGAACCCGTACATGGTCGCCCACCCGCCGATGCTCTACCTCGGCTACGTCGGTCTCTCGGTGCCCTTCGCGTTCGCCGCGGGGGCGCTCCTCTCGGGACGCACCGACGAGCGGTGGATCGTCGCCACCCGGCGCTGGACGCTCGCCGCGTGGACCTTCCTCGGCATCGGCCAGCTCCTCGGCGCCCACTGGGCGTACGTCGAGGTCGGCTGGGGCGGCTACTACGCCTGGGACCCGGTCGAGAACGCCGCGCTGATGCCGTGGCTCGCCGCGACGGCGTTCCTGCACAGCGTCATGATCCAGGAGCGGAAGGGCATGCTCCGCGTCTGGAACATGGTGCTCGTCGCGCTCGCGTTCGAGCTGTCCGTGTTCGGGACGTTCCTCACACGCAGCGGCGTCGTCAACTCGATCCACTCGTTCGCGAAGAGCCCGATCGGCGGCTGGTTCCTCGCGTTCGTCGTCGTCTCGAGCATCTTCGCGGTCGCGCTGATCCTGTGGCGCCTGCCGCTCCTCAAGGCCCGCACCAAGCTCGAGTCGGCCCTGTCGCGCGAGGCGACATTCCTCTACAACAACCTCCTGCTCGTGGCGCTGTGCCTGACGATCCTCTGGGGCGTCCTGTTCCCGATCGTCACGCAGCTCGTGCAGGGGGAGACGCGGACGATCGGCCGCCCCTACTACGACTTCTTCCTGCGCATCTTCGGGCTGCCACTGCTGCTCCTGATGGGGATCGGTCCGCTGATCGCCTGGCGGAAGGCGAGCGTCCGCTCGCTCGTCCGCACGCTCGCCTGGCCGATCGGCGCCGCGATCGTGGCGGGTGTCGCCCTGCTCGTCGCCGGCGCGGGGTCGTCGACACCCGGGCTCGTCGCGTACACCTTCTCCGCGTTCGTCCTCGCGACGATCGTCGTCGAGCTCGTCCGCGGCGCGCGCGCGACCGGCTCCGTCTTCCTGCTCGTCGCGCGCAACCGGCGGCGGTACGGCGGCTACATCGTCCATGCCGCGGTCGTGCTGCTCGCCATCGGCGTCGCGGGATCGAGCGCCTACCAGACGACGCGCGAGGTGCACCTGAAGCCCGGGCAGACGGCGACGGTCGCCGGCTACACGCTGACGTACCGCAGCATCGACCCGATCGTGAACGACCCGAACCGCACCGGCCGGTACGCGGTGCTCGACGTCTCGGGCCACTGGCACGGGACGCTGCGCTCCGGCGCCGTCACGTACACCGGCTTCGACGAGACCGATCGCGACGTCGGGATCAAGACCGACTGGCTCAGGGCCGAGGACCTGTACGTCATCGCCGACTTCTCGAAGGGCTCGAACGCCGTCTTCTTCGACGTGCTCGTGAAGCCCCTCGTGAACCTCATCTGGGTCGCCGGCGTCGTGTTCCTCCTCGGCTCCCTGGTCGCGCTGTGGCCGGACGCGCGCGAGCAGCGGCGGCTGGTGACGCGCCTCGCGCCCGCCCGCGCGTGACCACGGTCGCACTCGTGCTCGGCGTCGCGCTGGCGGTCGCGGCGGTGCTGCTGGTCGCGTTCCCGTTCCTGCGGGAGCCGGTCGCCGGCGACGACCGCCTCGACGCGTCCACCGCGGACGAGGACGCCCGCCTGCAGCTCGTCGAGGAGCGCGACCGCGCCCTCGCGGCGCTCAAGGAGCTGGAGTTCGACCACCGCACCGGCAAGATCGGCGACGAGGACTACCGCGAGCTGGTCGGGCCGCTGCGGCGGGCCGCCGCGGCCGCGCTCCGCGCGCTCGACGATTCGGGAACGCCCCGCGCGGGCATGCCCAAGAGCATGTCCGAGCCGCTCACGCCGACACCCGTTCCGGAGCCGAGCCCGCCGCCCGACGAGGGCACACCGCCCACCCCGGCGCCCGTGCCCGAGCCGTATCCGCCGCCCGACGAGGGGACGCCCCCGCAGCCGCCGATGGTGCCGGAGCCAGGCCCGCAGGAGTAGCGCCGCCCGCCGCGAAAGCGCGTCCATGCGGCGGATCGCGCTCGCACTGCTCGTCCTGCTCTGCGTCGCGACTCCGGCGCTGGGCGATGACGCCGCGAAGAAGAAGAGCGTCGACGCACGCATCTCGGCGCTGCACGGGAAGATCGCCGGCCAGCGCGCACGGGCCTCGCGTCTGCAGGACAGCATCGACGCCTACACGAGCCGCATCCGCGCGCTCGAGCGGCGCGTCGGCGACGTCTCCCTGCACCTGCAGACCCTCGAGGCCGACCTCGCGCTGCACGAGAAGCGGTTGCGCGCCCTCGACGCGCTCTACAGCCTCCAGACCCAGCGCTACACGACGCTTCGCGCCGAGTACGCGCTCTCCGTGCGGCGGCTCGACCGGCGCCTCGTCGAGATCTACGAGTCGGGGGACAACTCGACCCTCGACGTCCTCTTCGGGGCGTCGAGCGTGCAGCAGGCGCTCGACCGCGTCCAGTACGTGAACGAGATCGGGATCGAGGACCGCCGCGTCGCGCAGCAGGTGCGGCAGGCGAAGCAGAGCGTGAAGCGGGCTCGTGCGAAGACCAAGCGGCTCCGCTCCAGCGTGCGCGGCGAGACCGCGGTCATCTCGGCCCGGACCGAGCAGACGCGCGAGGTGCGCGATGCGCTCGAAGGCGCGAAGGGCGAGCTCGCGGGCGCCCGCGCCAAGGAGAAGGTCAAGCTCTCCGATCTCACGGCCGAGGAGCAGGCCGAGGCGTCGGAGATGGACGCGCTCCAGGCGGTCAGCGCCCGGCTCGCCGAGCAGATCCGCGCCGCGCAGGCCCGCGACGCCGCCGACGGGACGACCGACCAGACGCCGTCGATCTCCGGGCTGATCTGGCCGGTCGACGGCCCGATCACCAGCCCGTTCGGGTGGCGCTGGGGACGCATGCACGAAGGCATCGACATCGGCGTCGCCTACGGCACGGCGATCCACGCCGCCGCCGCCGGGACGGTCATCTACTGCGGCTGGGAGGAGGGCTACGGGAACTTCGTCGTCCTCGACCACGGCGGCGGCCTCGCCACGGCCTACGGCCACCAGAGCCAGATCGCCGTGACGTGCGGCCAGCACGTCGACCAGGGCCAGGTGATCGGCTACGTCGGCTGCACCGGCCACTGCACGGGTCCCCACCTGCACTTCGAGGTGCGCATCAACGGCAACGCCGCCGACCCGATGGGCTACCTCTAGACCGGCCCGGAGCGAAAAGACGGGCGCCCCGGGGGGAGGCGCCCGCTCGTCGGGAGACGACAGGTGTCGCCCGTGCCGAAGGGGCAGGGCGACGTCTTGTGGCTTGCACGGGGGGAACGAAGCCCGCGCCCCTCGAGATACGGGTGCCTGGACGGCCGGCTAGAAAACCTGCGTCAGCAGGAACACGTTCAGCACGACGATGGCGGCCGCCACGATCGACGCGGCCACCGTGGTCGCGAGTCCGTTGACGAGGTCGCCCATGACGCGGCGCCGCGACGTGAACCAGACGAGCGGCACGAGCGCGAACGGGATGCCGAACGAGAGGACGACCTGGGAGACGACGAGCGTCCGGGTCGGGTTGACGCCGATCCCGATGACGACGAAGGCCGGGATCATGGTGACGAGGCGGCGCACCGAGACCGGGATCCTGCGCGCGACGAAGCCCTGCATCACGACCTGGCCCGAGAGCGTGCCGACGGCGGAGCTCGAGAGGCCGGACGCGATCAGCGCGAGCGCGAACAGCGTCCCCGACGCGCCGCCGAGGATCGGCTCGAGCGTGCGGTGCGCGGTCTCGAGGGAGTCGACGTCGGTGCGGCCGTGCGTGAAGAACGTCGCGGCCGCCACCACGAGCATCGCGACGTTGATGACCCCGGCGATGACCATCGCGATCACCACGTCGATGCGCGTGTAGCGGAGCAGCGTGCGGGCGTCCTCGGTCGTCTCCGGGACGATCCGGTCCTGGGTCAGCGCCGAGTGGAGGTAGATGACGTGCGGCATGACCGTGGCGCCGAGGATCCCGACCGCGAGGAGCACCGCCTCGTGCCCGCCGAACTGCGGCGTCACCGCGTGGTGGCCGACCGCGCCCCAGTCGGGATGCGCGAGCTCGAGCTCGGCGACGTAGCAGACGCCGATCACGCCGACGAGCGTCGCCACGACCGCCTCGAGCGGCCGGAACCCGAAGCGCTGGAGCTCGAGCAGCGCGAACGCCGCGACGCCCGCGATCACCGCGGAGGGGAAGAGCCCGATGTCCGTGAGCAGGTCGATCCCGATCGCCGCGCCGAGGAACTCGGCCAGGTCGGTCGCGATCGCCACGGCCTCCGCCTGCACCCAGAGGCCGACCGAGACGCGGCGCGGCAGGTGCGCGCGGCAGATCTCCGGCAGGTTCCTGCCGGTCGCGATGCCGAGCTTCGCCGACAGCGTCTGGATCAGCATCGCGACGAGGTTCGCGAGCACGATCACCCACACCAGGCGGTAGCCGAACTTCGAGCCGCCCGAGATGTTCGTCGCGAAGTTGCCCGGGTCGATGTACGCGACGCAGGCGATGAACGCCGGGCCGAGGAACGGCAGGATCCGGAAGCGGGTGCGGTGCAGCGCCTCGTCGACCGTGCGGAGGCCGGCGGGGAGCTCCGTTTCTTCCCGGGTTGGGATCATTCCCGGGAAAGTTTAGCCATGTCTAACTTAGGTGGTGCGAACGTCTTCGAGGACGTGCAGGTCGGGGAGGTTGCGCCACCGCTCCTGCAGGTCGAAGCCGTACCCGACGTAGAACTCGTCGGGGAGCGTGAAGCCGACGTACCGCACGGGCAGGTCGTCGACCAGCCGCCGGTACGGACGGTCGAAGAGCACGACGGCCGCGAGCGAGGCGGCTCCCCGCAGGGCGAGCGTCCGCGTGAGGACGTGCATCGTCAGGCCGGTGTCGACGACCTCGTCGACGAGCAGCACGTGCCGGTCGTCGATCTCCGTGCTCAGGTCCTTCAGGAACCGCACGTGCTCGTGGCCGCCGGTCTCGGCCGAGCCGTAGCCGGCCAGCTCGACGAAGTCGAGGGCGTGGTGGATCGGGACGGCCCGCGACAGGTCGCAGACGAACGGGATCGAGGCCTTGAGCGACCCGACGAGGAGCGGTTCGAGCCCGGCGTAGTCGCGGGCGATCTCGGCGCCGAGCTCGCGCACGCGGGCGGCCAGCTCGTCGGCGTCGAGGAACACCTCGCCGATGCGCGGGTCGAGCGGGTTCAGGATCGTCTGCCGCTCGGGTTCAAGAGGCTCTGCGGAGGTTGTACCGCGCCGCGAGCCGTTCGAAGTCGCGCTCGTAGAACAGCTTGATCCGGACCTCGGGATAGAGCTGCCGCAGCTTGCGGAGCTTGCGGTTCTTGCGGGTGACGAGGGACTGCTTCATGACCGTGACCTCGAGGTAGAGATCCTGGTCGGGGAGGTAGAAGTCCGGCGTGAAGGCCTCGGTGACCCGGCCCTCCGCGTCCCGCTCCAGCACGAACGTCGTCGGCTCGTACATCCACGGCACGCCGTAGAAGTCGAGGATCTTGGCGTACTCGAGCTCCGCGGGGTTGGCGAACCGAGGCGGCTCGTCGCCGCGGAATGCCTGGAAATCCGGCGTTTCCGGCAGCACCTCGGCCAGGGTAGCAGCGGACTCGGATGACCAAGACCTCCTAGACTGGGCGCCGTGAGCCTCACCGTCGCGCACCTCTCCGACCTCCATTGCGGGTCCCCGCATTTCGTCCCCGACCTGATGGACCGTGCGATCGCCGAGATCAACGACCTCAAACCGGACGTCGTCGTCTGCTCCGGCGACCTGACGACGTTCGGGTTCAAGGAGGAGTTCGCCCAGGCGCGCCGCTACCTCGACCGCGTGGAGTGCGACGCGCTGGTCGTCGTCCCGGGCAACCACGACTCGCGGAACGTGGGCTACGCGCACTTCGAGGAGCTGTTCGGCGAGCGCAGCTCCGTGCTGCGGCGGCCGGGCATCACGGTCGTCGCCGTCGACTCGACCGAGCCCGACCTCGACCACGGCCAGATCGGCCGTGGGCGCTACGGCTGGATCGAGAGCGAGTTCGCGGAGAGCGAGGCCGACCTGCGCGTGTTCGTCCTGCACCATCACCTGCTGCCGATCCCGGGCACGGGCCGCGAGCGGAACGTCGTCTACGACGCCGGCGACGCGATCGAGTGCCTGCAGCGGGCAGGCGTGCACCTGGTCCTCTCCGGGCACAAGCACGTCCCGTACGCCTGGAAGCTCGAGGATCTCTTCGTGGTCAACACCGGTACCGTCTCGACCCTGCGCCTCCGCGGCCACACGCGGCCCTGTTACAACGTCGTCGAGGTGGCCGGCAGCCACGTCTCCGTCTGGCGCCGCTACCCGTTCCACGGCCAGGAGCGGATCATCCAGTTCGACGTGGTGAGCGGCGAGTACGAGAAGTACACGGGCCGCATCGAGCGCGAGGTCACGACGCAGCGGTGACGCGCGCCGTGGCGTTGGTCGACGGGGAGCACTACGCGCCCGTCGTGCGCGACGCTCTCGCCGCGCTGCCGTACGAGTGGGTGGGCGCGATCCTCGTCGGCGGCACCGAGAAGCTGCGCGAGGGCGCGGACTGGGGGACGCCGTTGCGGGACGACTTCGGCGACGCCGAGGTGGTGGTCGATCTCTCCGACGAGCCCGTGCTCGGCCCGGCGGCGCGGCTGCGCTGGGCGGCGAAGGCGCTCGCCGCCGGGCTGCCGTACGTCGGCGCCGACTTCCGTTTCGACCCGCCGCGCTTCGAGCCGTTCGCGCTGCCGTCGATCGGCGTCATCGGCACGGGCAAGCGGGTGGGGAAGACGGCGGTCACGACGCACCTGGCCCGCCTGCTCGCGCGCGACCGCGAGGTGGTCGTCGTCGCGATGGGCCGGGGCGGACCGGCGGAGCCCGAGGTCGTCGAGACCCCGCCGAGCGTCGCCGACCTGGTCGCGCGCGCCCGCAGCGGCCGGCACGCCGCGTCCGACCACCTCGAGACCGCCGCGCTCGCGGGCGTGCCCACGGTCGGGTGCCGCCGCGCCGGCGGTGGGCTCGCCGGCAGCGTCTTCGTGTCGAACGTGCTCGAGGGCGCCCGCGTCGCGGCGGGCCTCGGGCCGGACGTGGTCGTCTTCGACGGCAGCGGCGCGGCGATCCCGCCGGTCGAGGTCGACCGGCGCGTCCTGGTGACCGGGGGCGGTCACGACCTCGACGCCTACCTCAACCCGTACCGCCGGCTGATCTCGGACCTCGTCCTGTCGGTCGGCTGCGACGTGGAGGGCGCGCTGCGCTGCGATCTCCGCCTGCGGCCCATGGGCGACCTCGTCGGCCGCGTCGCGGTGTTCACGGCGGGGCCCGCGCCGGTCGAGCACCTGGACGCGGACGTCGTCCACGTCTCGACCAGCCTCGCCGACCGGCCGGCGCTGCGTGCGGAGCTGGCGCGGGTCGAGGCCGAGACGTACCTCGTCGAGATCAAGGCCGCCGCGATCGACGTCGTCGCCGAGCACGCGCTCGCGGCCGGCGCGCGGGTCGTGTTCGCGGCGAACGACCTCGTCGGCGACGGCGTCGACGAGGCGCTGCTGGCGCTGGCTCCCGCGGGGGCGCCGGCGTGATCCAGCGGCGCGTCGGGGATCCGCTGCCCCTCGGCGACGAGGAGCTGCCCTACTCGAAGGGGCTCATGGCACGCGCGCTGATCGCCGCGGGCGTCTCGGCCGACCGCGCCTACGACCTCGCCCGCGCGCTCGAGATCGACCTGGCGGAGCGGGGAAGCCGGTCGGTGGAGCTCGACCGCTTCGACGACCTCGCTCGCTCGGTGCTCGGCGAGGAGGAGGGCGAGCGCGCCGCCACCCAGCTGCGGCGGCTGCGCGACCTGAACGCGCTCGACGTGCCGCTCGTCATCCTGATCGGGGGCGCGACGGGCACCGGGAAGTCGACGGTGGCGACCGAGGTGGCCCACCGCCTGGGCATCACCCGCGTCACCTCGACCGACTTCATCCGCCAGACCATGCGCGCCTTCTTCTCGCAGGAGTTCATGCCGGCGGTGCACTACTCGAGCTTCGAGGCGGGCGCCGCGGTTCCCGGCACGGCGACCGGCGATCCGGTGATCAACGGCTTCGTCGAGCAGTGCCGGCACGTGTGCGTCGGCGTCGAGGCGGCGATCCGGCGCTCGCTCACCGAGGGCTGGTCGATGGTGCTCGAGGGCGTCCACCTCGTCCCCGGGCTCGTCCCGGCGGAGCTCGACGGGGCGCTGCTCCTGCACGTCATCGTGGGAATCGCCGACGAGGAGGCGCACCGCTCGCACTTCCTGATCCGCGACGCGACCACCGGGGGCGTGCGGCCGATGGGCCAGTACCTCGAGGGTCTCGACCGGATCCGCCGCGTCCAGAGCTACATCCTGTCGCAGGCCCGGCGCGACCGCGTGCCGGTGATCGAGAATGCGAACGTGGAGCGCACCATCAGCGACGTGATCGAGCTCGTCCTCCAGCTCGCCGCGCGGGCGCCGGAACCCGCGTGACCGAGGTCCGCGAGAGCGGGGAAGGCGAGGCGGCGACCGGCGACCACGGCGCCACGCAGCCGCCGTGCCCGTGCGAGAGCTTCGCGCGGGTCACCGAGCGCGCGGCGCTCGCGGGCGCGCGGTGGCTCGGCCGGGCCGACACGCAGGCGGCCGAGGATGCGTCGTTCGACGCGGCACGCCAGGCGCTGGACGCGCTGGCGATCGACGGGCACGTCGTCATCGGCGGGCCCGAGGACGGAGGCCGGCTGCCGAACGGGTCGCGCGTCGGTCTCGGCGGCGAGGCGTTCGACCTGGCGCTCGACCCGCTCGAAGGCCGGGCGGTCGTCGCGCGCGGCGGGACGAACGCGGTCTCGATGGTGGTCGCGGCCCCGTCCGGGACTATCCCGTCGCTGCCCGACATGTACATGCGGAAGATGGCCGTCGGCCCGCTGGCGCGCGGCCGCATCGACCTCCGCCGTCCGGTCGGCGACACGATCCGCGCGATCGCCGAGGCGTTCGGACGCATGACGAACGACGTCACGGCGATCGTCCTCGACCGGCCGCGCCACCACGACCTTGTCGAGGAGATCCGCGCCGCAGGGGCGCGCATCAAGCTGATCCAGGACGGCGACGTGACCGCGTCGATCAGCGCCGCCGTGCGCGGGACGAACGACCATCTCGCGATCGGCATCGGCGGGACGCGGCAGGCGGTGCTCGCCGCGGCCGCGCTCCGCTGCCTCGGCGGCGAGCTGCAGGCCCAGCTCTGGCCGACCCGCCGCGCCGAGATCGAGCTCGCCCGCGACCACGGCATCGAGGACGTCGACCGCATCTTCACGATCGACGACCTCGCCCCGCAGGACGTGATCGTCGCGGCGACCGGCGTCTCGAACGGCGACCTGCTGCGGGGCGTGCGGTTCCTGGCCGAGTCCGCGCGGACGCACTCGCTCGTCATGTGCACGCGGTGCAACTGGGTGCGCTTCGTCGACGGCATCCACTTCTTCGCGCGCGAGCGCCGCGAGGAAGTCCGGCTGAGCTAGGCTCGGAGCATGCCGTCCAGGGAAGAGGTCGTCGAGGCGCTCCGCCAGGTCGAGGACCCGGAGCTCGGCATGGACATCGTAGAGCTCGGGCTGTTCTACGACGCGGAGATCGACGGGCCGAACGTGAAGGTCACCTACACGCTGACGTCGATGGGCTGCCCGGCCGGCGCGATGATCCAGGAGGACATCGACCGCGTGGTGCACGAGATCCCGGGCGTCGAGGGCGTCGAGGCCGAGCTGACGTTCGACCCGCCGTGGACGCCCGAGAAGATGTCCGAGGACGCGAAGTTCATCCTCGGGTTCGGCTAGATCGAGAGGACGATCTTGCC
>DASZWI010000022.1:0-3323 GCA_035546715.1 Gaiellaceae bacterium | reverse complement strand
GCCGGCCTCGAGTCGGCCCACGGAGTGCTCCAGGCGCGGATCAACCGGGAGCTCACGCTGCGCAGGACCCCGCATCTGACCTTCGAATACGACGAGACGGTCGAGCGAGGCGTTCGGATGACGAAGCTGATCGACGAGCTGGCCGCCGAACTGCCGCCGATGGGGGAGCCAGATGATGACGACGACAGCAAGTGACCTGCACGCGGTCGCGGAGGTCCTGCGGGAGGACGACCGCTTCCTCGTGGTGACGCACGAGAACCCGGACGGCGACGCGCTCGGCTCGCTGCTCGGGCTGACGCTCGGCCTGCGCGACGCCGGCAAGGACGTCGAGATGTACCTGAGCGGCGACGTCCCCGTGCCCGCCGAGTACGCCTTCCTCGACCTGCGCGACCTGCGGCGCACGCTGCCGGAGGATCTCGAGGGACGCACGCTCGTGGCGGTCGACTGCGCCAACGAGCGCCGCCTCGGCCCGGACGACGACGCGTTTCGCCGCGCCCGCCGCGTCGTCGACATCGACCACCACCACGACAACACCCGCTTCGGGACGGTCAACCTGATCGTCGCGGACGCGTCGTCGACCGCGGAGATCGTCCGCGACGTGCTCGCCGAGCTCGACGTCTCGCCGACCCCGGAGATCGCCGAGGCGCTGTACGTGGGCGTGGTGACCGACACCGGGCGCTTCCAGTACTCGAACACGACCCCGAAGGCGCTCCGCCTGGCCGCCGACCTGGTCGAAGCGGGCGCCGACGTGCACGGCATCTTCCGCCACGTCTACGAGACGGTCCAGTTCGCCAAGCTCAAGCTGCTCGCGCGCGCGCTCGACAACGCGCGCCTCGTCGGCGGCGGCCGGCTCGTCATCTCGCACCTCGACCGCGCCGACTTCACCGCCGCGGGCGCCGAGGAGGCGTACTCCGAGGGGATCATCGACTACCTGCGCGCCGTCGAGGGGTCGGAGATGGTCGCGCTGATCCGCGAGCCGCCTCGCGACGACGGCCCGCTGCACCGCGTCTCGCTCCGCTCCAGCCACGACGAGATCGACGTCTCGGCGATCGCACGCGCCGCCAACGGCGGCGGCCACCGTCAGGCGGCCGGCTTCTCGTCGGACGACTCGACCGAGGAGATCGCGGCGTTCATCGAGCGGGAGTTCGCCTCGGTTGCCGCCCAGAGCGCTTAGACCGGTCGGGGTCGCGCTGGTGGACAAGCCGGCGGGCCCGTCGTCGTTCGCGCTCGTCGCCGACCTCCGCCGGCGGACGAAGGCGCGCACCGGGCACGCGGGCACGCTCGACCCGTTCGCGACCGGCCTCCTCCTGCTGCTCTCCGGAGCCGCGACGCGGCTCGCGCCGTGCTTCGTCGGCCTCGACAAGCGCTACGTGACGGACGTCGACCTCGGCTCGACGACGTCGACCGGCGACCCCGAGGGCGAGACGCTCGACGAGCACGATCCACCGAGCGTCGAGGAGCTGGAGACGGCCCTGCACGGGCTGCGCGGCACCGTCGAGCTGCGGATCCCGGCCGCCTCCGCGGTGAAGATCGAGGGCGAGCGCGCCTACCGGCTCCACCGGCGCGGCGTGGCCGTGGAGATGCCGCTGCGCCGCTCGGAGGTCCACGCGCTCGACCTGACCGCATACGACGGGCGCGTCGCGCGGCTGGAGCTCCACGTCGGCTCGGGGACGTACGTCCGCTCGGTCGCCGAGGCGCTCGGCGGCCACTGCCTGACGCTCCGCCGCACCGCGATCGGCCCGTTCTCCGTCGACGAGGCGGATCCCGAGCGCCTGCTGCCGGTGCGGGACGCTCTCGCGCGGCTGCCGGCGGACGCCGTGGAGCGCGTGCCGGAGCGGGTCCGGGCCGGCGTCCTCGAGCTGGAGGCGGCGTGAAGGTCGCCCACCTGCCGGGCGAGCTCGAGCGTACGCCGCGGGCGGTCGCCATCGGCACGTTCGACGGCGTGCATCGCGGCCACCGCGCCGTGCTTCGCGCCGCACAGGACGCCGGCCTGCGGACGACGGTCCTCACCTTCCACCCGCATCCGCGGCTCGTGCTCGGGCGGGAGGTCGAGCTGCTCGCGACCCTCGAACGGCGCCTCGAGCTGCTCGCCGACGCCGGTGTGGACGAGACGCTGGTCGTCTCCTTCACCGAGGAGACGGCGGCGCTCGACCCGATCCCGTTCGTCGAGGGGTTCCTGACCCCGATCGGGGCGCAGGTGGTCGTCGCCGGCGCGGACTTCCGCTTCGGCCGCCGCCGGGCGGGCGACCTGGCGCTCCTCCGCTCGCTCGGTTTCGAGGTGCGTGCGGTGCCCCTGGTCCCTGGCATCTCGTCGAGCGCGATCCGCGGGCTCGTCCACGCCGGCGCCGTCGACCAGGCGGCGCTCCAGCTCGGACGGCCGGTCGAGGTGGAGGGGACGGTCGTGGACGGCGACCACCGGGGGGCCGGGCTCGGCTTCCCGACCGCCAACCTCGACGTCGACCCGCAGCTCCTCGTGCCGGGCTACGGCATCTACGCCGGCGCCGTGGGCGAGCAGCGCGCGGCCATCTCGATCGGGGTCAACCCGCACTACGGCGGCGCCACGCGTCGCGTCGAGGCGTTCCTGCTCGACTGGTCGGGCGACCTCTACGGCGACCGGCTCGTCGTCGAGGTGTGGCGCAAGCTGCGCGACGAGCGCGCCTTCGAGAGCGAGGCGGCCCTCGTCGAGCAGATCGCCCGCGACGTCGAGGAGACGCGCGCCGCGACCCGCCCGGTGTAGCTAGCCGACCCGCTCGGCCAGGCGCGACGAGAAGCGCCCGAAGCCCGGCAGCGGGAAGTCCAGGCGCGAGCCGGTGAACGGGCCCTCGACGACCTCGAACTCGCCCTCGACGAGCGGCCGCGCGCGGAACCACGGCTGGCCACCCTCCTCGTCGCGCTCGCGCACCTCGAGACCGCCGTCGACGACCCGGACGTCGACCTCGCCGTCGGGACGCGCGTACACGCCGGCGCGCGCCTCGAGCTCCGCCTGGGGGACCTCCGCCGGCTCCGGCGGCGGCGTCCCGGCGCCGACGCTCCGCTCGAGCACCTCCTCGCGCAGCGTCCGCAGCACCTGCGAGCCCGTGCCGCTGTTCGTCAGGCCGGCGAAGACGAGACGCGCCGCCGGGACGAGCACGAGGACCGATTGGAAGCCGCCGTAGTCGCCGCCGTGGAACCAGACCTCCTGGCCGCCCGCGGCGTCCAGCATGTAGCCGAGCCCGTAGCCGCCGCCGGGCCGCCGGGCGTGGGGGACGCGAAGCGCCGCCGCGGCCGGCTCCGCGAGCTGCCATTCCCCGAAGCGCAGCAGGTCCGAGACCGTCGAGACGAGC